>JAGXRQ010000129.1 GCA_018335675.1 Bacteroidota bacterium | reverse complement strand
CTGTAATACAAAGAATGGCACAAACTAAAAAAGCGTTTTCGGTGGTAGCTTCCTTAGTAAGGATACATCTGATAAGCTTGTTGGATGTGTTTGAATTACTAAGAAGCACGAACCGATATTATTTAAAACGAACAGGCTCTCCTCCAATAAATTTGCAGTATAACCTGCAATTTATATAGGGGGTGGCTTTTAAAAATAAAATCATAATGCCTGTTTATCTGGTAGTTACGTTTGAAAAAGAATAAAATTACTTTTTAGTCGGATAATAGTGATTTCTTTTATTGCTTATTTTTTTTGCTTAAATTACTTTATATTTGTATATAAAATAAGATTATGGATGGTAAAATCAAATATTGGCAAGAGCTTTCTGATTATGATTTAGAAACAGCAATAGCCATGCTCGAAAGTAAACGGTATCTATATGTTGGTTTTATGTGTCATCAAACGATAGAGAAGATTTTTAAAGCATATTTTGTAAAACTTACTTCAGATATCGCACCTTATTCTCACAGTCTTTCTTTTTTGGCAAAAAAGGGATTATTTTATGATATTTTTACTGAGGAGCAAAAAGATTTCATAGACCAATTAGAGCCTCTAAATATTGAAGCAAGATATCCTTCACATAAAGAAAGATTAATGAAAAGTCTGACTCATGAAAGATGTTTGGATATAATTTACAAAACAAAAGAACTACAGAAATGGATAAAGCTGAAGCTATAGAGAAAATTTCTCAATACAAATTATTATTACAACCACATTTCAATCTTGATAGTGTTTATTTGTTTGGGTCTTATGCAGATGACACTTATAATGATGATAGCGATATTGATGTAGCTATTGTTGTAAATAATGTTTCTGATGACTTTTTTGCAGTTAATCCACTATTGTGGAAAATCAGACGTCAGATTGATGACCGAATTGAACCTATACTGATTGATAAAAATAATGATCAATCAGGATTTCTTGAAACTATAAAGCGAACTGGGATTAAAGTATAATCTCATACAACCCTGCCACATCTTTTCATACCCTAGCATTACATAAGACAAATTGTCGCACTCAATCATTGCAAATCTCTAATTATCAGCCATTTTGGCAGCTCATGTCTTTGTTTTTGATTTGGATTTTTTTTTGATAGTTCTTCGTTGAATCTATAAAATTTTAACAAAATGAACTTCAATAAATTCACAATAAAGGCTCAGGAAGCTGTTCAAAAGGCTCAAGAAATTGCAATGGGATATAGCCATCAGGCGATAGAACCTGTTCATATTCTAAGAGGTATTTTTTCTGTAGATGAGAATGTTATACCCTACTTATTTAAAAAGCTGGAAGCAAACAGTACAAACTTTCAGGCCGCATTAGACAGGATTATAGAATCTCTACCAAGAGTTTCAGGTGGAGAGGTTTATCTTTCGCAGAATAGCGCTAAGATATTTCAAAAAGCCGAAAAAATTGTCCTTGAATTTAAAGATGAATTTGTAGCTACAGAACATCTATTGCTTGCAATTTCAGATGGAGATGATGTGGCATCAAAACTGATAACTGATAGTGGAATAAGAAAAGACTCCTTAAAAACAGCTATTTTGGATTTAAGAAAAGGGCAAAAAGTTGATAGCCAAACTGCTGAAGACACTTATAATGCTCTGTCTCGTTATACAAAAAACCTAAATGAACTTGCACTTAAAGGAAAATTAGACCCGGTTATAGGTCGTGATGATGAGATAAGAAGAGTGTTGCAAATAATTTCCAGACGAACAAAGAACAATCCGATATTGATTGGCGAGCCTGGAGTTGGTAAAACTGCTATAGCAGAAGGACTTGCTCACAGAATTATTAACGGAGATGTGCCCGAAAATCTTAAATCAAAGAAAATATTCTCTTTGGATATGAGCTCTTTGATTGCAGGTGCAAAGTATAAAGGAGAATTTGAGGAAAGACTAAAATCTGTGGTAAAGGAAGTTATTGCTTCAGATGGAGAGATATTACTGTTTATTGATGAAATTCATACCCTTGTTGGAGCCGGAGCCAGCGGTGATGGGGCAATGGACGCTGCAAACATCCTAAAACCCGCCCTTGCCAGAGGAGAACTCAGAGCGGTTGGTGCTACTACATTTAAAGAATATCAAAAATATTTCGAGAAAGACAAGGCTCTTGAAAGAAGGTTTCAGAATGTATTGGTTGAAGAACCAACAAGAGAAGATGCTGTTTCTATCCTCAGGGGACTGAAAGAAAGATATGAAACTCATCATCAGGTAAGGATTAAAGATGAGGCTATAATTGCCGCTGTTGACCTTTCTACAAGGTATATTTCAGACAGATATCTGCCCGACAAGGCTATAGACCTTATTGATGAAGCAGCTTCTAAGATGAGGCTGGAAATGAATTCTGTGCCCGAAGAACTTGATGAGGTAGAAAGAAAGATTCGGCAGTTGGAGATTGAAAGAGAGGCTTTCAAAAGAGAAAAAGATAAAACAAAGCTGAGTATAATTAATGAACAGCTTGCCAATCATACCGAACAAAGAAACTCAATTAGAGCTAAATGGGAAAGCGAAAAGGCTGTAGTTGATAAAATTCAAAAACTAAAACAATCTATTGAAGATTTAAAATTTGAAGCAAACAATGCAGAACGTAGCGGTGACTTTGGAAAAGTTGCTGAAATAAGGTATGGCAGAATTAAAGAATCTGAGCAACAACTCGAGGATTACAACAAACAACTTCAGGAAATGCAGGCATCTTCAGCGCTTATTAAAGAGGAAGTAACAGCCGAAGATATAGCAGATATTGTTGCACGCTGGACAGGTATTCCTGTTAGCAGAATGCTTCAAAGCGAGAGAGAAAAACTTATCCATCTTGAAGAAGAGTTGCACAAAAGAGTTGTGGGGCAAAATGATGCTATAGAGGCTGTTTCAGATGCAATCAGACGCAGTCGCGCAGGACTACAAGACCCACAAAAGCCTGTAGGTTCTTTTATTTTTCTTGGTACCACAGGTGTTGGCAAGACAGAACTTGCAAGAGCTTTGGCTGAGTTTCTGTTTAATGACGAACATTCTATGATTAGAATTGATATGTCGGAATACCAGGAAAGACATACAGTTAGCCGTCTGATTGGAGCGCCTCCGGGATATGTTGGCTATGAAGAAAGCGGACAACTTACTGAGGCTGTTAGAAGAAAGCCATATTCTGTGGTGCTATTAGACGAAATTGAAAAGGCACACCCGGATGTGTTTAATATACTGCTGCAAGTGCTTGATGAAGGTAGGCTAACCGATAATAAAGGCAGAACAGCTGATTTTAAAAACACCATTGTTATAATGACATCCAATATTGGCTCATCGCTTATTCAGGAAAAATTTGAAACAATGAGTGATGAAAATCGCGATGTTATTATTGAATCAGCACGTGATGAGGTATTTAGCCTGCTAAAAAGAACTATTAGACCTGAGTTTCTAAACAGAATAGATGAGATTATAATGTTCAAACCACTTGATAAAGAAGAAATAAGAGAAATTGTTGACTTACAAATTCGAAGATTTGACAAATTATTGAACGACTCAGGAATAAAGATAGAACTTACACCGGAAGCAGCGGATTGGGTTGCTGAGCAGGGCTACGACCCACAGTTTGGAGCAAGACCACTGAAAAGGGTAATCCAGAAATATGTATTAAATGAACTTTCAAAAGAGATACTGAAAGGCAAAATTACTAAGGATTCTATGGTGAAAATTAGCGTAAACGGAGGGCATTTGTTGTTTGAGAATAATAAGATAAAGTGATAATGTGCCAATGTGATAATATGCCAATGTGCCAATGTGATAATGAATTACTATATATACCCTTGTCTAGGAATAAAAAACTGTCAAAGTTTTTATGACCGACACCTATACCCTATACCCTATACCTTATACCCTATACCTTATACCCTATACCCTATACCTTATACCCTATACCCTATACCTTATACCCTATACCCTATACCCTATATCCCTTACAACTCCAGGCAGCTCAGCCATAGAACCAATAATCCTATCAGCTTTAGGAAAATCTGTGGCTGATTTGTTTGTGGAAAGAAAGATAGTAAATAATCCGGCATCTTTTCCTCCGCAGATGTCTTTTATGTAATCGTTGCCTATCATTATTCCGTTTCCGGGCTTTATTCCTAATTCTTTAATTATAAATTGGAAAAACCTTAAATCAGGCTTTTCATATCCAATTTCTTTGCTGGCAAATATCTTTCTAAAGTAATGGTCGCCATTAATTCTTTCGAATGCTTTTTTTATCAGCATAGAATCTGAAAAGCCAGAATTAGAACCAATTACGCAATAATAATCCTTGTATAATTCTTCCATAGCCTTTTGGGCACCGTCTATCCAGTCAACATGAGGCCAATCAGCCATTGGTCCGGGTTGGTCTTTGTAATCAACCATAAGCGTATCGCCCCAATCGAATATCAAATACTTTTGTTCCATGAATTTTGAAATTAAATCACAATAAAGGTGCAAAATATTACTTTTGCAATAAAAAAACAAATTGAATTTATCATACTTCATAGCAAAACGTACTAGTTCGTCAAAGAAAGGCACAGCATTTACCGGCTTGGTAAAAACTATTTCAGTTTTAAGTATTGCTCTCAGCTTGGGTATAATGATAGTTGCAGTTGCTATTGTTACAGGTTTTCAAAAAGAAATCAGAGAAAAGACTATTGGATTTGGCTCACATATCCAGATTAACCTTTACGATATAACTGTTAATGTCGGCAAACCTATAGATGCGAATCAAGATTTTATTGATGAATTAAGCAAAGCTGAAGGCATAAAACATATACAAGTTTATGCCCATCAAGCTGGAATTATTAAAACCGATGATGAAATTCATGGGGTAATAATGAAGGGCGTTTCAACAGATTTCGATTGGGACTACTTTAATAAATATCTTACTGAAGGTAGTGTTCCAATAATTAATGACTCATTGCCCTCGAATGAAATTCTAATAAGCAAACAAATAGCAAATAAGTTATACCTTTCTGTTGGCGACCCACTTTTCTTGTATTTTATTCAAGAAGATATGAGAAATGTTAGGCGTTTTATTATTTCAGGCATATATGAAACCGGATTGGAAGAATTAGATAAGCTCTTTGTACTTGGAGATTTAAAGCATATCCAAAGGATTAACAGATGGGCAAGTAACCAAGTTGGTGGTTATGAAGTTATAATTAAAGATTTTTCTAGGCTTGATGAAATGCAGGACTTTGTAATGGAAAACATCAGCTATGAATTATACGCAAGGACAATAAAGGAGCTATATCCGCAAATATTTGACTGGCTTGATTTGCTAGATATGAATGTTTATGTGATATTGATTTTAATGATTATTGTTGCTTCTATAAACATGATAACATGTTTGCTGATTTCTGTTTTAGAAAAAACAAACATGATAGGCATACTAAAAACCCTTGGAGCTAATAATTCATTAGTAATAAGAGTATTTTTGATAAATGCAATGTTTTTGATTTTCAGGGGTTTAATTTGGGGTAATATCCTTGGCCTTGGAGTTTGCTTTGTACAGAGCTACTTTGGGATAATTACGCTATCTCAAGAATCCTACTTTGTATCTGTAGTGCCTATAAATTTCGATTTTATGTTTTTTGCATTTCTAAATATTGGCACTTTTGTAATTAGTTTCTTGATGTTAATATTACCATCATTGATAATTACAAAAATACCTCCAATAAAAGCAATAAGATTAAGCTAACACAAAGATATTCAAAACTACAGCAGTAATCCAATACTAAGAATTACTTGCCTTGGTCTTCCATTAAATGGGTTTGTAACACTACCAACTGTAACAGTATCTCCAAATTTACTCAAACCGGCTTCATACTTAAGGTCTAGTATTAGATTTCCCAGCGATATTCCTGCCGCAATCTGATATCCAAAATTTGAAAGGAATAAATTCTGTTTGTAGTCAACTCCCAATATTTCAGCATCGTAATCATTTGAATGACCTAGCATTAGTGAGTAAACAGGACCAACTCCCAATCTAACCGGACCAATATGTGGCCCAATCATAAGAGGTACATCAACTTTATAATATCGGGTTTTGAAATAAGCTCTGTTAATTTCAAAAGTAATATCATTTTCAACTTCCTCCAGGCGCATAAAAGTGCCTACAGATGTGAAAAGGATTTCAGGTTGAAAATATAAAGATAAGAACTTAACCTGAGTAAATCCTCCAATGTGATAACCAAAATAATTATCCGGTTCACCAAAGAGTTTGTAATTTCCTAAATCTACTTCAACATTAGGAAGAGATGAGAAATTAACTCCTCCCCTAATTCCATAGTCAATAGCTTTAAGGTTAAAGCTAAATAATGTAACAACAAATATTCCCAGAACAAGCTTTTTCATTTCCTCAAATTATTTAGTTGTTTATAATTACATACTTTGAAGGATTTTTAATTTCTCCTCTATTACTTTAATCTCTTCTTTAGCTCTTTTAATTTTTTGTTCAAATTCAGCCTTTAAAACATCAGCTTTCTTTGAAGACGCAAAAAATCCAATATTATTTTCCCAAACTTTAATGTCATTATTAAGTCCGTTGATTTTATTTACTAGGAACGACTTTTCTTTGTAAATAATATTATCCGCATTTGGAGCATTTTTTAAATTCTCAATTTTTGATTTAAAAGAATATGCTTTTTGCGACCTTTGGCTAATCTTTAATTTTTCAAACAGCTCGTCAATAATCTTCTTAAATTCCTTTTGAATCTTTTCTTTCTGCTTGATAGGCACATGACCTATATTCATCCATTCACGTTGAAATTCGTTTAATGTTTTAAGGTTCTGATTATTGTCATCTGTATATTCAAAATTCTTAACTTTTTCAATAAGTTCAAGTTTCTTTTTCAGATTTTCAGATTGCTTTTCACCAATATTTGAGAAATATTCAGATTTTCTGTTAAAGAAATGATCACATGCTTCTCTAAACCTTTTCCAAACTTTATCGGAATACTTATTTGGAGTTGGGCCTATCTTCTTCCATTCTTGTTGTAATGCAATAAGCTGATCTGTTGTTTGCTTCCAATCTTCACTATCCTTAATTGCTTCTGCCTGAATGCAAAGATTCAATTTCTGGTTATAGTTTTCAGTAAGTTGATCTTTAAATTGTTTAAAGAAATTCTTTTTGTTCTTAAAGAATTTATCTATTGCCGCTATAAAACGGTTCCATATTTCATTATTTACCTTTTTAGGTGCATACCCAATAGTTTTCCAAACTTTGAAAAGCTCATTTATCTGGTCGGTGTTTTCTTTCCAGTCACGTACGTTATCAGGTTGAAGTTCAACTATTTGTTCAGCTTTTTCACAAAGAACAAGTTTTGCGGAATAATTCTTCTTTTGCTCATCTCTTAACCCATCATAAAAATCTTGCCTACGTTGATTTAGTTTATCACTGGCAGTTTTAAACCTTTCCCAAAGAATATCTTTCATGTCTTTTGAGACTGGGCCTATTTCTTTCCAAGCTTCATGTAGTTTCTGTAATTGCTGGAATGATTTTGTAATTGAAGGCTCCAAAAACAATTCTTCAGCTTTTTCGCAAAGTTCAGTTTTTGCTTCAAGATTCTTTTTAAGGTCAAGATCTTTAAGCTCTTTATTAATTTTAACTTTATCAAAGAATTTCTCGACAAGAAAATTAAAGTTGTTCCATAATGTGCTTTTTGCATTTTGCGGAACAGGACCAATTTCTTTCCACCTTTCCTGAAGGTTTTTAAACTGGTCGTATGTTTTCTTAAGCTCTTCTTCTGAATCTACAAGATTTCTAAGTTCTTCAAGAATTGACTCTTTTTCTTTGAGGTTATCTGTCTTTTGCTTTTCAAATGCAACATCATATGCATTTTTCTTTTCCTTATAAATTGAAAAAGACTTATCAAATCTTTCTACAAGAGGATCAGTTGATACTGTAACCTCCTCATTTTCTTCATTAGTATCATGCTCTTCACTGCCATCAGAAAAGTTTTTCTCAAGAGATGATAGACTTTCACTCTTAACGAGCTTTCTGAATGCAACTTTTATAGCACCAATGTATTTTCTTATATGGTTAACATCTTCATGCTGAACGAGAGCTTCAACAACTTCAACCAACTGTTCTTTTGTGTAACCATCGTATTTCAGATTAATATCTTCTTCCTCTTCTTGGTTTTCTGAATCATCTGATTTGGGTTTTTCAGTTTTAGAAACAGCTTTCTTTGGTTTTTCAGCAACAACAGTAGTCTCTACTACGCTTTCTGTAGAAACAGATTTTTCATCTACTGCGTCAGTTACTTCAATTTCTTTCTCTGGTTGTGTCTTTTTAGTAGTCTTTTTAGGCTTTTCCTTTTTATCCTCAGGTTCAGCTTTAACTACTTTTGGCTTAGCAGCTTTCTTCTTTTTTTCCTCTGTTTCAGACTTAACTGCTTTTGGCTTTGCAACCTTCTTCTTTTTTTCTTCAGTTTCAGCCTTTACTGCTTTAGCCTTTACTACTCTCTTCTTTGTCTCACCGGCTTTAGTGGCCGGATCAGTGCTCTTATCCTCTGTTTGAATATCTGTATTAATTTCAATTGCAGGGTTAAGTTTTTCTTTGTTTTCCATTAGTATAAAAATAAGTTAATAACACATTGGTTATAGGATGAATGCTAATTGATTAAAGCGTTTTGCTTCAATAAAAAGTTAAATATCAGTTAATTATAAAAAAAAGTCTCCCATCATTTTTTTGAGGGAGACAAAAATACTAATATTTTTAATGGTTTTATAAGCTTTTATTTAATTTTTTCCAATGCCTGCGACAAATCTGCAATAATATCTTCAACATTTTCAATCCCTACTGAAAATCTTACTAATCCATCGGTAATTCCTGCACTTTCTCTAGATGCTTTATCCATTTTTGAATGAGTCATTGATGCCGGGTGTTGAATTAATGTTTCTATACCGCCCAACGAAACTGCTAAAATAGCTAGTTTAACATTATCCATTAATACTTTGCCTGCTTTTAAACCACCTTTAACTTCAAATGAAATCATAGCACCAGGACCATTCATCTGTTTTTGAGCGAGCTTATATTGAGGATGTGATTTTAAACCAGGATATCTTACCCATGCAATTTTTGGATGGTCTTCAAGAAACTTGGCAACAACTTTGGCATTTTCCTGACATTTTTCAACTCTCAATGATAAAGTTTTTAATCCTCTAATAACCATATATGCTTGATGAGGATCCATATTACATCCAAGTGTAACCATCATAGCTCTAACTTTTTTGTAAAGCTCTTTTTCCTTAACAATAATAATTCCTCCAACAATATCGGCATGACCATTCATTGATTTTGTAACCGAATGGAATACTATATCAATGCCCATATCTAGTGGCATCTGTAAATATGGACCACAAAAAGTGTTATCTACAACTGTAATTAGGTTATGTTCTTTGGCAATTTTCACCATCTCCTTTATGTCTGTAATGTCCATTGTAGGATTTGAAGGAGTTTCTATGAAAAGAACTTTTGTGTTGGGTTTAATTGCTTTTTTTACATCTTTTGGGTTAGAAGTATTAACATAAGTTGCCTCAATTCCAAATCTTGAATAATGCTTTTCCATTACAACTCTAGATGGACCATAAACAGCTGCAGTACTAACCATATGATCTCCCTGGCTAAGCAGTGCCATATAAATGGTATTTACGGCTCCCATGCCTGATGCTGTAGCAATTGCTCTATAACCATTTTCTAATTCAGCAACTAAATTTTCAAGAGCATCGATAGTGGGATTGTTAATACGGGTATAAATATATCCGTGAGTATCATCAGCGAAGCACTCTGCACCATGATCGGCGCTTTTAAACCTGAAAGTAGAAGTTTGATAAATTGGAACTGTTGCACTACCAAATTGATCTTCAATCATTCCGGCATGTACCAGTTTGGTGTTGAAACCTGCTTTTTTTGTATTCATAGTTATATATGTTAAGGTTTTTATAAAACAATAGGCTTAACAGTTTATTTGATTACCAAAATATTTTCCAAATAATCAAACATTGAGTAAGCCTATAAACAAAATTATAGAAATCAATTAATTTTCAGTAATATGAATTATTGTAAAAGAAAGTAAAGTACTTTTGTGACGCAAAAGTAATTATTTAATAGAATTAAATAATTAAAAAACTTATTCGAGAATTTCTTTAGTTTTCAAAACATGAATTTTCCCTGTTTCATCACCAAAAACAAGCAATTTTCCATCAGGAGAAAAAGTTAGTGATCGCAATGTAACATTGGTTTCTATAGTTTTGACCCTTTCACCTGAGGAAGCATTCCAAATTATAATATATAGGTCATCGCCACCTGATGCAAGAAAATTTGAATCAGGCATGAATGCTACAGAATAGATGTTTTCAATATGTCCTTCAAGTGAATGCCTTTCTCTACGAGTATTAACATCCCAAATCTTAATTAATTTATCAAAACCAGCAGTAGCCAAAAATCTTCCATTGTGATTGTATCTGGCAGATTTAATTGGTCCTTCATGACCTTTTAAAGTTGCAAGAACATTTCCACGACGTCTACCAAGAAGTTTTACATGAGTATCTGAGCCTACAGTAATAATATTATTACCATCATGATTAAAAACAGCATCGTTTACTTCAGTGGCATGCACAACTTGACTTAAAGTCATTTTCAAAGGATTAACTTCCCAAATTCTAAACATTTTATCATCACCCGTAGTTATAAACTCATCTTTGATAGGGTTTAGCGTTATAGAATTTATGCTACCACCATGTGCGGGAGCATTTGAAATATTGTCACCTGTTGCAAAATCCCATACTTTTATTCTCAAATCACTACTAATTGTAACCATTCTTGAATTATCATGAGAGAATGCTATTCCATTTACAGCATCTGTATGAGCAACTATTTCTCTTACCTTTTTACCGTCTGTAGTTTTCCAAATTGTAACAATACCATCAAAACAGCCTGTTGCTATATGTTTACCATCGTTTGTAAATGAAATAGATGTAATTCTTGAATCATGCCCCTGCCAGCTTGCTGGGATCTGCGAAAATACAGCACAAGAAAGCAATATTACAGATGCAAAAACAATTATTTTTTTCATGACTTTATTGTTTTGGATTAATATGCAAATAACCGAAAAAGAATATTATAATTGAATTGTTAGAGAGTTAAAATTACAAAAAAGAATTATTGTCGCAAAATAATCTGCAAACAATAATTCTTTATTTCTTTCTAAAGCCTTAAAAATTAGATTAACAAACCCCAATATATGTCTATTGGAAATGTTATTTTGCTCAACAAATCAATAATCGCCTGACCTTAGCATAACTAAAACACAATCTTCTACGACTTTAATGCCATTGTCTTTAGCAAGCTTAATAAGCTCGTCGTTATAAGTTCCGGGATTAAAAACTATTCTTTGTGGTTTTAGGCTTAGAATATAATCGTAGTATTCTTTCTGATTCTGAGCATTTAAGTACAAAGCAATTGTATGAATTCCATCAATGGGATAGGGTTCATTTTTTACTTCCAAATCATCAACAGTAGTAACATATTTGCCCACAGCATGAACTTCAATCCCATTTTCCAACAGCCTCTTGACGGCTTTATGCGAATATTTCAATGGGTTTGGACTAACTCCAAGAACTAATGTTTTTTTATTCACTTTTTATACTTTAGTTAAAGACTACAAATTTGATGAATTAACTTGAAAATTCATACCTGCATTAATATGTTTTTTCACAGCACATGATTCAACTGATTTAATTAGAGCAGGAGTATATTTCTCAGGAAAACCTGATGGTAATTCAACATTGATAACTACATTATCAACAAGACGTGTTTCAAGGCTGCGACTCATATCCATCGTTATTTTAATACCTTCATAAGATATACCTCTTCCCAGACAAAAAGCCTTAGCATAATACCCTGCACAAGCTGCAATTGAAGCAAAAAACAAATCCATAGGTGATGGAGCTGAGCCATCTCCTCCTGCCATTGTTGGTTGATCAGTTTTGATAATTGTACCTCTATAGTTTACATCTACTTTAAGGTTTTCACCTAAAATTACTTCTACACTCATTTTTTACGTATTTAATTATTTATATATTTATGTTTGTTGAATTTACAACAACCAAGTTAGGAAAAAGTTTATACAATTATTTTTCAAAATGTTCCGGCAGTTTTTCATTAATAATATCCATAAACCAACTGGGCGCACCACAAGGTTTCATTCTTATAGGATCAAGAAAAACCAAAACAGTTTCACCAACGTTAATCAACTCACCATTAGGATTATATATTTCATAATCAAAAATCATTCTAACTTTAGGCATTTCTCTAACATAGGTTTTTATTGTTAGCAGATCATCATAATGAGCAGGCTTTATAAATTTTGTGCTCATTGAAGCTAGAGGCATTATAATCCCTTTTTCTTCCATTTCTTTATAGCTAATTCCTAGCTCACGCATTGCTGATACTCTACCAACTTCATAATATTGAGCATAATTGCCATAATATACAAACCCCATTTGATCGGTTTCAGCATATCTGACTCTAACTGTTGTTTCGTTAACAAATATCATAGCTTTACAATAAAATTAAACTAATTGCCATAATTCCCATTCCGGAAATTAGGCCATACAGTGCTAGATGAGGCCTTCCATATTCTCGAGCGGCAGGTAAAAGTTCATCTATAGAAATGAAAACCATTATACCTGCAACAGATGCGAAAACAAATCCAAATACTACCTGATTTAAAAAAGGAGTTAAAATAAGAACTGCAAAAATAGCACCCAGAGGCTCGGCCAAACCTGATAAAAAAGAATATTTGAAAGCTTTCTTTTTACTACCTGTTGCATGATAAATTGGCACTGACACAGCAATTCCTTCGGGAATATTATGAATAGCAATTGCAATAGCAATAGGTAATCCCAATTTAATATCCTGAAGTGCAACAAGATAAGTAGCAATACCTTCAGGAAAATTATGCACTGCAATTGCAACAGCAGATAAAACGCCCATTCGGTAAAGCTTTTTATTCTTTTTATATTCTTCCGAAGGTACAATTTCCTCTACTTTTTTGATTTCATGAGGATTTTCAAAATCGGGCACAATTTTATCAATAATTGCAATTACCAACATTCCGGTGAAGAAGCCTGCGATAGTAATTATTTGGCCTAATGTTTCTCCTTTTTCTTGAATTAATATTTCCTGTGAATTTGCAAAAATTTCAACAAATGAAATATAAATCATAACTCCACCTGAAAACCCCAAAGAGAGAGAAAGAAATTTAGCATTTGTTCTTTTGGTGAAAAAAGCAATTGCACTTCCAATACCTGTAGCAAGGCCTGCAACAATAGTGAGACCAATAGCCATTAAAACCTGTTGATAGTTAAACCAAATATCGCTGTATGAATCCAATTTCTATTATTTATGAAATTATTAAAAATTCTTTTTCACAAACAGTTTTTATAGTCTCAAAAATACCATTTACATCATAACCACATTCAGCATATAACTCCTTAAGAGAGCCTTGTTCAATAAATTCATCAGGGATACCAAGTCTTTTTACATATGCGCTATACCCGTTATCAGACATAAATTCCAATACTGCACTGCCCATGCCACCTGTAATTGAGTTATCTTCTACAGTAATTATTTTTGTGTGTTTTTTGAAAATCTGGTGTAAAAGCTCTTCGTCAATTGGTTTAAGAAAAATCAAATCATAAAGGTCAACACTTATTCCTTTTTCTTTCTCAAGCATTTCGCATGCCTTTAAAACTGCATTTCCAACATGACCAATTGAAATAACAGCAATCTTATCACCTTCAAGAAGCTTGCGCCCTTTACCAATTTCAATCTTTTTCATTTTTGTTCTCCAATCCTTCATAACACCATTTCCTCTAGGATATCTAATTACCCATGGTCCAGTGCTTTTGAGCTGAGCAGTGTACATGATATCTCTCATTTGCTCTTCATTCATTGGTGAAGCTATAATCAGGTTCGGAATTATTCTCATAAAAGAAAGGTCGAATGCTCCGTGATGAGTTGCTCCATCCTCGCCAACAAGCCCTGCCCTATCAAGACAAAACACTACATGAAGATTCTGAAGCGCAACATCGTGAATTGCCTGATCATATGCACGTTGGAAAAAAGATGAATATATGTTGCAAAATGGAATTAAGCCTTGCACTGCAAGTCCGGCAGCAAACGTAACTGCATGTTGTTCAGCAATACCAACATCAAAAGCTCTCTCAGGAATTTCATCCATCATTATATTTAGAGAGCATCCTGAAGGCATTGCAGGTGTTATTCCCACTATATGAGGATTCTCTTTAGCAAGCTCAAGCAATGTTTCACCAAAAACATTTTGATATTTGGGTGGTTTATCTTTTTCAGTAGAAGAAACTTCTATTTCACCGGTATCCTTATTAAATATACCGGGTGCATGAAATTTTGTCTGGTCTTGTTCTGCAAAAGAATATCCCTTACCTTTCACTGTAACCACATGTAAAAGCTTTGGTCCTTTTATATCTTTTAAATCATTAAGAAGCTTGGCAAGATACTGAACATCGTGACCATCGACAGGCCCAAAATATCTGAAATTAAGAGACTCGAAGAAATTGCTTTGCTTTAATATTGTTGATTTAATTGCGTGACCAATTCTTTGCACCAGCTTACGTATTTTTGTTCCAAATCCCTTTGATGAACCTAATAGATTCCATACTTCATCCTTAAACTTATTATATGATTTAGAAGTAGTGATATCAGTAAGATATTCTTTAAGGGCACCAACATTTTTGTCAATTGCTATCCCATTATCATTAAGGATAACAAGAATATCAGAATTTGCAACACCGGCATGATTCATTGCTTCAAATGCCATTCCAGCAGTTAAACTACCATCTCCAATTACCGCGATATGTTTTCTATCGTCTTCACCTCTAATTTTCGAAGCTATCGCCATCCCAAGAGCGGCAGAAATACTTGTTGATGAATGACCGGTTCCAAAAGCATCATAAGGGCTCTCTTTCATTTTAGGAAACCCGCTTATTCCTTTGTATGTCCTGTTTTTACAAAATAAATCTTTTCTACCGGTAATAATTTTATGAGCATAAGCCTGATGACCAACATCCCAAATTAATTTATCATACGGAGTATTAAAAACATAATGCAATGCAACAGTAAGTTCAACAACCCCCAAGCTTGCACCAAAATGGCCAGGATTTGTACAAACACAGTCTATTATAAAACCCCTAAGCTCAGCACATAATTCAACTAGTTCCTCAGGTGTAAGTTTTTTTACATCATCAGGAGTATTAATTTTTGATAGTATATTTTCTGATCTACTCAAAGCTATTTATTTCTGATTAGTAATGCAAAATTATACAAAAAAACTCTGCTTTCTCTAAATTTATAAATCATTGAATCTTTGATTTCCTTAATTTCTTGATAGTCATTATAAGATGCGTTGATTGTTTAATTCTATATAAGTCGGCAGTCGTAAGTCGATAGTCAATAGTCAATAGTCGACAGATGACAGTCTCAAGTTTTATCATCACAATCTTACCCCCCGGGTCTGATGCCGACTTCCTTATACCTTATACCTTATACCCCTATACCCCTATACCCTATTCCCCAAAAAAACATTCACATTAATAACAAAAACATTTGAAAGTTATTATTGTTTAAATTTTATATATTTGCATTATTTTAATTCAATCTAAATTAACAGAATATAATTACTTCGTATGACATTGCTTGATTTGAAGAACGGGGAAAGAGGCATTATCCTTAAAGTTAGAGGGCGTGGTGCATTCCGTAAGAGGATCATAGAAATGGGATTTATTGTTGGAAAAGTTGTTGAAGTAATAAAAAAAGCTCCCTTACAAGACCCAATCGAATATAATATTTTGGGATATTTTGTTTCATTAAGACGTTCTGAAGCAGCATTAATTGAAGTTATACCTGAGTCAGAATTTGAATCTATTAAATCAAAAGGATTTAATGGTATACTTGAGTCAGAAACCCGCAAAATTCTTAAAAAGCAAGAAAAGGTTATTAATGTTGCAATAGTAGGCAACCCAAACAGTGGCAAAACTACTTTTTTCAATTATGCAACCGGCTCCAGGGAAAGAGTTGGTAATTATAGCGGGGTAACTGTTGATGCAAAACAAGCCAAAGTTCGTCAAAATGGTTATGTATTTAACATCACTGACTTACCGGGCACATATTCAATATCGCCATATTCTCCCGAAGAGGTTTATGTCAGAGATTTTATAACTAACAATTTGCCTGATATTGTTATAAATGTTGTGGATGCCTCAAATCTTGAGAGAAACATGTTTCTTACCACACAGCTTATTGACATGGATATAAAAGTTGTGATGGTCTTAAATATGTATGATGAGCTGCAGAAGAAAGGCGACAGATTTGATTATGACCTTTTGGGTAAGATGATAGGAATTCCAATAATTCCGGCAATTAGTTCGAGGGGAAAAGGAATTAACGAAGTATTCAACAAGATTGTAGAAGTTTTTGAAGATCAGAATGAAGTAATTCGTCATATTCATATTAATTATGGTGAAACAATTGAGAAATCAATCAAATCTGTTCAGGAAAAATTAAAAACTACTGATAATCAGAAGTTGACAGATATGGTTTCGTCACGCTTTCTTGCTATTAAATTGCTTGAAAACGACGAATTGGCAATCAAAACAATATCGCAATCATGCGCCAACAATGAAGAAATTATACAAGTTGCCAAGCAGGAGATTGAAAGAATAGAAAGCAGGTTTAACGACACATCTGAAACTGTTTTCACAGATTTGAAATATGGATTTATAGCAGGTGCTCTCAAAGAAACATTTGTCGCCGGCACTGCCAAGAGCAAGCGAAAAAGTGAAGCTATCGATGGTATATTAACTCATAAATTGTGGGGATTTCCAATATTTCTTGCGATAATGTGGTTTATATTTTCAGCTACATTCATATTGGGCAGTTATCCAATGGAATGGATAGAGACTGGTGTTGAAGAATTAGCATTAATTCTTGATTCACTGATTAATCCCGGACCATTTAAAGATCTTCTCATAAACGGTGTTGTAAAGGGCGTTGGAAGTGTTTTGGTGTTTTTGCCAAATATTATGCTGTTATTTTTCTTTATCAGCCTTATGGAAGACACAGGTTATATGTCGCGTACAGTGTTCATAATGGATAAAATAATGCATAAAATTGGACTGCATGGCAAGTCATTTATTCCTTTACTTATGGGATTTGGGTGTAATGTACCTGCAATAATGGCAACCCGAACACTGGCAAGCAGAAACGACAGATTAATTACTATGCTTATTAATCCATTTATGTCGTGCAGTGCGAGATTACCAATTTATGTACTTTTCATCAGTGCATTTTTTCCGAATAATCAGGGTACAATCTTGTTTTTGATTTATGCAGCAGGAGTATCAGCGGCAGTTATAACTGCTCTAATATTAAAGAAAACTATTTTCAAAGCGGAAGAAATTCCTTTTGTAATGGAGCTTCCACCTTACCGGCTACCAACAATAAAAACCACATCAATTCATATGTGGTCGAAAGCAGTGCAATATCTCAAAAAGATTAGCGGAATCATATTAATCTCTTCAATAATTATATGGGCATTGGGATATTTTCCTGTTGGAATGAAATCTGAGAAGATTCTTAATGACAAAAAAGAACAGATTATCGTTGAATTTGAAGAAAAAATATCACAAATCTCTGGCGCGAATATTATAGAAATTGAACAATTATTTTTAGAAAAAGAAGCCGAAATCGAAAAAGCTGAATTAGAATCATTGATAGACAGGCAAAATAATAGCTATATAGGTCGTATTGGCAAAACTCTTAGCCCTGTGATGTCTCCATTGGGATTCGACTGGAAGATGACGATAAGCATTTTATCCGGCCTCGCAGCCAAAGAGATTGTAGTAAGCACTTTAGCTGTACTCTATTATTCAGAGGAGAATGTACAAACATCAAATCCAAACCTTGTTGAAAACCTTCAGCAGCAAACATATCATTATGGCGATAAAAAAGGCCAAAAAGTATTTACCCCACTAGTAGCATTATCATTTATGCTGTTTGTGCTGCTATACTTCCCTTGCATTGGAACAATAGCTGCCATAAGCCGTGAAGCAGGGCATTGGAAATGGGGTGTTTTCGCAATGGTTTACACAACATCACTGGCATATATAGTGTCTATGCTGGTATTTCAAATAGGAAGTTTATTAGGATATTAAAACTATGACACAGATATTACTTACATACATTACAATATTCGCAGCCTCTTTAGCCGCTTTTTACAAAAGCTATAAGTATTTTAAAAGCTTAAATAAGGTGGGTGGTTCTTGTGGGGGGTGTGGTTCTGATTGTAAAAGCTGCAACATTGGAAAAATCGAAATTGTGGACTAACATCTTCAAATCCTTCCGCCTTTGATTTTTACAAAAAAAACTTCATTATTGCCTTTGATTTTCGAGAAAATTGGTAGAATAAAAACACTTACCCTACTTCTTCCTTGCATTAAATCCCACCAGAAGACTGAATCTGATACCTTTATTTGAAGGCACTACAGCGAAGTTTATAGGAAAATTTATGTTTTGAGACTGTGCGGTAACACCCACTGCGAATACCAATGCAGATCCACTTGGGGATATGTTTGGACCAAACCCAAACTCCAGTCCTTGGGCATTTCTTAATCCTATCATCAAGCTAGCACTAGGAAAAATAACACCTTGGTCCATTCCTCCGAGCAAAGCTACAAGCTCTACCAATCCTGACGTACCATTTTCTAAAGTAAAATAACGGTATTCAAACTGCCATCCAAACTGAGTAAAAAATGGATGCATACCATATCTTGAGTCAAGGTTATCTGCCAATTCTCCGGGAGAAACGTAAGTAACACCAAGCCTTGGACCCGATAGCTTAATGCCCGGAACAACAACCTGTTCATCCTGAGCAAATATGTTCTGAGAAAAAATACTTAGGAATAATACTGCTAAAACTAATGTACATAGCTTTTTCATACGGTTGCTTTTTAATGTTAAAATGTAAATTTATAATTACAAAATGTATGCACAAATATACAATTTATATAATTCAACAAAGCAATTTATTACACTAAACGAATTTTTTATAATATTACTTAAGTCTAAGGTCGATCTTTAAATTCTTTACTTCATAGCAAGTCAGTTCACAGGCCTTGTATGTATAGTATTCAAGTTTTCCACCATCTATTGCGATAACTGAATCATTATCATTTTTATAAAATGCGGCTGCAGAATAGGTTGTATTAATATCGAAATTATATGTTTTTGAATTTTGCTGCAATGTGTCAGTCAATACTATCTCACCTGATTCATAAAGACCTTCTTTTATGATAACTATTACGTTGTTGTGAATATCATTAATTGTGACATATACAACAACTGCACCGACCAAAGGCTCATCAGTATTACAATTATCATAATCGGCATCAGTGCAATTTTCAAACTTGTCTACTTTTTCAGTACAGCCAGAACATACCAAAAAGAAAACCCCCAGGAAAAATAATTTAATATATGAATTCTTAATTAGTCTTTTCATTCAAAACACTTGATAATTTTTGAATAATTCTAATACCAATGTACAAAACTACAACTGCCGCGGCAGTATATAATAAAGGTAGATTATATCCCTCCTGCTCTCCAATATGTTGCCCGGCAAAATTGAATGCTGAGAATATTAAAAAAACCGCAACAAGACCATTTTTTTCTTTTCTAATAACCTTTTTATAATTAAATGCCATATTGGGTTTTTTAAACTTTCTAAAAGCAGGAATAAATGCAGGCACATTTTTCGCCCAATCAGTATATGTTTCCCCAAACTTACCTCTTAAAAACTGCTCTTCCGCAAACATAATTCTTTCATAATAAACCCAATAGAAAAAGCAAAAAACTACAACAAACCATGGATGTCCGATAAGTAATGCCGGGCCAAGCCACATAAAAAAATTGCCGAAATATAAAGGATGCCTAACAACTGAATAAATACCGCTTGTATTTAATGTATCAGCGATTTGTCCTTTAACATTTCTCCCGGAAGTATTTTTCGGAGTATGCCCTACCGTATATATGCGCACTAACAACCCATATATGCTAACGGCAATACAAAACCATTCGAAATAATTTCTGTAAGGTGAAGTTTTTATATAAAAGCTTTCGGGATAAAGCTCAGTATATGCAAACACAATACCTCCTGCTATTAGAATTATAAGTGGCAGATAACCCCTGTATCTAAATAACCAATTTCCTTGTTTTTCAAATTCTTCTATTAATGCCATGTTGAAAAGTTAAAAGTTGAAAGTTAAAAGTTAAAAGTTAAAACACCCTATACCCTATACCCTATACCCTATACCCTATACCCTATACCCTATACCCTATACCCTATACCCTATACCCTATACCCGACACCTGATACCTAATCCTAGAAAACCGAATAATTCGACTCTGTAAAATTAATACTTCTGATTGGTATTTTAAATGAAACGCCAATACTATATCTATTTTTGGGAATAGAAGGTTGTTTTATATCAAAATACTCATATTCGGATTTTATTCTAAACCACTCATTTCCTATAAAAACACCGGCAAATGGAGCTGCCAAAAATCTGCTTTCAGGATAATTTTCAGAACCTCGGTAAGAACCATATGTATAGGCGCCTTTTATTCCATAATGAAATCCTGCAACAAAATTTCCAAGATAAAATGAATGTTCTTTATTTAAAGCCAAATGCCATATTCTTCTTTTTTCCCAATATTGATAAGACAAATCTTCACTTTCTGCTACCAAAACTTTTTTATGGTCGATTCTTGATTCATATCCCAGCAGAAGATTAAAGCCTAATCTAGATTCAAAAAATCCCACTTGAGCGCCAACCATAAATTCATTATTACTAAAATGAAACGTCGGTTCATACACAAAATGAGTAATATACAGTCCTTTGGGCTTAAATTCTTTATGCTTTGAAATCAGCCTTTTCAATTCTTTATCGTTGCGCAAGTATGATATACCTGCAGGGCTTTTATATTTATGAGGATAATCTTCAGGTTTAACATTATAGCTTGCTAAAAAATCGAACATCTCATAATCTTTATTAAAGGCTGCAATAGAGAAAATGTCGTGAAATTCATTATTAAGAGATACTATATCTGCACCACTTTCTATAAGATACCATGCCATATCAATATTGTATGACATCACAGCAACAATTAAGGGAGAATTACCATGTCTGTCGGCAGCATCAACATCGCTTCCGGCCTCAATTAGTAATCCTGCAATTTCCAATTGTCCATACCAGCTTGCTATATGCAAAGGTGAAGCTTGCTTATTATTTTTATGATTTACATTAGCACCGTAGAAAATTAACATATCGGCCATAAAGAAATTTGCATTAGCAACAGCATAAAATAAAGCTGTATTTCCATAGATATCGCCCGAATTTATTTCGGCACCCTTTAAAACAAGATATTCTGCAATATGAAAGTAATTAAATCTTGAAGCCTCAAACAAAGCCGTTCTCCTTAAATAACCTTTATGATTTAGATCAGCACCATTTTCCGCAAGTACCTCAACTATTGAATCATAGCCACCTTGAACAGCATAAATTAAGGCTGAAATATTTCTTAAGTCTGTTGCATTTGCATTTGCCCCCTTTTGCAACAATATTTTAACACTATCTAAATTACCTTTATAAACGGCATTTAAGAGCATATCATTTAACTCTTCTATAGGAATTTCATTATCCCTTACTACTCTTTCAAGGGAAAGAGCAGTAATGCTAATTAAAAAAATAGAGAAAAAAAGTATTACTTTTGACATTATTGATTTGAAAAACTAGTTAAACGCAATATTTTAAAACAATAAAGGTGCTGTTTTTACAACATTTTTCAAAATTAGTTGATTTTAGCAAAAACCCTTTAATATTTACAAAATTTTGGAAATAAAGCAGATATTACTTAAATACTGGGGATACTCCAAATTCCGACCATTACAGGAAGACATCATAAATTCTGTATTGGAAGGAAAAGATACCCTTGCTTTATTGCCAACAGGAGGTGGAAAATCTATATGTTATCAGGTTCCCGGACTTGCCAAAGAAGGTCTTTGCATAGTGATATCTCCTCTTATTGCACTTATGAAAGATCAGGTCGAAAATCTTAAGCAAAGAGGCATAAAGGCTGTTTGTGTTTATTCAGGCATGAGTTCTAGGGAAATTGATATAATACTTGATAATTGTGTTTACGGAAATATTAAGTTTTTGTATGTAAGTCCTGAAAGGCTTGTTACAAAAATTATGAGGGTGAGAATGCAGAAGATGAATGTTAATCTTGTTGCTATCGATGAATCGCATTGTATATCTCAATGGGGTTACGACTTTCGTCCACCATATTTAAGAATATCTGAAATCAGGGAATTATTACCTAATGTTCCATTTTTAGCTCTAACTGCAACTGCAACAAAATCAGTAGTAAAAGATATTATTGAAAGACTTGAGTTTAAAAACCACTGTGTTTTTCGTTCAGGATTTGAGAGAAAAAACCTTGCTTACGTTGTATATAAAGAAGAAGATAAGCTGGGAAGATTATTGAAGATATGCAGGAATGTTAAAGGAACAGGTGTAGTTTATGTCAGAAGTAGAAAAAGAACTAAGGAAATAGCAACTTATTTAAAAAAGAATGGAATTCAGTCTGATTACTATCATGCCGGTTTGGATGCTATAACAAGAAGTCGCAAACAAGATGCATGGATGAGTGATAAATTTCCTGTTATTGTTGCAACAAATGCTTTTGGGATGGGTATTGATAAGCCCACAGTAAGATTTGTAGTACATATAGACATGCCCGAGAGTCCGGAAGCATACTTTCAAGAGGCTGGAAGAGCTGGAAGAGACGGAAAAAAAGCCTATACAGTGCTTTTGTATGATCAATCTGATATTTCAAATACAAGAGCATTTATCCGCTCATCTTACCCTGAAATTAAGTTTATAAAGCAAGTTTACAATTCACTAGGAAACTATTTTCAGTTAGCTGTAGGAAGTGGAGAAAATTTTGCTTTTGATTTCGAATTATCTGAATTCTGCAATAATTATAATTTTAACACAATTGAAGCATACAATGCTTTAAAGTTACTCGAGAGCGAAGGCTACATATTACTTGAGGGAGCTTTAAGTAACCCATCAAAGCTTCTGATTTTGCTCAACAAAGAAGATATTTACAGATTTCAGGTTTCAACACCCGCTTTCGATAACATATTAAAAACCTTACTGAGGTCGTATTCGGGATTGTTTTCAGATATGATAAAAATTGATGAAAGCGTTATTGCTAAAAGGCTAAATTTAGGAAAAGATGATATAATTAATAGCCTTAAGCAGCTCGATAATATGAAAATTGTAAAATATTCTCCTCAAAACAACAAACCAAGAATTGTATATTGTCAAGGCAGAGTTGATTCCAGAGACTTTATTTTATCTCCACAGGTTTACGCAGACAGGAAGAAGTTTGCAGAATTGAGAGCTGAGGCTATGATTGCATACGTTACATCAATTAGTAAATGTAGAAGCCAATACTTGATAGAATATTTCGGAGAAGAAGATGCAAAACGTTGCGGCAGATGTGATGTTTGCCTTGAAAGAAATAAATTAGAACTTAGTAATCTTGAGTTTGATAAGGTTCTAGAATGGCTAAAGCCAATGGTAAAGGACAAAGCTTTTACTGTAGACGAAGTAATGAAAACAGCAAAAAGCAGCAAGGAAGAACTGCAAATAATGAATGTTATCCGATATCTAATTGATAGTAAGAAGATTATAATCAACCCTGACACCCAAGTCTTGACCTGGAATGAAAATTCCTAATTATTCTTAACGAATTAAGCTTTATTGCTCTATAAAGCTTAATTTTGCAAGCGATTTAAAAAATACTGTCTTGAACAAAAAATATACACACATCTTATTTGATTTAGATCAAACCTTATGGGATTTTAAAGCCAATGCAAAGCAAGTTATAAAAAGACTATTTGATGAACTTAATCTTGAAAAGCTTTGCTCAGCCTCATTTGAAGATTTTATTGGAGCATACAAATCTATTAATAAAGTACTTTGGGAAGAGTATAGAGCAGGAATCATTGGTAAAAAAAGCCTAAATGACGATAGATTTATAAACACACTAAAAATGTTTATAAATGATATTGAAGCTGAGCGTATAGGTAAGGAAATGGCAAACAAATATATAAAGTACAATCCTGAAAATATTACTTTATTTGAAGGTGTCGAGGATATACTTTCATACCTTTCTGAAAAGTATCAATTATGTATAATTAGCAACGGATTCAGTGAAATTCAGCTGCCGAAGCTAAAGAATAGCGGACTTGACAAGTATTTTACTGAAGTGATTTTAAGCGAAGATGTTGGCTGCCTTAAGCCCGACAAAAGATTTTTTAATTATACAATAGAAAAAACCGGTGCAAGCAAAGAAAAATGTCTTGTTGTGGGCGACGATCCGGAGTCAGATATTTTTGGAGCAACCAATGCTGGAATAGAATCTGTCTGGTTTAAACAGCCATATCACAATGGGCATGATAACCCAGAACCTACATTTGTTATAAAATCCTTGGCTGAATTAAAAGATATTCTTTAGTCCCAATATCCAATAATACTAATTCCTCCAACAACCCTATCCCCTATTTTAACATTGATTTTTGTATCAAGTGGTAGGAATAAATCAACTCTTGACCCAAATTTTATAAATCCTAGCTGCTCACCTTGATTAAAGGATTTATCTTTCTTGCAATAACAAACAATTCGCCTTGCTAATGCACCTGCAATCTGGCGAATCAGTGCATTTTTTTTGGAATCTTTCTCCAAAACAATACTTGTTCTTTCATTAATTAATGAAGATTTTGGAGCCCAAGCAAATAGATATTTACCTGGGTAATATTTGAAATATTTTATAATACCATTGAAAGGAATAATATTCATATGCACATCAAGAGGCGACATAAATATTGAAACCTGTAGTCTTTCTTCATTCCTAAAAAACTCATTTACTATAACTTTCTCCACTACCACAATTTTCCCATCAGCAGGACTAATTATTGCGTTTTCATCAAAAACAAACTTTCTTTTAGGAACTCTAAAAAAGTAAACAACTATTCCCCAAGTTATTATAAAAGAAACATAAAGAATGCCATGAAGCCAATGGAAATCTTTAGAGACAATCTGAATAACTATTACAGAAGCTAAAAATATAATTGTGGTTATAATAATACTAGTAAATCCTTCTTTGTGAATCTTCATAAAAAAACAATCTAAAAAATAAGTAAAAGGTAAACATATACAAATGGAGCAGCCATGAAAACGCCGTCGAATCTATCAAGCACGCCTCCATGACCTGGAAGGAGAACTCCACTATCTTTTGCATCTATGCTACGTTTAAACATTGATTCAAACAAATCGCCATATGTTCCGAATACGATAACAATTCCTGCAATTATTAACCAATCAATATGTGTGATTTGGGTATAAAAATATGATATAACGAATGCTGCTACCAAACACATAATTCCTCCACCAATAGCTCCTTCCCACGATTTCTTGGGGGATATTCTCTCGAAAAGTCTGTGTTTTCCAATTGAGATTCCAACTATATAAGCAAAAGTCTCGTTTACCCATACTAGTATGAAGAAACCCATCAATATTTCCAAGTGGTAAACATTGCTTTCTTGCGCAGGATTTGGAAAGTAGTTCATCAAAGAAAAGGGAACCGCAATATACAATATCCCAAAAAAAGTAAATGCTATAGTTGAGAATGGATGCTTGTTTTTCCTATAAAGTTCAAAAAGAAAAATCAAAAAAATTGCAATAAAATTAATATGTAGCACAGCACGAGGCGCCAAATCTAATGCTATGAGAGCATTTGAAGCAAACAAAAATGTACCTGCTGCGATACCTGCATATTTATTGGCTGTTACATCCTTTTTCTCAATTAGGGAATAAAACTCCCACATTGCGATGATATTAACAATCAGAAACAAAGCAGAAAAGTATATATGACCAAAATGAATTGTCAGGACAATTAAAAAAACAAAAACAACACCTGTTATTGTTCGCTGTAATATATTACTCAAATTTCCTCCTTTTCGATTATAGTTATTGCTCTAATTACATCATCTTTGCTAACATATAATTCAATTTCGCCCATAAGATAAAAAGAATCCTTCTTATTTAAAATAATTGACTCAATATCATTGTTTTCCAAAACTGCTTTTACAATTTCAACTTTATGTTCAAATGTTGATGTATAAACCTTTTCCCAATTATCATTCATAATATTATCCTAACATAAAAACAAAAAGTTCTTTTTGTCCATGCGCTCCCATCACCAATGTTTTTTCAATATCGGCTGTTCTACTAGGCCCTGTAACAACTGACAACATAGATGGAATAACATTTTCATATTTATCTTTCAAATACGTCATTGCATCCTTAATATCTTTTACGACCTGATTATTATTCGCAACAACAATGTGGCTTTCAGGACTAGCAATACCTTTGCGCGATAAGGATTGCTTACTGCTAAATACAATAGAGCCAAAACGAGCTATAAGACATTCACAATCAGAAATTACCAAATCGCAATGAGGCACCTGAGATTCATCCTCAATAATTTGAACTTTTTTTCTAATAAGAAAATCTTTAATATCAGGAATACTGCAATAAACTGTTTTATAATCCTTCTGATTAATTAGAGATAAAATGCCTTCCTTTAACTCAGAAGAATTGAGAGTATAAACAAATTGCCCGCCAACTGCATTAAAAGCCATAGCAAAGGAAACATCAAGACTATCTTCATCTTCCAAAGGTTGAAGAACGGGTGCTGTCGTATCCTGAGGAGGAAATGGGGGAAGCATCGGATTTACGAGTGCAGCCCTGATATTCTTTAATACTTTCTCCTTTGATGTACTATCCTGCATTATTTTACTTTCTTAGGTTTAACCGTTTTTGCAGCTACACTTTTATCAGAATCTTTTTTAACAGCAACCTTAGGTTTTTCAGAAGTTGGCTTGTTTTCTTTTTTCACTAAAGGCTTTTTCGCAGTTTTAGATTTTTCTTCCGCAATTTCTTTTACTTTCTTTTCTTGATATTGAACCTCTGCAAAAGGTCTTTTTCCGAAAATTCCCTCAAGATCTTCCCTAAATATTACTTCTTTTTGGAGTAATAACTCAGCAAGTTCAACCAATTTTGCTTTGTTTTCAAGAAGAATCTTCTTAGCTCTTTGGTATGCTGCTTCAACAATATTTCTTACTTCCTCATCAATAGTTTCAGCAGTTTTTTCAGAAAAAGGCTTTGTAAAAGAAAACTCAGACTGACCTGTAGAATCATAATAACTTATATTTCCAAGCTTTTTATTAAGTCCGAAATAAGCAACAATTGCATAAGCTTGTTTAGTAATTTTCTCAAGGTCGTTTAATGCGCCGGTAGAAGTTTTGCCAAAAATAACTTCCTCGGCTGCTCTCCCACCAAGTGTTGCAGTAATATCATCAAAAATTTGCTCAAATGTTGTAATCTGTCTTTCTTCCGGCAGATACCAGGCAGCGCCTAAAGCTTTACCGCGAGGAACAATAGTTACTTTAACCAAAGGGTGAGCATGTTCAAGAAGCCAGCTAACAGTAGCATGTCCCGACTCATGATAAGCAACAGTTTTCTTTTCATTCGGAGAGATAATCTTATTTCGTTTTTCAAGACCTCCTACAATTCTGTCTATAGCATCAAGAAAATCTTGTTTTTCAATAGACGTTTTGTTTCTTCTTGCAGCAATCAAAGCCGCTTCATTACAAACATTAGCAATGTCAGCTCCGGAAAATCCTGGTGTTTGACGAGATAAAAATTCAATATCAACATCCTCATTAAACTTAAGAGGTTTCATATGAACTTTAAATATTGCTTTTCTTTCTTCCAGGTCAGGCATTTCAACGTGTATTTGCCTATCAAATCTTCCTGCTCTCATTAATGCACGGTCAAGAATATCGGCTCTATTTGTTGCAGCAAGAATAATAACACCTACGTTAGTGCCAAAACCATCCATTTCAGTAAGAAGCTGGTTAAGAGTATTTTCCCTCTCGTCATTAGCTCCTGTAACAGGATTTTTACCCCTTGCCCTACCAATAGCATCAATTTCATCAATAAAAATAATACAAGGAGCTTTTTCCTTAGCTTGTTTAAAAAGATCTCTAACTCTTGAAGCACCAACACCCACAAACATCTCAACAAAATCACTTCCACTTAGAGAAAAGAAAGGCACCTGAGCTTCTCCAGCAACAGCCTTTGCCAATAAAGTTTTTCCTGTCCCCGGCGATCCAATTAGTAAAGCGCCTTTGGGTATTTTACCTCCTAGACTGGTATATTTTTTCGGATTTTTGAGGAAATCAACAATTTCCATCAATTCAATCTTTGCTTCTTCTAGTCCGGCAACATCATTAAAGTTTATATTGACATTTGTGTCTTTATCAAACAATTGAGCCTTTGATTTACCAATATTGAACATTTGCCCTCCTGCACCACCACCGGCCATTCTTCTCAATATAAAGACCCAAAAAACAATTAAAAGACCTATTGGAATTAGCCAACTAAAAATATCACTAGACCAATTCTTTCTTTTTTCATGAAATACATTAACCTGATGTGCTTGTTCAACTGTTTTGTTATAATCTCGAACAATGTTTTCAAAATTATCGACAGAGCCTATTGTAAAAACATAATGGGGTCCTTTGTCATTTATTCCCTTATTTTTAATTTCATCATACTTTCCTTTATGCAATGATGTTTCTTTTATCACAACTTCAACTAATTCCTGATTTACAATTTTCACTTCTCTAACATCACCATCCTTAAGCATTTCATTTTCAAACTGTTGTTGAGATGTTTCAATAATTGATTTATCCCAATTAAAAAACGAAACTGCAATAAATATAACGGCAAGGATTCCATAAATCCAATAAAAATTAAAAGCCGGCTTCTTTCCATTAGTTCCATTGTTTTTACCTAATGGGTCTTGACTGTTAGTCTTTTTTTCGGTGTTTGGTTTTTGTGTTTCCTTATTCATCAATATAAAACAATTAATATGCACTAATATTCAATAACTATAAAAAGTATGTTTTGTTCAGAAATATCTTATTTTTTAGACTTTTCAGCAACTTTCTTTTTTGCGGAGACAGTTTTTGGTTTTATAACTTTTGGTTTAACTTCAGCAGGTTTACTAGGCTCGATTTTTTTAATAGGTGCATCAGCCCAAAGTGACTCAAGTTTATAAAAGTTTCTAATATCTTCCTGAAATATATGAACAACAACATCAATAAAATCTAACAAAATCCATTCTGCATTTGCAAAACCTTCTCTGTAAGTAGGCTTTTGACCTGTATTATTCCTAACTTCATCTTCAACAGAATCTGCTAGAGCATTAACATGGGTATTTGATGTACCGTGACATATAACAAAATAATCACATACACTACTATTAATTTTTTTGAGGTCGATACAAACAACATCAAGACCCTTTTTATTTAAAATCCCTTCGATTGCAAAATGCAAAATATTTTCTATTTCAAGTAAATTTTCCTTTTCTTCCTTCTTGCTTTTTAATGCTTTTTTTGCGGTTGGCTTTTTCTTTTCTAAGTTTTTCAACATGTATTTTTTTATTACTCTTTGTTTATAATTCCATTTTATACGAACTTTTATTCGATTAAATCATATTTTAAGCCTATTTGCGTATTTTACTCAAAATAATCAACTTTCTTCTTGCGGATAACAGGCAAAATTAAGTATTTTTGAGGACTTTATTAACATTAATCCGTTACAAATTAATTAACAATGAAGACAGTATCTTTCGGTACAACAACAATATATCTTCCTAAAACAGATTCAACCAATCTGGAAGCCTGGCGCAATATTAAATCGAGGAGTATAGTGGAAGGCACAATGATATGGACAAGTGATCAAACGGAAGGTAAAGGAGCCGGACATAATATTTGGTTTAGTGAATCTGAAAAAAATTTAACTGCTTCCTTTGTTATATTTCCAAAATTCCTGGAGGCTGAAAAACAGTTTTTCTTAAATAAAGTAATATCCTTAGCTGTTAGAGAAAGTGTTTATAATCTTCTTAAGAAGAAACATGAGGTTTTTGTTAAATGGCCAAACGATATAATAGTAAACAACTCGAAAGTTGCAGGCATACTTATAGAAAACACTATTTTGGGTAATAACCTAAATGAAACTGTAATAGGAATAGGGTTAAATGTAAATCAAGATTATTTCCCTAGCAACTTAAATAGCCCTACCTCTCTGAAAAATATTACAAATAAAACCCTTGAAATTTATAAATGTGCTGAGGAAATTTGCAAACAGCTAACAAAATGGTATAATTTACTTATAAAGTCTGATTATCAATCAATTGACAATAAATATTTATCTCACCTATACCGATTAAATGAATATGCTGACTATAAAGCTGATGGAAAAGTTATCGAAGGTAAAATAATTGGAATTTCAGAGTATGGTAAACTTCGCCTAATGCTAAGCACTGGAGAAACTAGAGAGTATGCGTTTAAGGAAGTAGAATTGATTTATTAATTAGTCTTTTCAAATAGTTCTTTAAGTTTTTCAGCAAGCATATCAACAAAATTTTGCAGTGGCTTATCGGCAAGCATTTTTAGGAATGGGTTTAGTTCAACGTCAAACTCAATCAACACTTCACAGCTATTATCATTAATTTCCCAAAATAAAATATCCATAGTGTACTCTACCGGATTTTTGCCGAATGAGATAATATTTATGCTTTTATTTTCAGACTTTCTAAGGATTTTCATTGAAAGATCTGCCATACCATCAATAGTGAAAGTGCAAGATTCTTCATCTGATTTCCAATTTTTTACTTGAGGTGGCATTAACTTCCCAAAGTTATTAAAATCAGACAGAAAAGTATAAACCTTGCTGCATGGCGCAGAAATAATAGTTTTTTTGCTTGTATATTTCGACATTTTTTTTGCTCTAGATTATTTGTTAATATATCTTTCGCTCCATTCCTGCGGGTTTTCGCTCCAATTATTCAATGCTTTTTCGTCTTCATCATTTATCATACCTAAATATTTTGCTTGATGAATAAGGGCTTTATAATTGCTCAAAGTAAATAATGTGCAATTAGCTTTTTCAAAATTATCAGTAGCCGCTTGAAGTCCATAAGTAAAAACTGCAATCATACCCAATATTTCAGACTTGTTTTCCCTTAATGCCTTAACAGCTTCCAGGCTACTTCCTCCTGTGCTAACAAGATCCTCAATTACTAAAACACGTTTGCCGGGTTCAAGATATCCCTCTACCAGATTTTGGAGGCCATGACCTTTTGCACTGCTTCTTACATATACAAATGGTTTATTCAAAATCTTCGCAACAAGCACTCCATGAGCAATTCCACCCGTTGCTACTCCGGCTATTACTTCCGCTTCAGCAAAGTATTTTAATGCGAGTTTGGAAATGCCTTCAGATACAAAATCTCTTACTTCAGGAAATGATAATATTCTCCTATTGTCACAATAAATTGGCGACCTTAATCCGCTTGCCCAAGTAAAAGGATTTTGAGCATTTAATTTTATTGCTTTAATTTGCAATAAATATTGTGCAGTCTGTAGTTCTAATTCACTAAATATACTCATGCAACAAATTTATAAAGTTTTTATCAATAATAAGGAAATAAATTTTTCTACAGAGCAGCCTAATCTTGATTGCTCTGATGCGCTATTCATTGATAAAAGTATATTTGACGATTTCTTTAACATTCTTGAAAAGTACTCCACAGACAGTAAATACAATTCATTAAACATTTTTGGAGATATTCCTGAAAGACTCTTTTTAAAATTTGCGAGTTTTTTTAGGATAATTGAAGCTGCCGGCGGCATTGTTAAGAATTCAAATAACGACATACTTTTTATTTATAGAAACAATATGTGGGATTTGCCTAAAGGTAAAATCGATAATGGTGAGACTCCTGAAATGGCTGCTATTCGGGAAGTAAAGGAGGAATGTGGACTTAAAACAATACACATCAATCGTTTCATTGCACATACATATCACATTTACATAAATCGTTATGATTTTGTTCTGAAAAAAAACTGGTGGTATGAACTGTTGGCTAATGAATCCCAACAATTAACACCTCAATTGGAAGAAGGAATTCAGGAAGTAAAATGGATTTGTAGAAATGACATGATTAACGTTTTGCCTTACACATATAATTCGTTGCAATATTTGCTGGAAAACTATTTAAAAATAAAAAGTTAAAAACTACCTGTTGATATCCTCAAATATCTTTCTTCTTTGTTCCCTGTCTGTGTTAAAATACTGAAACTTAAGGTAATCAAAATATCCTTGTATCATTTGGCTTGGGTACTGTGCGGTATGACTTACTATTTTTCCGTCAGGACTTATCAATACAAATAATGGGAATGCCCTCACATGATAATCATCTAGTAATTCAAAATTATCTTTGAAATGATAGAATTGCCATGAATACTTATTGTTGCGATTAAATTGCTCATACTGAGTTTTATAACGATCAACCGATACAGAAACAAAATGAATAAAATCACCATATTTCTGATAGAGAATTTCCTTAATAGGAAATTCCTCCATACAGGGAACGCACCAGGATGTGTAAAAACTCAGATATAAAAACTTTCCATTTAAATCTTTCAATTCAAAAACGTTTTCTTTTCCATCCATTAAAAATAAATCAGGTGCTTGAGAACCAGGCCTTAAATATGTCCTTGAATAAATAATATTTTCTGCAATTTCCTTATGCCTATTGAATTTGCTATGATTAATTACTTGGTTTAGTATTTTCTCAATATTGTTTCTATTAAAATCACGGTTATAATATAACTTATCCATGCTTTTCAATAATACTAATTCTCTTAGAACCTCATTTCGCAGCAGTGAATCTTTGCCCAATGAATCCATTAAAGCAGTATAACTACCTAACTCATTAATCGTAAATTCAATATCCTGAATTTTAATGCCTTTGCTGCCGGTAAAAATAAATGAATCAAAATAACTATTGAAAAAGTCCATATATGCAGTATTGTCATACAATACTTCCATATCATAGAAGTATTCAAGGCCAAGCAAATAATCAGGTTTAGCATTTGCAATTCTCATGTATCTTCCAAGCAAATACTTATAGTAATTCTTAAAGTATAAATTATCAATACCAAGAAATACAGAGTCTGTTTTTTCTTTAAACTTAATTACCAGAGGAGCTAATTGTCTTCTTCTATTAGCGGATAGATTTTCGTTCAAAAAGCCTTGCAGCATATATTCGAGAGAATCTATCAATTCATTCAATATAGGAGATTCTGAAGAACTAATTTTTAATAACAAATCAATAGGCTCCAGATAAGGATTTCTTCTAATATCGATATTTTTAAAGTCAACAGAATCAAAATTAATTACATAGTTTTTCCCTGGTTCTATGTAAAATCCTGTACTCGAGTGGTCTATTCTAAAAAATATATATTTTGGATTAAATGAAGTGAATGAAAAAGAAAACTCATTATTCTTATCAATAATGCTACTATCAATAAACTTATGCCTTAGAGAAATCTGATCTGAAAATTCAAACAACCTTATCTTTTTTCCGGATGCGCCCGGAAATGAGCCTTTAATGTTTACTTCAAATTGAGAAAAGGAAGTAACTGATATGCAAAGCAATAAACAAAATATAAGAAATTTCTTTAAAGACATCATTGCCAGATTAGTTTAATATCCAAAACGCTTAATCAAGCCTTTTAGTGTCTGTATTTCTGCAAATCATTTACGAGGGCGTCGGGCACAAAGCTTGAAACATCTCCCCCATTTTTCAGGACATCTCTAACGATAGATGAATTCAGGGCGGTATGTTCCGGTGTAGTTAAAAGAAATAAAGTTTCAACCTCAGGATAAAGTATTTTATTTGTTTGTCCGATGCTTCTTTCAAATTCAAAATCAGCAGAAGTTCTTAATCCTCTTAGAAGAAAACGGGCATTCACTTTTCTGCAAAAGTCAACAGTTAAGCCTTCATAAACCATTATTTCAATATTCTTTTGCTCTTTAAAAACCTCTTTCAACCATTTAGTTCTTTGCTCAACCGTAAAGAACTCTCTCTTTTCAGTATTGATACCTATAGCCACAATAATCTTATCAAACAAAGGAGCTGCTCTCTTAATAACAGACTCGTGACCTTTGGTAATAGGGTCGAAAGATCCGGGAAACAATGCAATTTTTTCCATGATTATAGATTTATGATTATTTGAACCATTCATACATAATATAATGGTCGGCATTCATACCTATTTTTTCGTAAAGCTTCTGGGCTCCTTTGTTATTTCGGTCAACATAAAGTCTCATTCCGCCTATATTTGGGTCTATCTTTACCCAATCTCTGATGTAATCAAACATTTCTTTAAAATACCCATTACATCTATATTCTGGCAAAACATAAACCGAATGAAGCCACACTATTTTATGATTTCTCCAATCGCTCCACTCGTATAGCACTAACATTGAGCTAATTACTTTATTATCGATTTCATTAACAACGTAAAAACCGTATCCGGGATTGTTTAATATGTAATGAACTCCTTTTAATGTCACTTCAGGTTGCAAATCAATGTTTTCAGTTTCCTTTGCCATTTTAACCTGAAAATCGGCAATTATCGCCATATCTTCAATCGAACCTCTTCTTATTGTCATATGTTTGATTTTTTAAAAAAACTAAAGTTCACTTTTCCATAATTTCTTTTATCAAAAAATCCGGGAATATGATTCATTTTTATTTCTTTTGGATGCTCTATAATAAGCCATCCTTCATTTTCAAGCAAATTTGAGTTCATTACCAATTCTGCAACTTTCAGAGTATTTTCAAAATCGAAAGGTGGATCAGCAAATATAATATTAAATGATTGCTTACAAATTTCCAAAAAATGAATAGCGTCAGCTTTTACTACTTTCAAATTATCAACCTCGAATTTAGTAGAAATATCTTTAATATGAGCATGGCATTTAACATTATTATCAACAGCGATTACTTCTATTGCTCCTCTGGAAGCAAATTCAATTGATATGCTTCCTGTGCCGGCGAATAAATCAAGAACACTGATTTCTGAAAATTCAAAGTGATTATTCAGAATGCTAAATAAAGCTTCTTTAGCCATATCTGTTGTTGGCCTAACCGGCAATCTAGAATTAACCGGCAATTGTCTTCTCTGCAGCCGTCCGCCAATTATCCGCATGCGTTCAAATTTAATAAAGTGGAAAAATAATGGTGAGGTATTTCATCAAACTCATAAGCATATCGATATAAGTCGTTTCGTGATGCAAATTCAACAGACTTAAAATACAATCTAATGCTTCTATATAAAGATGATTCAATGCTTATATTTCCGGAAATAAGCAAATTTAGGGCGTCTGCCTGCAGTTCAAGTTTTTCAATTACCCAGAAAGCATAATACATAAGGTCATCGTATGTGACATATTTAAAAGTATTGATAAGTCTAATAATTCCGGATTGAATTATGACAATATCGAAATAACCGTTATATACGTTTATTAATACATCTGACTTGGTGCTTCCTGTTGCTAACAGGTACATTAAAGATTCCATTAAAGGTGATGTATAATGTCTAATTCTATAATCATCATAAAATTTCGACATCATTTCTGAAATAGCATTGTGTACCGGGTAAATATTATAAGCTTTAAGGTTGTTTAATTTATCTGCATTAACAGCATAATCAGACTTTTCAAAATCTTTATTAAACCTTAAATATGACTGCTTTTGAGAATCACTAAAAAGATTATCAGGAATAAGAGTATAGTTTTGAGAAACCAAGGATAAGCTAACCCTTTCAAATTGGTTTTGAAGTATTGCATTGTCTTGAATAATGCACTCTGCAGCCATAGCAGCATTTACAGGATCGAGCTCATATCCAAACGCATAAGATTCAAGAATTTTGTATTCAAAACGTTCAGTGTCAAGAATACAATAAGAAAATCCATCGGGCATAAGCTCGATGGATAAAAAATTCTTTTTCGTTGAATCCTGTACAAAGGATTTATCAATAATACTTACTATTTTGTCCAACTGTGCAGTGATTGATTTTCAGGTATTATTCCCAATTACCATCCACAGAAGATTCCTGCATAGAACCAACTTTAAGATTTTCTCTGGTATAATATATTTTATATTTCAAACCTTGCATATAATCAGGTGCGTTTGTTTTAGCTTCAAACACAGGAATTGTAACAAGGCCACGGGTTATTGTTCCAGCCTCAAGGCTAAATCTTTTCCCTTCGCTGTATGGTACATAAGGAATAGAATCTATAGGATATTTTGTTGATTTAAACAAACTGTCTTTGGCAACCACCCATGTTGTATCCCTTCTTACAACTCCTAATTTAACTGCTTGTGCTTCTGTAAGAGAATCCGGCACTGCGCCTATTGCAGTAACAACAGGAAGAGAATCTAATTTAACGAATGTTACTAATGAGTCAAGGTCTCCCAAAAATTTGCCATACCTGGATCTGTGTGCAACTTGAATTGAACGTATATCTTTTAATTTTTGTATAATGGCGGCTTCGCGTTTTGATGCTTCACGTCCAAATCTAATTGGCTCCATTACACTCTGATAAATAAAAAAACCTAATACGATAATTACCACATAAAGACCAATTTGCAATAAAGTTTTCATACTTTTTTATGTTTTATAATAATTGTTTTGATAGTTTAAACGCGATTTATTGTTATGTATTTCAATTTATGTTTTCGCTTTGCAAATATTCAATTTTTTTTCTTAACTCACTAATATTTTTTTAAAACATTTCAAAAATATATGAACCAACCAAAAAACATCCTCTTATTTACCCATTTTTCACCCTCAAAACTTAAAACTTCCAACTTTCGACTTCCGACTTAATTATATCTATCCAAATGGTGTGTTCTCCTCGACAGTTTTAAGTCTTGTAAAACAGCGGCCTTAACTCTAATAGTAAAATTATAGCTTTGTCTGAACCCAAAGGGAATCCAATTAAATGTCATTTCCCAGCAGTGAAGATCTCGATAAATATCAACAGATGTGTAAGTAAGTTCTTTTCTTAGAAAATCATATCCTGATTGAAAACCAATTCTCCATTTACTTGTTAATTTTATATCTCCCGAAAATGATAGGCTTTGAATGTACTCCCTGTTTGTTACTCCTGTATGCATAAAATTCCTGGTATCAAATCTGAAGTTGTATGAAAATCTAAGATTCCATGGTATTGAGTAATCGATTACATGCTGATTTAAATTCCCATTAGGGCTAGTTTGAATTACAGCCATTGAGCTATTTTCAGTGTCGCCATCATTTGAAGCCGGATCAGAAATTCCTTGATTATCTCTTGATGATTGACTACCAGATGGTGCGCCACCAAAATCGGCAGAACTTAAGTTGTAGTTGAAGCTTAAGCTCCATGATGTATTCTTTAAATGCAAGAGCTTTTTATCCGTTTCCCACAAGAACTTATTAATACTAACTCCAGCGCTATCAACAGCATACGGAGTCCAACTACTTCCATAAGTTATATCAAAATTTCCAAATAATCTTGTACTTCCCGACATGGTAAGGTCTGAGAAATTCACAGAATCTTTAGCCAAATCGTATGAAGAGCCTATGGTGAATCTATCAATTAGTGCAATTTTTCTTTCACCGGAAACAGTATCTTTTTTACTTCTCACTTTGATTTCCAGATTATTACCAATAGCGAAATTTATAGACCCCGATTGATTTGCCGGAGGAGAGCCGTATATGCCCTGTTCGAATATTGAATATTTCTGAGGTTGTTCAAACCTTGGATCGTCAAAAGTTTTGTAACTGCCCCAAAAGGGTGTCGAAAAATCCGGCCTATATGTGAATCCTACACTAGGTGATACAACATGCCTTATTGCCCTTAATCCACTTCTTTTAAAATTGGCAAGTCCGTATATTTTGGTGCTTAAGGATGTATTGTAATAAAAATCTCTTCCTGCTTTAAATCCAGTAATGGTGTCGGTAACTAAACGTCCATAAATAGTATCACCCCTCACAACCGAATAACTTTCCAAATCGTCATAATCCCATCTCTTTTCAATTGATTGGAAATACCACCTCTCATTATAATTTATGCTATTACTAAAATTAAAATGTTTGAAAACCCTTGTTGAATGACTAATTGGGATTGAATGACTTATTCCGTTTTTAAATTCGTTTAATGTTTCCTGTCTGAAAAGCAGCGAATCTAATGTATTAACCTGATTTCTAGCATTCAAGGTGTAATTCATTGTAATATTTTCATACCATTTATACTGACCAACAACTGTTTTTCTTCTTAAAGGATAAAACCTATTAACACTAAATGCAATTTCGGGAAGACTCAGGTCAACGGTTTTTGAAATTGTATTTTGAGAATGCCTTAAGTTTGCTGAGAAGTTATATTTCCCTGACCAAGTAGCAGAATAAGAAATGTTTGATGAAAATGTATTTGACAGATAGTCATTATCAGATATTGGGCTATATCTCGACATCTGACTGCTTCCAGCGTTAACACTAGCGCGGAATACACTATTCGGACGAGCTTTGGGGTCCTGATTATGACTCCACATAACTCTATAATCCTTGCTTTTCTCATATCCTGGAAGGTTTTCCTCTCCAATTATTGTTGTTGCAGTTGCAACGCTAAAAGAGCCATTATATTTATATCGTTTATTATATCTGCTTCCTACATCAAAACCCCATCCACCTCTGGAGTATATACTACCTTTTAAAGAAAGGTCAAGATATTCATTAATTCCCCAATAAAAACCCCCATTTTCAAGGTAGAAGCCTCTATTTCTATATTCTCCGTATGAAGGTAATATTATACCGGAGGCTTGACCTGTTCTGTTAGGAAAAAATCCAAAAGGGACTATTAAAGGTGTTGGAACATCGTAAATTTTCAAGAAAGCAAAGCTAGTGACGATTTTATCTTTGGGAATTACCTTAGCTTTTCTAAATCCTATGTGAAAATGAGGATGAGGTTTATCGCAAGTTGTAAATTTGCCTTCGGCAATATAAACTATCTTATCAGGCATAATCTTAACAACTTCACCATGAAGAAAGCCATCTGCCTCTTCTGTTATTACATTAAGGGTTCTGCCCTTCTTAGTTTCAAAGTTATACCTAATCTCTTCGGCTTGAAAGCTTTGATCCCCCTCTTTAAATACAGGCAAGCCCCTAACAATACCCATAGAGTCTGGCAAACCGGTAGCCCGCAATTCATTTTTCACAAAATCAATTTCTATGAAATCAGCAACTAAATGAATATCCTGATATTTTAAGTCGGCATTGCCAAACAAAAATACTTTTTGACTAGTAAAATAAGAATCAATAGAATCCAGGCAAGAATAAATAACAATATCTTCCAGAATAACCCCAGAGCCTGTAATCCTCTCAGTTTCAGGAGATAATTCAACATTAATGATTGAGTCTATTTCTGTTTCCGCAGATAATAAAGGAATGGTATCTATATATGATCCCTGAAAAGTTGTTAACAATGAATCTGCAATAAATCCTGGCCTGGCAGTTCCATTCTTTGAGAATCCTAACGAAAACGGGATACTCAGGACGCAAGCAAACAAAAAAACTCCTAAAAACTTATTAACCGGTCTTGTAAGCAATTTTTATATGTATTATTTTTGTGAAGCAAAATAATAATGCTGATTCGACGTATTATAAATAAGCAGCAAAACTAAACAAAATTAGGCAATATTTAGTGAAACGATACTTTATACTTTTTGGTATTTTTCTTTTACTTGGATTTTTATTTCAAGAAGCATTTGCTGACAAAAAAGGCGTGGTTACTACAGTAGTTATAGATGCCGGACATGGAGGGAAAGACCCTGGTGCTCTTGGAAAAAAATCTTTTGAAAAAGACATAGCCCTTTCCATTGCTTTAAAAGTGGGTGATTATATAAAACAAAATCTTCCCGATGTTAAAGTTATCTATACCCGGTCAACTGATGAATTTATCCCCCTAAATACACGAGCTGAAATTGCAAATAAGAATAAAGCAGACCTTTTTATTTCTATTCATTGTAACGCTAGCGCGTCATCAAAAGCGATAGGCACTGAAACTTTCGTTATGGGATTGCATAAAAGTAAAGATAACCTTGAAGTTGCAAAACTTGAAAATGCGGCAATTTTGTACGAAGAGGATTATTTAGAAACATATGATGGATACGATCCAAGTTCGTCAGAATCACATATTATTTTTTCGTTATATCAAAATGCATATCTTAATCAAAGTATTGAAATTGCATCAAATATTCAGAATCAGTTTAGAGATCGAGCCCAACGACATGACAGAGGTGTAAAACAAGCTCCGTTTATTGTACTTTGGAGAGTAACAATGCCTGCAATTTTAGTTGAAGTAGGTTTTATTGACAACCCAAAAGAAGAAGAATATTTAATGAGTGAAACAGGTCAAAATCACATTGCTTCTGCAATCTACAGAGCATTTAGGGATTATAAACAACAACAAGATCGTTTAGCAACAGGCAGAAGTCCTATTCCATTTGTAAATGAGGAGGTTATTGAAGAAAAACCAGTTGTTGTTGATAAAACAGAAGAGAGAAAAAATATAAAACCTGAAGTTTCTGAAAACAAGCCTGAATCAAACAACACGAATCAAAATACGTCGAAACAAATTAATTCTGAAGATACTAATCAAGTATTCTTCAAAGTGCAATTTGCCGCATCAAAAACAATAAGGCCAATAGATTCTCCTGAATTTGCCAATCTAGAAAATATAGATTATTACTTTCATGATGGATTATATAAGTATACTGTAGGAAAAGAGAGAACTTTGCAAGATGCAATTGCTATTCAAGGCAAAATGCAAGATGCGGGATACAAAGATGCTTTTGTTGTTGCATTTTACAACAATGAAAGAATTACAGCAGCAGAAGCTCTTAGACTTATGCAAGCAAATAATTAAATCAAACTTAAAAATTAGATAAAGTGAAAATAAGACGTGAAGCAAAAATTGGATTAGTTATAGTATTAACCGCCTTACTTTTTATTTGGGGTGTTAACTATCTTAAAGGAACAGACCTTTTCACCAAACAAGTTCGCTTTTTTGCTGTTTATGATCAGGTAAGCGGACTCATTGAGTCTAACGCAGTTACAATAAGTGGAGTGAAAATTGGGCAGGTACAAAATATTGCTTTTCATCCTGATGGAAGCGGTAGAATAGTTGTTGAAGCAATTGTTGACAAAGTAATCAATATTCCTGACAACTCCATTGCAAGGCTTTATAGTTCTGATATACTTGGGAAAAGGGAGATAGAAATCTTATTAGGTGATTCGAAGAGATTGATTCAATCAGGCGACACCTTAGAAACTAAAATCCAGGCAACCCTACAAGATGAAGTCAGCCTTCAACTCCTGCCTTTTAAGAAGCAAGCTGAAAACCTTCTTGCGCAAATTGATTCCGTTATGGCTGTAATTCAATATATTTTTAATGAGAAATCTAGAGCAAATATTGCTGAAAGCCTTGAAAATATTAAGCTCATAATCAGTAATTTTGAAAGAACTACCCATACTCTCGATACAACTTTTTATTCTCAGGCGAAACGCATTGCTACAATAATATCTAACGCTGAGTCGATTACTACAAATATTGAAAAAAACAATAAGTCAATTACAGCAATAATTCAAAACTTTGAAGCTGTTAGTGATTCCCTCGCTTCTGCAAATATCAAACAGACGATAAACAACGCAAACTTGGCACTTGAAGAGTTTGAAGCTATAATGGCTAAAATTAATAAAGGCGAAGGTTCAGTCGGACTTCTTATTCATGACGAATCATTATATAAGAATCTTGAAGGCTCTTCAAAACAATTGGAAAAATTAATTGAAGATATAAAAGAAGACCCTCGCAAATACTTTAATATTTCAGTTTTTGGAAAATAACTAAGGTATAATAATATGAGAATTTCGGGTTTCTTAATTGCATTGGGCTTATTACTTCTATTCTCATCGTGGAATAAGCCTAAATCTAATATAGCATTTGACAATGAAGTAAAAAAGTTTGCCGCAGACCCCGGAATTAAGCACTCAAGTTGGGGATTGTCAATTTTTTCAATTGAATCAGAAAAAGAAATTTATTCATATAATAGTAATCTTTCCTTAACTCCTGCCTCAACTCTGAAGGCACTAACAACATCAACTGCTTTAATACTGTTAGGACCTGATTATAAATATAAAACTACATTGAGTTATACCGGCAAAATTGACAATTCAGGTAACTTAAATGGTGACCTCATTTTCAAGGGTTCCGGCGACCCAAGCTTTGGTGCCGGAAGAATGAACGATAGCCTGAAAACAGAATTAGTTATAGATCATTTTTATAATGCAATTAATTTAGCCGGTATTAAACGTATAAACGGAAACATCATTGTAGATGCAAGTGTCTTCGATTCAATTATGGTTTCACCTAAATGGCTTTGGGAAGACTTAGGTAATTATTTCGGGGCAGGAACAAGTGGACTATCCTTTAATGAGAATGAGTATTCAGTGTTTTTTAGAGCGTCAAACACTATTGGAGGCGAAACAACAGTAGTAAGAGTAAATCCTTTTGTTCCTGGTCTAATACTTCATAATAGCGTCTTAACGGCAGCTGCCGGCACAGGCGACAATGTTTATATATACGGAATTCCATATTCAAATGAAAGATTTTCAACCGGGACAATTCCTCTTGGTGCAAATGAATTTGAAGTAAGAGGCTCAATTCCCGACCCACCCTACTTCTTTGCTGCTACATTCAATAATTTCCTTAACTCTAAAGGAATTCAAACAACAGGAAGTATTAATGTTATTTATAATTCACAAAAATCAAACATAAATCAGTCAGAATTAAATTTTATTGCTGAATGGGTATCTCCAGAATTAACTGAAATAGCCTATCGTACAAATTTAGTTAGCGTTAACTCCTATGCAGAAAGCCTTATTAAAACTATCTCAGCTTCACATGGAAATACTGGCACAACACAAGACGGAATAAAAATAATGCTTGATTTATGGAGAGAGAAAGGCGTTAATACTAACGGAGTAAAAATTTATGACGGAAGTGGGTTATCGCCTTCAAACTGCCTAACTCTTCAATTCTTAGCTAATTGCTTAGCAATTACAGCAAATAACGAAATTTTTACTCATTTCCAAAAAGGGCTGCCTGTTGCCGGAAAATCCGGTTCACTTAGAAATGGATTTACAGGAACTGCCTCTGAAAATGTTTTGACAGCAAAAAGTGGTTTTCTGTCAAATGTGAGAGCATTTGCCGGATATACTACAACAAAAAACGGGAAACAAATTGCATTCGCTTTTATTGTAAATAATTATGACGGCACTCAGGCCGAACTTCGCACCAAAATGAATAGGCTTATGGACCAAATTACATCTTTGGTATTGGATTAATTTGATTTAATTTTCAATATTCTGTCTTAAATCCATTTTTACCTAAATCATTCAAAAATATTGCAAAAAAAAATACCGATTTCAATTTAATATTATAATTTAGCTGCCAAGCAAATTATTCATAAACAGATAAAATTCATTATATCATGCAAGACATTAACTGGGGTACACTCCCATTTGGTTATTTTAAAACTGACTATAATGTTCGCTGCTATTATCGCAACGGAAAATGGGGAGAAGTTGAAACTTCATCCTCCGAATTTGTAAGTATTCACATTGCTGCAACTTGCCTTCATTATGGGCAGGAAGCATTTGAAGGAATGAAAGCCTACAGAGGTAAAGATGGAAAAATTAGATTATTCCGCTGGCAGGAAAATGCAAAAAGAATGCGCAAATCCGCTGAAGGAATTTTAATGGCAGAAGTTCCTGATGATTTATTCTTTGAAATGATTGTTAAAGCAGTAAAGTTGAATGAAAAGTATTTGCCACCCTACGGACACGGTGCTTCTCTTTATATCAGACCACTACTTTTTGGCTCAGGTCCTCAGGTAGGAGTTAAACCTGCCGATGAATATATGTTTATGGTTTTTGTTGGACCAGTTGGTCCGTATTTTAAAGAGGGATTCAATCCTGTTACTCTACAAATTGTGAGAGATTTCGATCGCGCTGCTCCACTCGGAACCGGACATATTAAAGTTGGCGGAAACTACGCAGGAAGCCTTTTCGCAGGAGAAAGAGCAAAAAAAGAAGGATTTTCATCAGTTCTATTCTTAGAAGCAAAAGAGAAAAAATATATAGATGAAGCAGGTCCTGCTAATTTCTTTGCAATTAAAGAAAATTCATACATTACTCCAAAAAGTTCGTCTATTCTTCCTTCAATAACAAATATGAGTCTAATGCAACTTGCTGAAGATTTAGGCTTGAAAGTTGAAAGAAGAAAAGTGGCTGTTGAAGAACTTGATGGCTTTGATGAGGTTGGCGCATGCGGTACTGCCGCAATCATCTCTCCTATCGGAAAACTTGTTGACAGGGAAAATGGTAAGGTTTATCAGTTTTGTAAAGATGGTAAAGCAGGTAAGATTTCAACTAAGCTATACGAAAAATTGCAGGCAATTCAATATGGTGATGAAGCTGATACTCACAATTGGGTTACTATTATCAACTAATTTTTACAATTAACAAACACAAAGGGCACTCTTTCGGGTGCCCTTTTTTATTAGTGTTTTAGCCTGAATGTAAATGTTTTTTTCAATTTATGTTTCAATCTATATAGCATGAAATAATAAGGAAGCATTAAAGAAAATGCAATAAGGGCGGATAAACCCTCATTCTTTGTTATTTCTATTAGAACAATCAATGATACTACTAAAATTAGAAATGGGACTAAATACCCCATAAATAAAGCTTTGAAACCTAAATTCTGCTCTAGCATTATAGTAACATCTTGGCCCTTATTATAGTTTTTGCTGTCTGTTACAGTTATCTCAACAATTTTATCGTTGTTATCTGCAACCCCACAGTAGCTTTTGGAATGACATGATGCACAAGCTGATTGAGGCTGAATTCTAACAATAAGATTATTATCATTTATTTCCTCAATAATGCCGGGATGCTCTATATTTTTCAAAGGTTTTTCCATTGTTAATTAAAAATTTGAATGCAAAATTACGGATTTTGATATTGTTTAAGTCAATATTTTGGGAAAACAATTAATTTTATCCCACATTAAAACTTATAAAAATGCATTTACATTTTATTGCAATCGGTGGAAGCGCAATGCACAACTTGGCAATTGCCCTACATTTAAAAGGCTACAGAATTACGGGCTCTGACGATGAAATTTTCGAACCATCAAAAACTCGCCTAAACAAGTATAATCTTTTACCTAAAACTATTGGATGGGATGCATCTAGAATTCATAAAGGCATCGATGCAGTAATTCTCGGTATGCATGCCAAAGAAGATAATCCGGAATTGCTTAGAGCCAAGGAATTAGGATTGCAAATATTTTCTTACCCCGAGTATCTTTACGAACAAAGTCAGGCCAAAACAAGAGTTGTAATTGGTGGTAGTCATGGCAAAACTACCATAACAGCAATGATTTTGCATGTATTGAATTATTATGATATCGACACAGATTATATGGTTGGAGCTCAACTTGATGGCTTTGATGTGATGGTAAAACTTTCATACGATGCTCCTTTTATGATTCTTGAAGGTGATGAATACCTTAGCTCTCCTATCGACAAAAGACCTAAATTTCATTTATACAAACCTAATATTGCTCTGATAAGTGGAATTGCTTGGGATCATATCAATGTTTTTCCAACTTTCGATATTTATGTTGATCAGTTTAGAAAGTTTATTAATGTGATTGAACCTGATAATGGAAAGTTAATTTATTGCTCAGACGATAATGAAGTAAATAAACTTTGCAGCGAATTCAAAAATTCAAATATTGAGCTATTACCTTATGGTTTGCCTGATTTTTCGATAGAAAATGACAAAACAATTGTAATAGAAGGCAAAAATAAATATGAATTATCTGTTTTCGGAAAACATAACTTACTAAATATGAATGGTGCACGACTAGTGTGTAACCAACTTGGCATTGATGATGAAGACTTTTATAAAGCTATTCAATCTTATAAAGGTGCAAGTAAAAGACTTGAAATGATTTATAATTATGGTTCTACAATAGCATTTAAAGACTTTGCTCATGCCCCTTCAAAAATTAAAGCAACTACAGAAGCAGTAAAAGAGCAATTCCCAAGTAAGAAAATCATTGCCTGCATGGAACTTCATACTTATAGCAGTTTAAATAAAGAATTTCTTAAGCATTATAATGGAGCTCTTGAAAAAGCAGATTATGCATTTGTTTATTATAATCCCCACACTCTTGAAATAAAAAAACTACCAGCTGTTGAGCCTGCGTATATTTATGAGTCATTTAACAAAAAAGATTTGGAAGTTTTTACAAATTCAGAATTGTTATTTAATAAAATTAAACAACTAAGCCTTAAAAATACTTGTCTGCTGTTTATGAGCTCAGGTAGTTTTGATGGGATTGATCTTGCTAAATTTGTTAAAGAATTGAAATTTTGATTTTAAGGTGTTATTATGGAAGAAATTAAGGTCAATGCTGTAATCGAAGAAGGCTGGAAAAAAATCCTTGAAGAAGAATTTGAGTCCGACTACTTTAAAAAACTAAAATTATTTCTTATAGAAGAAAAGAAAACACATACTATATATCCCCCGGGATCATTAATTTTTAATGCATTTAATCATACTCCTTTCAATAAAGTTAAAGTAATAATTTTAGGCCAGGATCCTTATCATGGTCCCGGACAAGCTCATGGATTGTGTTTCTCTGTAAATCATGGAATACCACAGCCGCCTTCACTTAAAAACATTTTCAAGGAGATTAAAAACGACCTAGGAATTATTCCACCAAAACATGGGAACCTTGAAAGTTGGGCTAATCAAGGGGTTTTGTTGCTTAATGCAACATTAACTGTTAGAGCAAACAATGCCGGTTCTCACCAAAAAAAGGGCTGGGAAACTTTTACTGATAAAGTTATTACTAAGCTTTCAGAAAATAAGGTAGGACTTGTTTTTTTACTTTGGGGGAATTATGCCCAGGCAAAAGCTGAATTAATTGATCAAACTAAGCATCATATTCTGAAATCGGTGCACCCATCTCCCCTCTCAGCTTCTAGAGGATTTTTGGGATGCAAACATTTTTCAAAAACTAATGAATTATTAAAGCAACAGGGAAAAGAAGAAATAAAATGGGCTATTTCCTGAAAATATTATTTTTTGGATATTCATTAATTTTCATCATTACAAATACTTGTGTTTGTCAGGTTGATTATCAAATAATTCTTACTCAGAACAATGAAATCTCAGAAGCTGAAGTCTTAATTATAAATAAAAAGCTTAAAGAAGCTCAGCTTAATAATGAAAAGGCAGATTATCTAACAATACTTCCTCAATATCTTGCAGAAAAAGGATATTTGAAGGCTGTAATAGACAGCACAATAATATACGGCAACAATACTTTTGTTTATATCAATATTGGCAACAAACATTTCTTTAAAGCAAAAAATATTGAAGAAATATCACGCTCCTTTCCTGAAGTATTCAAAAAAAACAAATCATTAAATCAAGCTTATGAATATTCAAAGCTAGGCTATTTTGAAAGTGAAATTATCAAAAACCTCGAAAACAATGGATTTCCTCTAGCATCAATTTATAAGGAAAATATTTCTTTTTTGGGCGATACGATAATTTTTACGTGGAACATTAATAAAGGAAATCGATTTACAATCAGTGAAATCAAATTGTTAGGAGATGTAAACCTTATGCCGTCATACATAAAAGGATTAACAAGGCTTAAGACAGGAATGCCATATTCTGAGATTCTAATAAATAATGCCGGCAACAAACTATCAGATCTTGAATTTGCAAACTTGTCAAATACTCCTGGGATTAAATTTACTCCCTCAGGTTCAGAAATTGAATTTCCTTTGCAGTCTATTAAAGCCAACAGATTCGACGGCATTGCAGGTTTGATAACACTTCCAGATGAAATCAACAATAAGAAATACAGAATTTCCGGACAACTTAATTTGTTTTTAATTAACAGTCTAAGCTATGGCGAACATATTGAAATTAAGTGGATGGCTCCGGGAGAAGGATCTCAGCAGCTAAATTTATCAGGAGAATTTCTATATATTTTAGGCACTCCTATAAAAACAGGCTATTCATTATACATAAACAAGCAAGATACTTCTTTTATTCTAGTTAAACACAGGCCATCATTAGCCTTTGCAGGATATAAAAATTTTGATTTTTCTGCATTTGCTGTTTTCGAATCAAATGAATTATTCCAACAACCTGCCATTTTTGCTTCTCAAAATATTTTCTCTGCAAATTATAAGAAGAATCTTTATGGTATTGAATTCGGAATGAAATCAGGAAAGGTAAACCATACATTAAATGAAGGATGGCTTTTTAAATCATCGTTGGCAACCGGAAGTAGAATAGTTGAAAAAAACAATTCTCAAATTCAAATTCCTGAAAAAACTACACAGATAATTTCTGAAAGTATATTCAGATATAACATTCCTGTATTAAATAGAAGTTTGATTGCAGCAACAATAATAGCAAACATCCAATCAGGGAAAATATTTCTTGATAACGAACTATATAGAATAGGTGGGTTTAGCTCATTGAAAGGATTTGACGAAAATGTAATAAAATGTAGTTCTTTCGGCATTATTGAGGCAGAATACAGGTTCTATCTAGCAAAAGAAAGCTATTTAAACCTTTTAGCTAATGCAGCATGGATCGAAAACTATAGCAATATTGGTTATTATAATAATTTTCCGATTGGAATTGCCGCAGGTTTGCATTTCAAAACAAAACCAGGTATAATATCAGTTTATTATGCTTTAGGAAAATTACAGGAAGACAATTTCAGATTCAATAATGCAAAGATTCATATTGGTTTTACAAGCATTTTCTAGAGACTATTTCTTTTTCTCGATTATGTTGCTTAGCTTTTCCATTCTTGTTTGCAATTCCTTTATATCCAGAATCTTGGTTTCTAAAAGAGTTTTAAGGTCATCTAAATGAGATTTTAACTCAACAACCTGCACATCAAAAACTTGCGACTTATCTTTTTTACCATCTTTCATTGGAGCAGCATCAACATTTCTCTTTATATGGCTAATAAAATCAAGCAAATAACTTTCCATTTCAAGATCCATATCCATGTCTGCCGTAAAATCTTGCTTTATAAATTTAACATCAAAATTTATATCCATATGCTTAAAGGAAGCAACCAATTCATTGAAATACTGCAGATATTGCGTGAAAGGTTGTGAAATATCTCTTGGCATATTATAAACCTGAATCATAACTTTTGCTGTTTCCTTCTTCCTCAATTCTCCAAATAAGTAATGCATTGTGGCATATAGCCCACGTTTTATAACTTTTTCTGGGGGAAACTCACATGGATTATCTTCAAGATATAACTTTTTTAGTCCGGTCAGGTTTATCAACTCTATAGGAAGCTTCTTAATTTGATTATAACTGACATCCAGTTGAGTCAGGTTTACTATATTGCCTATAGAAGCTGGAAGAGTATTTAAATAATTGTGGCTAAGATCTAATATTGTTAGATTCTTTAATTTTCCAATATCGGTCGGCAATACTGCTAATTCATTATGATTTAGGTAAATTGACTTAAGATTGGATAATTTTAGAAATTCCTCAGGAAGTTTGTCGAGCTGATTGTATGATAAATCTAGGCTTTGAAGAAATGAAAGTTTTCCGATTTCAGGTGGCAATGAAGTAATGCCTCTGTTGGATAAGCTTAGCTTCTTACATTTTTGAGCCTTAGCAACCTCAATCATTTCAATTATCTCATCCCATTCCATGATTATTATTTTTAGGAAAGTCAAATTTAAACATAAATCACATAAAAAACTAAGTGTTTCCCTTAGTTTTATGAGCAATTAGCTGCTATATCAAAACTTTAAGACATATTGCTTAATCTCGCAAATAAATTACAGTATTAATGCATTTTAGAAAAAATTCCGATATTTGAAAAAACTTTCATTATGAAGGATAGAAGATTATTTTATAGTTTGAACCTGACTTTATTTCTGCTTTTTACACTTTGGGGATGCAGAACATTAGTAAAAGTAAGCAATCTTAACCTCCAGAATATTTATAAGCAGGAATTATCCGAAATAAATCCAGAAGTAATTATTTATCATCAGAATGATGAAGAATCGATACTCTATTTCAGGATCAAATCAGACGAACTTCATTACATAAAAAAGCCTGATGAAGCAAAGTTTAAATCAAAAATTACACTTAGCTACAATATTATTACTTCATATAATTCTACAAAACCCTTAGACAGTGCATCTGTATTATTAATAGACTCTGTTCATTTTGAATCCGGTAAGTATATACAAGACAGCATCGTATTTAAAGCCAAGAGCGGAAACGATTATATAATGCATTTGAAAATTATCGACCACAATAAAAAGTCTGAACTTTCATATATTTATGAGATAAAAAAACAGCATGCATACTCCTCACAAAACTTCAAAATATACAACTCAGGCGGAGAAATGGCTTTTTCAAATTTCATTGCAAATTCTTCAGTAATTAAGTTAAACCACAACAGTAAAGCAGATTTTCAAATGAATGCAATGCTTATTAGTGAAGATTTAAAACCCGCACGACCACCTTTTTTAGAAGAAACCATTACAGATGAAGAAATTAATACTAAATCTATTGGTATTATTAAATTTATTGATGGTGAGGCTATAGTAAATATTGACAAAAATGGTCATTGTCGTTTTTTTCATGGTGATGAAACTTTCAATGGGTTTTCTTTGTTTTATTTTCATGATGGATATCCAAAATTAACATCTTACCAATCAATGTTAAATCCTATAAGATATATAGTTTCAAATACTGAGTTTTCGGCTGTTTCAGAAAGCGCTGATTTGCGTGGTGCAATAGATAGATTTTGGGTAGGAGTTGCAGGAGATCCTGTAAGAGCAAGAAGTCTGGTTAGCCGCTATTATAACAATGTCCAATTATCAAATATATTTTTCACTTCATATAAAGAAGGTTGGAAAACAGATCGAGGCATGATTTATACTATCTTTGGGGCGCCGGATATAGTTATCTTAAATGATGGTTTTGAAGTCTGGCATTATAAAGATACCTGGAGAATGAATGAATTACAGTTTGAATTCATTAAAAAGTCGCATCCTTACTCTGATAATCATTATGTCTTAAAAAGAAAGGCAGACTATAGAAATCCATGGTACCTAGGAATAGAAAATTGGAGAAAATAAACAAACAAAACAGTACAGAATTGGAAAATTTAATTTATGGTATTCGCCCTATACATGAGGCAATCAAAGAAGGTAAAATTCCTGAGAAAGTTCTTTTTCAACAAGGACCATCGGGAGATAATTTCAAAAGCTTATTTCATTTAATTAGAAAGCTCAACATCCCATTCCAAATGGTTCCTATCGAGAAACTCAACAAGATTTCAAAGGGAAATCATCAGGGAGTTATTGCTTTTTTACCTCTTATAAACTACATTACTGTAGAAGAATTGATAAAAAATATCACCAAAACTGATGATATTCCACTGATTATAATTTTGGATAAAGTAACAGATATCAGAAATCTTGGTGCAATTGCTCGTAGTGCTGAGTGCGCAGGGGCACACGGGATTATAATTCAGGAAAAAGGAAGTGCTCCAATAAATGCAGAAGCTATTAAAACATCTGCAGGTGCATTGTCAAGAATGCCGGTATGCAGAGAAAAGGATCTTATGGAAACAATAGAATTTCTAAGGCTTTGCGAAATATCTATCATTGCTTGTACAGAAAAAGCACCCGGTACAATTTACTCAGAAGACCTGACCAAGCCGGTTGCAATAATAATGGGATCTGAAGATAAAGGTATTTCTCCATACATTTTAAAGCTGGTCGATTCTAAAGCTTCTATTCCTATGAAAGGAAAAACAGCTTCACTAAATGTTTCTGTTGCTGCAGGAATTGTTTTATTCGAAGTAAACAGGCAAAGATTATAAATCAGCGCTGGGTTTTGATTATTTCTAGTATTTTTGAATGTTAATTTGAATAATTATGGAAGTTGATATTTTTATCCCTTGTTTTATTGATCAGGTTTCACCCGAAACCGGTATCAGTATGGTTAAGATACTGAAAAAAGCTGGGGTGAAAGTTAATTATAATCCTAAACAAACCTGCTGTGGACAAATGGCGTTGAATGGTGGTTTCTTTGATGAGGCTAAAGAAGTTGCAGCAAAGTTTATTAATGACTTTAATACAAACAACTATGTTGTTGGTCCTTCTGCATCATGTATTGGAATGGTAAGAAATCATTATCCTACTTTATTTGACAATTCTTCATACCATCTTGAAGCTCGAAATCTTACAAAAAGAATATATGAATTGACCGATTTCTTAGTAAATGTGCTTAAAATCAAAAATTTCAATTCAGAGTTTAAGGCAAAAGCAACAATTCACGATTCTTGCTCAGCATTAAGAGAATACAAGCTTGGCGATGAACCAAGGCAATTGCTTGCCAACGTAAAGGGTCTCGAAATTATTGAAATGGAAAAAAGTGATGTTTGTTGTGGTTTTGGGGGAACTTTTTCGGTTAAACATGAAGCAATTTCAACCGCAATGGCTCAGCAAAAAATTGATAATGCCATAATTACCGGTGCTGAATATATTATTAGCACTGAAGGAAGTTGTTTAATGCATTTACAATCATACATAGATAAAAATGACCTCCCAATAAAAACAATTCATATTGCTGATGTATTAGCTAAAAATATCTAGTCTATAAACCAAAATAAAATATTATGGAAACGATTAAAACAAAAGATTCCGGAAAGCATTTCACGAAAAATGTATATAGGTTATTATTTCTTACAATAGTTGGACTATTGTTTTCATTTAATGTAAACGGACAACTATACACAGGTGGAAATGTTAGTGTAAACTATAACGAAGGGTATTATTTAGACATTGCTCCTCTTATTGGATATAGAGTAAGTATTGTAGATTTTGGATTTTCGCCATTTTACTCATATGCGCACAGGGATAAAAAAGAAGCTGAGTATGCATTTGGAGCCAGGGTTTTTACTCAGGTAACATTTTATAAAGATATATTCGGACATGCTGAAGTTCAATTAATGAATATAGGCTTGCCTGCAACTGGAAATCGCAAATGGGTTACTTCATTACCCGTTGGAGTTGGATATCGAATCCCAATATCTTCAAGTACAACAGCATATGGAATGATATTATATGATGTTTTACTTGACCCAAACTCTCCTGCAAAAAATCCTATTATTAGGGGTGGTGTTACTCATAATTTTTAATAATTAGCAATCTCTTTATGAAACCTACATTAGTAATTCTTGCTGCTGGAATGGGTAGCAGATATGGAAGCCTTAAACAAATAGATGGTATTGGACCTAATGGTGAAACAATCATTGAATACTCTGTTTTTGATGCTTTGAGGAATGGATTTGGAAAAATTGTTTTTATTATAAGAAAAAACATTGAAAAAGAATTTGATGAAGTTTTTTCTAAAAGATTTAAAGGCAAAGTACCTTACGAATTGGTTTATCAGGAGCTTGATATGCTTCCTGAAGGATTTAATTGTCCAGAAGACAGAGAAAAACCATGGGGAACAGGACATGCAGTATGGGTGGCAAGAAATGCTGTTAAAGAGCCTTTTGCTGTTATTAATGCAGATGATTTTTATGGAAACGACGCATTCAAAGTATTAGCTGAAGAGTTATCAAAGCCAGACATTAAAAAAAGTGATGCATTTATGGTTGGCTATAGATTGGGGAATACTCTTTCTGAGCAAGGCTACGTATCAAGAGGCGTTTGCACTGTTGAAAATCACTACGTGAAAAATGTTGTTGAAAGAACTAAAATTGAAAGAATTAAAAATAAGGTTTGTTTTACTGATGAAAACAATAATCAAGTAGAAATTAATGAAGATTCTATTGTTTCTATGAATTGCTGGGGGTTTACTCCTGTCTATTTCGAACATGCCGACAATCTTTTCAAAGAATTTCTAAAAAATAATATTAACAATTCTAAATCTGAGTTTTATATCCCCTTGATAATAAACAACCTTATTGAGAAAAATGAAATTCAATGCAAGGTTCTTCCTACTTCGGCAGAATGGTTTGGAGTAACATACGCTGGCGATAAGCCAATTGTTAAAGAAAAGCTAAAACACCTGGCAGAAAAAGGGAAATACCCCTCTCCTCTATGGTAATTATAAAACAAAAGCCTTTTCAAATTGAAAAGGCTTTTTGTTTGGTTTTTGTTTGGCAAAATTGGTAAAGGTATTTCTAGTCATCGTATGTGTAAAAATTAAATTCAATCTCTGCAATATCTGCATAGTCATCTCCTGCTTCTTTCATATCATCATCATCTTCAAGATAATGCCATTCGTATACAACTTTATCATCTTTTGCTGATATTTTTTTAACAATATCTATAATTTCCATAATTATTTTTGACGATGCCGTATTGAAATATTCAAACTTGAATATAACTTTTGTTCCACTTGTGGGAGTTTCAGCATATTTTTCCAAGTTTTCCTTTATTGGAATATAAAACTCTTTAGGGTCTTCCGGCAAAGAACGTCCTGAAAATTTTATCAGACCTTTTTCAGGATCTATAAGTACCTCAGGCGTATCATCTGTGCCTTTTATGTGAAAAACATCGTTTGAATGAATATCCATATAACCAAGTAATAATTATTGTATTTGTTATTTGTTAAAATTTCTAAAGCTTTACAAACATACACAAAAATTATTTTTGAAAAAAAAATTTATTATGGTCTTATTCGATTTGTACCAAACTTTTTATTTAAATAACTGTTTTATAGGCGTTTATTAGTTTTCAACGTATTGTTAATAAAACGGATAATAAGAAGTTTATTAATTATAAAAATCAATTCAGCTCAGTTTATCATAATTGAGAATTCTATTAACTAACAATAACTTTATTAAATTTGCAAGAAAAAACATATGCAGCACCTTATCGCACCCTCTTTACTTTCCGCGAATTTTCTTAATCTTGAGAAGGACATTGAAATGATTAATAACAGCATGGCTGATTGGTTCCATGTAGATGTAATGGATGGTCATTTTGTACCTAACATTTCTTTCGGATTTTCAATTATATCTCAAATTAAGTCGATTGCAAAAAAGCCCCTTGATGTTCATCTTATGATAAGCGAACCTGATAAATATCTTGAAGAATTTAAAAAATCAGGCGCAGATATTTTGACTGTTCATTATGAAACCTGCAATCACCTACATAGAACTGTAAATCAGATAAAAAAACTTGGAATGAAGGCCGGCGTTGTAATTAATCCTCATGTTAGTGTTGACCTTTTAAAAGATATTCTTCCTGAAGTTGATTTGGCATTGATTATGTCTGTAAATCCCGGATTTGGTGGCCAAAGCTTCATTAAATCAAGTTATCAAAGAATATCAAGACTAAAAGAGCTTATTGAACAAACAAATAGTAAGGCACTTATTGAAGTTGACGGAGGAGTTGATATAAGTAATGTAGAAAACTTAGTTAATGCAGGTGCAAATGTACTAGTTTCGGGTAGCGCAGTATTTAAAGCTGAAAATCCTACTGATTATATTAAACAGCTAAAAAACCTCGGAAAATAACAAAACTATTTATTGTTGCTTATTATTAATGTATTGTTTCCTATAATACCACAGCAAAAATAAATGCGCCAGAAACATTACAATACTTAATGACATATTTATTGGGCTATACAACACATTGAAAAGCAGTATATTAATATTTATCGGGAACAAGATAAGTAATGCTGGAGAAACAAAAATATTACCCACTAGACAAATTCCTAAAGCGATAACCAAGGCCGCCATTAAAGGAAAAAAGAATCCAATATTTCCCATTGTTTCAATAAAAAGAGCTCCATTACCATCCGGTATTGGAATGCCTAAAAAACCGGTAAAATAATTAATACCAAAAATTAAAAGAACTAATCCTAGAAACGATCTGGCTATTTTAACAAAAAATTTTATATCCATTGATTTGGCAGTTAATTAATAAATCCGTGAGCTACACAAAATTAGTATTATTTTATTTCCTTCAATCCTATAATAATCGTTAATTACCAAAAAATAAAATTAATTTGGGTTATATGCTCTGATAATTTCTAATCTTTTCTTACATTCGCAAGCGAAAACTTAAGTCAAAAGGAACATTCTTTCAAGCATGAACAAATCAAAAAAAACCACCAGATACATATTTGTAACGGGTGGTGTAACTTCGTCATTGGGTAAAGGCATTATTTCAGCATCTTTGGCAAAACTCTTACAATCTAGGGGATATAATGTTACAATCCAAAAACTTGACCCATACATAAATATAGATCCCGGAACTTTAAATCCTTATGAGCATGGCGAATGTTATGTTACAGAAGATGGAGCCGAAACTGATCTTGATCTTGGGCATTATGAAAGATTTTTAAATGTTCCTACTTCGCAAGCCAACAATGTTACAACTGGAAGAATATACCAATCAGTTATTAGAAAAGAAAGACAGGGCGATTATTTAGGCGAAACTGTTCAGATTATTCCACATATTACTGATGAAATTAAATATTGTATTCAGTTGCTTGGAGAAGGTAACAAATTTGACTTTGTTATTACTGAAATTGGAGGAACTGTCGGTGATATTGAATCACTTCCATATATTGAAGCTATAAGGCAGCTAAAATGGGATCTAGGGAATAGAAGTCTTGTGATTCATCTTACGCTTATCCCCTATCTTTCAGCAGCTAAAGAGCTTAAAACTAAGCCGACTCAACATTCAGTAAAAACCATGCTTGAATATGGAGTGCAACCGGATATTTTAGTTTGCCGCACTGAAAGACCATTGAATGCAGGCATCAGAAATAAAATAGCATTATTTTGTAATGTTGAATCATCTGCAGTTATAGAATCTATCGACACCGATACAATATACAAGGTACCTCTTTTGATGAGAGAAGAAAAACTTGACCAAGTTGTTTTGAAAAAGATGAAACTTCCTGCTACCAGAACACTTGACTTAAGTAATTGGGAGCTTTTCATTAATAAGTTACTTCATCCTCAGAAAACGGTAAATATTGCTCTTGTAGGAAAATATGTTGAACTTGTTGATTCCTACAAATCTATTATTGAATCCTTTATTCATGCCGGTACGCAAAACAATTGTAAAGTAAATCTAAAGCTCATACAATCCGAAAATATCATAAATGAAAATGTAGCCAAAATTCTTAAGGATGTCTCAGGTATAATTGTTGCTCCGGGATTTGGCGACAGAGGAATAGAAGGAAAAATATCGGCAATTAAATATGTACGAGAGAATAACATACCTTTTCTTGGTATATGTTTAGGTATGCAGTGTGCTGTTATTGAATTTGCAAGAAATGTAATTGGATTAGATAAAGCGCATTCAACTGAAATGAATCCTGATACTCCATATCCTGTTATAGATATAATGGAAGAGCAAAAAAACATCACAACTAAGGGTGGAACTATGAGATTAGGTGCTAATACTTGCCTAGTATCCAAAAACTCCAAAGCTGAAAAAATTTATAAAAAAGCTCTCATAAGTGAGCGGCATCGACACAGATATGAATTTAATAATGATTATCTGAAAATGTTTGAAAAGCATGGAATGATTCCAACAGGAACAAATCCGGGCACCGGTCTGGTTGAAATTATGGAGATTCCAACCCATCCATGGTTTGTTGGAGTGCAATTTCACCCTGAGTATAAGAGTACAGTAGCTCAACCTCATCCTTTATTTGTCAACTTTGTCAAGGCTGTTATAAAATCAAAAGCATAATCCTGAAAATAATTACAATATTACATTTCGAAACATTGTAATTATTTTCAGGAATACATTTGCAAGTTGTATTCTTGGCACATAAATAACCTAACATTTTCTAGATTTTTCAAGCCATTTACTAAAAATAATATATATTTGCAATCCATTAAAAAAATCAAAAAATGAGTAGAGATAATATTATCGGAATTGTTGTAATAATAGGTATTTTATTAGTTTATAGCATTTGGTCTACTCCATCTGCCGAAGATAGAGAAAAAGCCAGAATTAGACAAGACAGCATTGCAGAGGTAAATAGGCAAAATGCTGAAGCAGCTAAATCTGTTGATGGATTTAATGCTAATGATTTACCAACAGAAACTCCAAAAGAAGCTGATAAGCAAGCAGATATAAAAACTAACACAGAAGGTGTTCAGGATAATGATAAGTATGGAATTTTTGCTGCCAATACAATTGGAGAAAATGATTATTACTATCTGGAAAATGAACTGATAAAGCTTACAATTAGTACCAAAGGAGGTTTTATTACAAATGCTGAATTGAAAAACTATAAAACATCAGACCAAAATCCTTTATCACTCTTTATTGAAGAATACAATGACTTTGCCGTCAATTTTTATTACGCCAACAAATTAATATCTACCAGTGATTTGTTTTTTATTTCGCACCCATATGAAGAAAGTCAACCGGGCAAAAAACAATTTAATGTAAGCGGCAACGATTCTCTTGAATTTGGTATGCGCATGTATATATCAGATCCAGCAATAGAAAATCCTCAATATATTGAATTATATTATGGTTTGAAAGGCAATGATTATATGATTGACTTTGACATTCGCTTTGTTGGCATGCAAGGTATAATATCTCAGAATGTTCCTTTCATCAACATAAAGTGGGATATGTTCTCTCCAAAACAGGAAAAGAGCTATGTAAACGAGCAGAGAAATACAACTATACATTATCATTATGTTAATGACGAGGTATCATATTTAAGCGAAAACAAAGACGACAGAGAAGATCTAAGAACTAATATAAAATGGATTTCATTTAAACAGCAGTTCTTCTCAATTAGCCTTATTGCAAAAGAGCATTTTAAGAATGCAGATATTCAAGCTATCACTTTAAATGAGGAGGAATCACCCAATTTTGTAAGAAGAATGAGCGCTTCTATAGATATTGAGTATGATGTAAGATCTGATAACAATATTGCAATGAACCTTTATTTGGGGCCAAATCATTATCAAACCTTAAGTGCTTATGATTTAAAGCTGGAAAGACAAATACCATTGGGTTGGAGTTTCTTCTTAATGTCTTGGATTAATAGATTTATTGTAATCCCTATCTTCAATTGGTTAGATTCTATGAATCTAGGGTATGGATTAATTATTCTTCTGCTTACTATAATGCTTAAAATTGTTTTATTGCCAATTGCTTATAAAACATACATTTCATCTGCAAAAATGAGGGTGTTAAAGCCGGACATTGAGGAGTTAGGTAAGAAATTTCCTAAGAAAGAAGATTCTATGAAAAAGCAGCAAGCAACAATGGCTTTATATAAGAAAGCAGGAGTTAACCCTATGGCAGGCTGTATCCCTATGTTGCTTCAGCTTCCTATTCTTTTGGCACTTTTTAGATTTTTCCCTGCTTCAATAGAACTCCGTCAGGAAGCGTTTTTATGGGCAGACGACCTTTCTTCATACGATTCAATTTTTGATCTTCCATTTACAATTCCTTTCTATGGCAGTCATGTTAGTTTATTTACAATCCTTATGGCAGTTTCGACGATTATTTACACAAGGATGAATACTCAAATGACAGGAAGCGCCAACCAAATGCCGGGAATGAAAACAATGATGTATATGATGCCGGTTATGTTGCTTTTTATTTTTAACAGCTTTGCATCAGGGTTGAGTTATTATTATTTTCTTGCAAATGCTATAAGTCTTGGCCAAATGTATCTAATCCAACAGTTTATTGATGAAGATGCACTTAGAGCCAAAATTGAAGAGAATAAGAAAAAACCTGTTAAACAGAGTAAATGGCAGGAAAAAATGAAACAAATTGCCGAAGCTCAAAAGAAGAAAAAATAGCTAAATATACATCTTAGATAGCTTTAGCATGGATAAAAACTTATCCATGCTTTTTTTTTGCTCTTCTCCAAGATGATATTTTATATTTTCATTGTAATAACTTAGAATTTCCGACTTTGTGAGTATAATTTGATCTTTGTATTTCTCTGCAACAAAGTCAAGATTTTCGATTCCGAATTTAAATGCACTATTCAAAGCATCTACGATTTCACTGCTAATATTTTCTTTTCCAACCCAACAGGCAAATACAAAAGGTAAGCCTGTATACTTTTTCCACTCTTCAGCAAGGTCGTATGAATACTTATATTGGTTGACAAGTTCAAATGTTTTGTCTCCAATCAAAACCGCTGATTCAAAATGATGGTTATCAACATACTTGTTGATAGAAGTATTAATGTAATGCGGTGAAATTTTCCAGAAGGATTCGGCAAGTATTTTAACAAGCTTTACAGATGTTAGGGAATGAAAGTCGAGATGAATTGTTTTTATCTTAGGTAACTCGGTATTGCTTAAAAGTAATACCGTTCGCACAGGGCCATCAGAACCAATACAATAATCAGATATTACTTTATAATTGGAAAGCAATGGTAATGAACCAACGGGCACTAAAGCGATATCTGCCCTACCATTTTTAAAACTATTAGCACTCTCAAAAGGCAGCTCCGTGGTAAGATTAATATCTTTAAAGAATTTTGAACTATTAATTCCATATAGGAAAGGAAGTGAATTAAGATAAGATACTACTGAAATATTAATCATTGTAGCTCCAATTACTTAGGGTTTTTTAAACAATACTTTTGCAACAGATTTTCTATTTGCATAGATAGTCTGTAACATTAACCCCAAACTGCATAACTTTAAGTGGATACCCTTGGTCAAAAACAGGATGATAAACACCGGTAAATGTCAATATATCTCCATTCTTTGCAAGTAACCTAAACTCCTGAAGTAAATTCTCCTGGTCATTCATTTTTACCCAGAAGTCGCCATACTCATCAGACCCTTTATAATCTTCATCAGCAAATAAGATGCTATGATGTTTACCTCTAAGTTCGTCTTTAGTATATCCTAACAAGTTGGAAAGAAGATCATTAGAGTTTTTAATAATCCCATTAAAATCATATTCAACAAAAATTTGAAAAGTATTAGTGGTTTTTATTACATTTTGAAGAGTTAATTCCTTTCTAGCCATTTCTTCTTGAGTGGCGTGCATTTCTTCCATATTCTGACGCATTTCCTCTTCCTGAGCCGACATTTCCTCAGCTTGCTGCTGAGATTGTTCCAATAAGAATTTGGTGCGCACATTTATCTTTACAGAAGATATAGTACTAGCAATGCTCTCTCCTATTTTTTCAACAAAATCAATAAAATGCGCATCAAATGGTTTGAAAGCAGCGAGTTCAACAACCCCGAATATATTATCATTCACAATTAAAGGCACAATTAATACTGTTGATGGAACTTCGTCTCCTAAGCCTGATGTAATAAGAATATAATCTTCAGGCACTTTAGCAAGATATACCGTTTTCTTTTCAAGGAAGCATGCGCCAACAAGTCCTTCACCAATTTCAATCTTTTTGGTTAAATATTTTTGTCTATCAAATGCATAGCATGCTTTCATTTCTAAAAACTTATTCTTTTCGTCATCATCATTTAGAATAAATATTCCTCCCTGATTTGCACTTAGATATTTTACCAGATTTTTTATAACATTAAAAGACAAAGTGTTTATATCATCATTATTTTGTCTTAATATTTCAGCAAACATCGCATGCCCTTGAGTAGCCCAATTCCTTCTATTGTCCTCCTCTTGTCTTTTAACTTCTTCAATATTAGCATGTTTAAGACTTTCTCTCATATTTAATAGGGCTTCGCCAAGAACATCATTGTCTCCAAGCATATTAAACTCAGCCTCAAGATTTCCTCTTCCAATTTCATTTGCAAAATCAGCAGTTTTATTCAATCCATCAATTAAGCTGTTCAATGCTTTTGATATTGTTCCTATTTCATCTTCTGTTTTGACTTTAATTTTTCTTGTATCCCTAAGGTCACCTATAGCAATTTTTTCCAAAACTCTACTTATTGTTGACAAAGGCTTTGAAATTCTTCTGGCTACAATGTAAATTAAGTATGAAAGTAATGCTAAACCAATTATCGCGACTATAATAGATCGAAGTAAAATTCTGTTTGCTTCGCTTACAATGATACTCATAGGAACTGCTGAACCAACAGACCATGGGATTTGAGTATTTCCAATATAAACAGGAGCGTATGCAATATAAGCATCACCATTGAAATAATTATCATGACTCACATGCGAAAAGAACTCTCCTCTGGATATTTTTTCAACAATGCTGTTTTCTCTTGAGTATTCGGGTCTGATATCTGAAATTTTTTGGCCTACAAAAGACTCATTAGGATGCCCAACATAAGTTCCATTATTAGAAATTATAAAAGTATATCCTACATCAAAAGGCTTTATAGATTGAGATAAATCCTGGAAACGACTTAATACAATATCAGAGCCTGCCAACCCTGCAAACTTTCCATTAATAATAATTGGGATACAAGGACTCACTTCTAAAACTTGATCTTCGGTTCTTCCAGTATAAGAATACCAATATGGATCTGACATATAATCTTTCATGGCTACTTTAACCTGGTGATAAAGTCCACCTATAACATCACCACCAAGATTTAAAGTATCTTGCTTGTACCTAATTTGATTGCCATGTTTAAAGTACGTTTGGCGTATTCTACCATATGGAAGATAATAATCAGGGTCTATTTCACTAAGTTCCCAACTAATCCATGTAGAATAAAAATTAGGATTTCTTTCAATATTATTTTTCAATATGTCTTTATAAAAATAGAAAAACAATTCTTGTGGAACATTTTTAAATCCATGCATAGACCAACCCATACCTTGTGTAATATCGAAATCAAAATTCAACTCTTCACCAACCAAATTGGCGTATTCTCTCGCATTTGACTGAATTAGCTTTTCAGCATCACTAAATATTTTGTTTCTCATACCTGAAATAACAAGAGAAAATGCAACTATATAAATAAGTATTGTGAAAGTTAGAATAAACAATAAAAGTTTATTTTGGATTTTGATTTTTTTGTAAAAGCCTAAAATATTAAACATTTCTATAAATTTTAGTTGCAACCTATTTAAATAGAATCACCAAATTATGCATGTACCTCAGAATATTCTCGAATAATGAAAATTATTTTAACAGGCTCTCTGTATTTATTCTTAATTGAATGTATAGCAACCTGAGCAGAAAGCTTAGTCCCATTCCTTTTGATTAAGCTAATTGTTCCATCAAATTTTTGACCATTAGTTAAATCACTCCACATTTGATGGTACGTAGAAGTCTCTACAAAATACTTATCAAAGAATTTCACATGAGAATGGCCTGACAATTCTCCCTCAGAAAATAATAGTATGTCACATACTTTTTTATTTACGCGTCTTACATTTCCATCCATACTAATTTCAACCAGAGCCACAGACTCATTTATTGCCTCATAAAAGCTTTGGCTTTCGATTTCCTTCCTTTCCATCTCTTCCTGAGTAGCGTGCATTTCTTCCATATTTTGTCTCATTTCTTCTTCCTGAGCACGCATTTCTTCACTTTGTTCCTGTGATTGATGTAAAAGTTCTGTTGTTCTGATATTTATCTTCACTGTTGAAATTGTAGCAGCAATAGATTCTGCAATTCTTTCAACAAATTCAATCTGATAAGATTCCATTATTTTAAATGATGCTATCTCAATAACACCAAATATTTCATCATTAAGTTTTAACGGAACAATAAGAATACATCTTGGATTAGAATCTCCTAATCCTGAAGTAATATTAACATAAGTATCAGGTACGTCGGTTAAGAATATAGATTCTCCCTCTTGCAAGCATGTTCCAACAAGACCTTCACCTATATATATGGTTTTCTTTAGGAATTTCTTTTTATCATAGGCAAAACAGGCCTTAATATCTACTGATTTTTCGCCAATTTCTTCATCATTAACAATAAAGATACCTCCTTGATTAGCATCAAGATACTTAACAAGATTCTTTATAATGCTAAAAGAAAGTTCTTGAATATTATCATTGTTTTGCCTTAATAGTTCGGCAAATTTAGCAATACCATGTGTTGCCCATGATCTTTTGTCATCTTCGATTCTTCTTTTATTTTCTTCCTCTTTTGCATTTTTAAGACTTTCGCGCATATCCAAAAGAGCAAGTCCTAGATCATCCTCTTCACTAAGCGGTTTAAAATCTGATGCAAAATTTCCCTGACCAATCTCAACAGAGAAACTAGATTTATCCTTCAACCCATCGACTAAGAAATTCAGTGCCTTTGCCATTTCCCCTATCTCATCATTAGTGACATAAACAGCAGTTTCAGGAATTTTACCCTGGCCCATAAGCTGTAATGCAACTCTAAGTTTATTTACAGGATTTGTAATACTCTTAATTGAGAAATAAGCTATTAGCGCTCCACTTATAATTAGCAATAACGTTAATATAATGGTAAGCCTTCCTAGTGAATCTAAAGAATCATTCATTTGCTTATAACCAAGCTCAACGTTTTGATTCTGAATATCTATAAGCTCGTCTAGTTGATTTGTTATTTTTCTTGTCATCATTGCAATATCGCCACCCTCTTCCATCATTGGACGTACAAAGAAAAGTATCATTGGATCGTCGTAGCTTGTCCAGTCTGCCAACTCATCCATTACATATTTGTGAGTAACAAACAGCAAATCAACATCGCTAAAAATTTCTTCCAATTTCTCTTGCATTTCTAAATCCCAATTCTCAGAAATTCTAACAAGTTTGCTTTTAATGTCAATATAATCCTGAGCTATAATAGCTTTTAGTTGATTCTTATCTTGAGTATCTATGTCACTTTGAATAAAAATCCAATTTCCAATTAATCTTTCACTGGTAATTATCATGTTATTAAACTCCATTAGCAATAACATGGAAGGTACATAAACATTACTATTTTGGTCGTTTATCCTTTGACTTTCCCTAAATACCGAGAAAGTAAAAATATTACTAAAAAGGAAAAAACCGATCAAAATGGTAAAACCAAGGCTAAGTTTTCTACCAATGCTTAGTTTGATTTTCATATTTTTATTTTTTATTGTCGCTTATTTGATAGAATTGAGGAAACAGTTAAAAGATAAAATTATCTCTTGCTAGCAACAAAAATATTAAAATATTTTGAAGACTGTTAGAAATATAAAAAAAACTACCAAAAAAGATTTTGGTAGTTTTTATATTCTTCTCAAATTGACTTAATTAATCAACTAAAATAGCAAGTCTAGTAATTTCACCACCCAAAGTAAGTCCCATGATTTTAGCATTTTCCTGACTAAGTTCAAATCGTTGTTTACCATCAACTATTGTAAAGTTTATCACAGCTCCGCTTTTAATTGAATTTCTGGAATCAGTCACTATCAATGCTTTAATGTTCTTTTCTTTTAATCCATTCACAATATTGGTAGTATTGCGAGATTCACCTCTTGGAATATAAATGATATGGCATTTTGATAACTCATTAATAGAATTGAATTTTCTGGCAACTATATTCTGAGTTCCTGCTTTTCTTGTTGCAGCCAAAGATTCAATTTCTTCAAGCATTGGTGTACTACCATAAACGGCCATAACAAAATCGCCTTGTTGATAGTCAGCCGGCCAAGATACCAGCCTAGTAAAGTTATATAAAAAGACTGACTGCATCCTTATTTCAGATTGCTGAGCATTTAATTGCAAGGCAAGAATTATTCCTGCTATGAGGAAAACTGCCTTTGCTAAATGATTATGTTTCTTAATTCTTATCATAAGAAAATGTATTTGATTGCTAAGTAACAAAAATTGTCAAACGAACATCAATTAATTGTTATATTTTCACTATTTTTCCAATATCAAATTTAAATAAAATAAACGAAACGACCAATAATTCAACCTTCCCAATAATTATTAAAAGTCTTTTGCTAGATTATGTTTGGAAATTAAATCAACAAATTCCATTATAATCATCGCTGTTGCTCCCCAAATAATTTTATCATCATAAACAAAACAAGGAACTTTCATACTAGGTTGGTTTTTAAAATCAATCCATTTTGATTCAATATTCTTTTCATTAAAAAAGAAGTTTAAATCTATTTCCAAGATTTCTGAAACTTCAAGTCCATCTGCAACAAATCTTGGTGTTTCATTTACATAACCGACAAACGGATAAACCAGATTATTGCTTGGCGGAATATATAAATTTGTTAACTGACCAATAATTTCAATTTTCTCAACATCTAGGCCTATTTCTTCAAATGTTTCTCTTTTTGCTGTTTGCTCAAGGGTTTCATTTTCTTCGATTCTACCTCCCGGAAAAGAAATTTGCCCCCCATGAACGCCATCATATTGTTTTCTTTGAATTAAAACAGTGAAAATATTTTCCTTTTTAGGATATAACAAAAACAATACCGCATTTTTTTTTGTGTCTATATTGATTGCCGGCATTCGTATTTCATTTTTTCTTTTTTCCGGAGCCATCTTTAATTGAGAGTCGATTCCGGGTAATTTAAAATTATTTAACACTTCGGCAAATTTCGAAAATGCGTCATTACTAATTTTGTATTTAAAATTAACATCCATACATTTTTTACGTTAGCTGTGATTAAAATGTTATTTGTTTTTTCAATATTCATTAAAATGATTTTTTTGCATTTTTTTTCAAATTTATTTTGGTCGCAAAAAAAAAAAGATACCTTTGTGTTGTTAAAATATTTTCAAATTAAAATATACCAACAATGAGAACATTAAAACTTTTTACAATCGTAATGGCAGGCCTCTTTATTTTTTCGGCTTGCGGAAAAAAACAAACTCCAGAACAAGTTGCAACTAAATTTATTAACCTTTTAGAGCAGCAAAAGTTTGAAGATGCAAAAAAATATGGTACTGCTGAGACTATTCAAATTCTTGACATGTACAAATCATTATCTGCAATGAGTGCAGGCATGGCTGAAGAAGAAGACACAACTCCAGGTGAGATTAAAGATCTTGAATGTATAATTGAAGGAGACAAAGCAATTTGCTCTTATACAATTGATGGTGAGTTTGATCAACTTCCTCTAGTAAAACAAGGCGACAAGTGGTTAGTTGACCTTAAAAAAGAATCTCCTTTTGATGACGCTGAATTCAATTGGGAAGAAGAAGGCGAAGAAGGCGAAGAAGAAGTTGAAGAAGAAGTTTAATACTTTTAATAAGATTATTTAGATTTGAACAGGTTATTGTTTGCTTTAATAACTTATTGTATGTTCCTGGTCGGCTGTGGCAACACTTCCCACCAGGAACATTCTTTTTACGGCCATTATAAATTAAGTAAGAAAGAAATTGCCCTTTTACAGGAAGGTGATATAATATTAAGGCAGGGACAAGGATTTGTCAGTAATCTTATAATGAAAACCTTAAAGGAAGAGATTTCACTTTCCCATGTTGGATTGCTTGTTTTGGATTCCGCGGGAAATTTTGATGTTATACATTCAGTTTCAAGTACTTTGTCAGATTTTGATGGAGTTCAAAAACAAAATCTCCTAACTTTTGTAAAGGAGAGCGTTCCCAGAACTGTTGTAGTGGTTAGATACAATAAAATCAACGAAATACCTGAAAAAGCGAATAATTTATCAGAGCAGGCAACATTTTATTTGAAACAGCAGATTCCTTTTGATCATTCCTTTGACCATAATGATACTACACATTTCTTCTGTACTGAATTAATTTGGCGCGTTTACAAAGAGGTTTTTAATGATGAGATATATGAAATGAAATCAAATGAGAACCTTTTAGAAAAGTTGAAATTCTATCACTTCTTCAATCCTGAGAAATTTACTACCATAATAAATCACCAGAGATTAGAATAATTATTTAAGGGCACTGCTGTAAACTATCTTGCATCTTTCAATGGCTCTTTTATGATCAACAATTTTATTTCTATAACTATTCGAATCAAATTCTGGTATCCACATTCTGATATATTCCTTTTTGGGGTCAAATTTTTCCATCTGCCTTTCAGGGTTAAATATTCTAAAATATGGGGCTGCATCGCTTCCGCTTCCGGCACACCATTGCCATCCCCCATTATTCGAAGACAATTCATAATCAAGCAATTTTCTTGCAAAATATGCTTCACCCCATCTCCAATCTATTAATAGATGTTTGGTAAGAAAGCTCGCAGTTATCATTCTCACTCTATTATGCATACAGCCTGTTTCATTTAATTGTCTCATGCCTGCATCAACAATTTCATATCCAGTTTCTCCATTCATCCATGATTCAAAATCTTTATCATCATTAATCCATTTAATATTATCGTATTGTTTTTTAAATGAACTATATACTACATTCGGATAGTGCATTAATATCATAGCATAAAACTCTCTCCAAATCAATTCATTAATGAACACCTCATTTAAATCAATTGAATTTCTATATAATTCTCGAATACTAATAGTCCCAAACCTTATGTGGATGCCAAGTTTTGTTGTTCCTTCAATTGACGGAATATCCCTTGTGTTATTATAATTTTTTATTATATCAGGATTAATATTAGCAGAGGGGAACTCAATATTTTTTGATTTAAACCCAAATAAATGCATTGATGGAATAATAAAAGACTCTAACACTTGAGCAAAGTTATTTTTACACGAATTAACATCATAGTCAATATAATCAGAGCTAGAAATAACTTGCTTAAATCTGTTTTTAAATGGAGTATATACGGTATAAGGCTTACCATCTGATTTTAACACTGAGTTTTTATCAGCTATCAAGTGATCTAGATATTGTATAAATTCTATTCCTGATTTTGCCAGCAATTCCTGAATATCTTTGTCTCTATCAATTCCGTATGGTTCATGATCTTTGTTACAGAAAACTGATTTAACATTATAATCATTGATTATTTCTTTGATTATTCTTATTGGATTGCCAATTTTCACAACAATATCGCTCCCAATAGATTGTAATTCCATTTTTAGCTTTACTAATTGAGTATATATAAACTCTACTCTACTATCATCTTTGTCAAGTTCATTTAAAATATTATCATCAAATATAAATATAGGCAACACCGGATTAGCTCCCTTTAAAGCATAGTGAAGTGCCTTATTATCAGACAATCTAAGATCACGTCTAAACCAAAAAATGGAGATACTATTTTTCATTGTTTAAAAATATATTAAATATGAAACTTGCTTTTCTAGAAATTGTTTACAAAAACAATAATTTTGAAGAATAAAACAACGCCTTTGAACTCAACATTGAAAAGCATTTTAATCAAACATAAAATTAAGATAATTATAGGTGCATTAGCATCATATGTAATTGGATTTATTATATATTGGCATAGTTTACCATCAGATCTTTTTAAGACACCATGTAACACAGTATTATATTCATCTGAAGGCAGGCTCCTTAATGCACGAACATCTTCCGATGAGCAGTGGAGATTTCCCCATAATTCGGAAGTTCCGGATAAGTTTGCGAAGTGCATTATAAATTTCGAAGATCAATATTTCTATTATCATAACGGAATAAATCCGATTTCACTTTTTCGAGCTTTATATCAAAACACTAGAAGCGGAAAAGTAAAAAGTGGCGGTAGTACTATCAGTATGCAGGTTATAAGACTGCACCGAGAAGGAAAGCCAAGAACAATAAAAGAAAAAATTACAGAGATCATCTTAGCATCAAGATTAGAATTACGCTATTCTAAAAAAGAAATACTTGCTCTATATACTTCAAATGCGCCTTTTGGTGGCAATGTTGTAGGTCTGGATGCTGCTTGTTGGAGATATTATGATATCCCCCCCGAGAATTTGACTTGGGGACAAGCCGCAACACTGGCTGTTCTCCCAAATAGTCCGGCGCTTGTTCATCCAGGAAGAAATAGAGATATATTAATTGAAAAGCGTAATAATTTGCTTGAAAAACTTTATAACAAGGGATATTTCGACACTCTTGAGCTTTTATTGGCTAAATCAGAGCCATTGCCAGGAAAACCCCACTCTCTTCCACAGCATTCGCCGCACTTATTTGAGAGACTAAGAGCAGAAGGATATGATGGAGAGAATATTATAACAACAATAAATTACAACATGCAGATTAGAGCAACTCAGATTGCAGAATCCCATCATAAAAGACTAAAACAAAATAATATTAACAACCTTGCAATTATTGTTTGCGATACAGAATCAGGAGATGTGCTTGCATATATAGGTAACAATTATAGTACAACCCAAGCAATTGATGGAATGCACGTAGATATTATTACAAGCTTAAGAAGCCCTGGCAGTCTTTTAAAGCCATTTTTATATGCTGCTATGCTTTCTGATGGGTACATATTACCAAATACACTAGTGCCTGATATACCAACTAATTTCAAAGGATTTTCTCCAGAAAATTTCAATAAAACATTTGATGGTGCGGTACCTGCATCAAGAGCATTATCGCGATCGCTAAATGTTCCATCAGTAAGGATGTTGCAAGATTATTCAACTGAAAAACTCATGGATATTTTAAAAGAAATAGGGTTTTCGACATTAACAAAATCTGCAAATCATTATGGCCTATCTATAATACTAGGAGGGGCTGAAATAAATTTATGGGAAGCAACCGGCGCATTTGCATCTATGGGGAGATTGCTTATAAATTACAATCCTGAAAATAAATACAATAGCACAGTATTCAGACAATTAAATTTAATAAAAAATAAAACTCATTCAAAGAACACAACTGACTTCGCTCATTTGCCAGTAAGCGCAGGAGCTGTATACCATACTATAGTGTCACTAAAAGAAGTTAACAGGCCTGAAGAAGATTTCTTTTGGAGAGACTTTTCAAGCACATTTCCAGTGGCTTGGAAAACAGGAACTAGTTATGGATACAGAGATGCATGGGCAGTTGGAGTAACTCCTGAATATACTGTTGGAATATGGGTTGGTAATGCAAGTGGAGAAGGAAGGCCTGATTTGACCGGCATTAATGCAGCTGCACCAATAATGTTTGATGTTTTTAAAATTTTAAAACCTACAAAATGGTTTACACCGCCATGGGACGATATGGAAGAAGTAGAAATTTGCAAGCAGAGTGGGCATAGGGCAAGTAATATATGCACAGATACAGATTCATTGTGGATACCAATCAATGGGCTATCTTCTTTACCTTGCCCTTATCATCAGATAATTCACCTTGACAGGAATGAGTTATACAGAGTAAATAGCTCATGTGAAAGCATTTCAAATATAGTTTCAAGAAGCTGGTTTGTATTGCCTCCGGTTCAGGAGTACTATTTCCGTCAGAAAAATGCTTTTTACGAACCTTTACCACCAATTAGAAACGACTGTATGAGGCAAGTGCAAAAGAACATGGAACTGATTTACCCACCTAACAATTCGAGGATTTTTATTCCGATAGAAATAGATGGCAAGGAAGGGGAAGCAGTATTTAAGCTTGCACACAGAAATGAAAATTCTGAAGTACATTGGCATTTGAATAATGAATATATTACTACAACTACTGTTTTCCATGAAATAAACATTAGACCCAAATCGGGTAAATATGTTTTAACAATAGTTGATAATAATGGAGAAACTATAACAAGGTACTTCGAGGTTATAACCAGAAAATAAATTAGATTCTAATTTTGCCAATTAATTAAATACCCTCTATTTTTAATATTTCATTATGCCTAACACCTTTAGGTGTTTGTTTGAGGTTACAGCACTCATTATCGAAATCGTGTTCGAAAAATAAAATGTAATCATTATTTACAGCGCGGTTTAAGAACTCCTCTTTCTCATGCATAGAAACTAAAGGAAGAACATCATAAGCAGGCACATAAGGCAAAGGAATATTTTGAATTGCCGCAATAAAATCGCCCATATATGCAATCTTTTTACCTTTATAATCTATCAAAACTATAATTTGTCCATTTGTGTGACCATTTTTAATTTCAATGTCGACACCAGGGCAAAAATTACAATCAGAATCAATAAATTTTAGCTTTCCTGCCTCAAATATAGGAACAAAATTTTCCCTAAAATATGATGCTTTTTCTCTTGGATTTGGATTTAATGCAGATTCATACTGAGCTTTGCTGCAATAATAGGTTGCATTTTTAAAAACAAGTTCAGGAGTGTTATTATCTTCAGCCCACTTAACGGCACCACCAACATGATCAAAATGCAAGTGTGTGAGTATTACATCTGTAATCTGATTAGTAGTATAACCGGCTTTATTTAAAGATTTTTCAAGAGTATCATCTCCAAAAAGATAGAAATAATCAAAAAAATCCTGACTTTGTTTTCTGCCTAGTCCGGTATCAATAAGAATTACTTTTGATCCGGTATCAACTAGCAGACATCTGTTAGTGATTTTTATCATATTGTTCTCGTCAGCTTCCACGTATCTACTCCACAAACTTTTGGGAACTACACCAAAACAAGCACCGCCGTCGAGTTTAAAATTGTCTGCAATAATTGGAATTAGTTTCATATTTGTTTTTATTTTTTATAACAAATAAAATACTATTCTGTTCATTATATTATTCAACAAGCCAATCTTTTGCTTGTTCCAAAGTACTGAACGGCTTAATGCCAATATTAGTAAAAAGGTTAATTGTTCTTAAAAATAGCTCTTTAAAGACGGTAATTCCCACAACAGCTTGCTTTTTAACTAAATGTTTTTCATCTTTTCCGTCTTGTTTCATTTTACCTATAACTTCATTGTCGCCATATGAATTTGAAACATCTACTAATATGAGAAGGTCTTTTCCTGCGGCAAAAATGAATTTCTTGGCGTAATCCAAAACACCCATAAATTCTTCTTTATCTTTATATTGAAAGCCTGAATAGTCAAGAAAAACAATCTTTTTCCCTTTGTGTTCTATAAATTTTACTCTTGAGCTCATGATAACAATTTTGATTAATAATACGCAATAAAAGTACTAAAAACATATATTTGCAATGCAACAAAGAAAATATTTAAATGATTTATTTACTAAATAATAAAAACGAGAAAAGTGCATAAATAATTGATTTTAGATAATAAAAAATAGCTTTTCCTTTGTTTGGATAAATAATTTTTATAATTTTGTAACCCTTAATTTTATGGAAAACAATATTTAAAATTAAATTTTGATTATAATATGTATTTAACACAGGAAATAAAGAAAGACATTTTCAAGAAGTTTGGAGGATCTGAATCAAATACCGGTTCACCAGAGAGCCAAATAGCACTTTTTACACATCGTATTAAGCATTTGACAGAGCACCTGAAAAAAAACAAAAAAGATAAGTTCACTCAAAGAGCACTTGTAATCTTAGTAGGGAAAAGAAGAAGCCTTTTAGATTATTTGAAAAGAAAAGATATTGAGAAATACAGAGAGCTGATTAAAGATCTTAATCTTAGAAAGTAATACTAACAAAATTGTTAAGGGGCAATTGAAAATAATTGCCCTTTTTTTTATTATAAGGCTTCACCCCCACCTTCAAGTCTTCGCAAAACAGAATTGCACAAATTAAATTAAAGAAATAAACAAAAAGCTTATGGCTACAACACAAATTGGAATTCAAAAAGAATTCAAGATGAATGATGGAAGGTCCATCATATTAGAAACCGGCAAACTTGCCAAGCAAGCCGACGGATCGGTGGTTTTAAAATCCGGAAATACAATGTTACTAGCAACAGTAGTTAGTAATAAAGAAGCAAGGGAAGGACAAGATTTTTTCCCTTTATCAGTAGATTATCAAGAAAAATATGCAGCTGCGGGTAGATTCCCTGGTGGTTTCTTCAAAAGAGAAGCAAGACCATCGGAATATGAGATACTAATATCAAGATTGGTGGATAGAGCATTGAGACCTCTATTCCCAGACAATTACATGAATGAAACTCAGGTTTTGATTTCACTTATTTCGGTTGAGAAGGATGCTTTGCCGGATGCACTTGCTGGGCTTGTAGCTTCTGCTGCACTCTTAGTATCTGACATCCCGTTTAACGGACCGGTATCTGAAGTTAGAGTGGCAAGAATAAATGGAGAGTTTATTATAAATCCGACTATTTCACAAGTTGCGAGTGCTGATATGGAAATGATAGTTGCCGGCACTATGGATAATATTAATATGGTTGAAGGTGAAATGAAAGAAGTCTCTGAAAAAGATATGTTGGAGGCTATTAAGATTGCTCACGCTGCCATTAAATTACAGTGCCAGGCTCAATTAGACTTGGCGAATATGGTTGAGAAATCTAAAGTAAAAAGAGAAATTCCTGAGACTGCAAGCGATACAGAACTTGAAGCAAGGATGAAAAAAGAGCTTTATGAAAAGCTTTATAAAGTTGCAATGGGCAAGATTGCTGACAAGCACTTGCGCAAAGAAAGTTTTGAAAAGATAAAATCTGAATTTAAGGAGTCATTAGAGCCTGAATTATTGGAAGAAAAGGGAGCATTGATAAATGAGTATTTTTATCAATTAATGAAAGATGCTGTAAGAAACGTAGTCTTGGATGAGAGAGTTCGTCTTGATGGTCGTTCACTTGATACAATTCGCCCAATTTGGAGCGAAGTTGATTATTTACCATCAGCTCACGGTTCTTCTATTTTCACAAGAGGTGAAACCCAATCGCTTACAACAGTTACACTTGGAACAAAGCTTGATGAGCAGATTCTTGATGGTGCCGTTTTTGAGGGCAAAAGCAAGTTTATGCTTCATTATAACTTCCCTCCATTTAGCACTGGTGAAGTTAAAATGTTCAGAGGAACAAGCAGACGTGAGGTTGGACATGGAAACCTTGCATTAAGAGCGTTAAAAGCTGTTTTGCCAAATTTAGAAACCAACCCATATACAGTAAGAATAGTTTCTGACATTCTCGAATCTAATGGGTCATCATCTATGGCTACTGTATGTGCAGGTACACTAGCATTATTAGACGCAGGAGTTAAAATTACAAAACCTGTTTCTGGTATAGCCATGGGATTAATTGCAGATACAAAAACAAAGAAATATGCTATATTGTCTGATATACTTGGCGATGAAGATCATTTAGGTGATATGGATTTTAAAGTTACCGGAACTAGAGATGGTATTACTGCATGTCAGATGGATATTAAAGTTGATGGGCTTAGCTACGAAGTTCTTGAAGAAGCATTAAATCAAGCAAAAAGAGGCAGATTACATATATTGGATGAGATGGAAAAAACTATTTCCAAGCCAAGAGAGGATTACAAACCTCACGTTCCAAGAATTGTAAAAATGACTGTTCCAAAAGAATTTATTGGTGCTATTATAGGACCTGGTGGAAAAATAATTCAGGAAATGCAAAAAGAGAGCGGATGCACTATAGTAATAGAAGAAGTTGGTGAATATGGAGTTGTGGATATAGTTTCTGAAAATAAAGAATCTATTGATATAGTGATTAATAAAATTAAAGGGATTATAGCTGTTCCTGAAATTGGTGAAGTTTATAAAGGAAAAGTTAAGAGTATAGTTTCTTTTGGAATGTTTGTAGAAATTCTACCCGGAAAAGAAGGTCTTGTTCATATATCTGAAATAGATCATAAACGTCTTGAAAAAGTAGAAGATAGTGGAATTAAAGAAGGAGATAGAATTGAGGTGAAACTTATTGGATTAGATGAAAAAACCGGCAAGTTGAAGCTATCAAGAAAAGTTATGTTACCTAAAGACAGTGCTCAAGAAAAATAATCCAAGATTAAATAAAAAAAAAGGCTGCAAAAAATTGCAGCCTTTTTTTTTAGAATTATAC
>JAGXRQ010000128.1 GCA_018335675.1 Bacteroidota bacterium | reverse complement strand
ATCTGCATTATGCTTCTTCACTATGTTTTTGATACCAATCGCATCAATAAGACTTATTACTTGTTTGAAAATCGGCTGTCCGACAAATTTTATTTCCGTATTTTTGCTCATGTTGTTTGTTGTTCGCAAAGCAAACTTACAACATGGGGTGAAACCTTCGGGGATTAACCCCTATTTTTTTTAGTCGTTCAGTAGTGAAAATTAATATAATTGCCGATAATTATTCGGGTTACGGTTCTCCGAAAGTAATTAATGATTTCCAATTGGTAACCGGTTCTTCAATAGTGGACAATGGTTATAATATTGTTGAAGTTAGCACAAACTATACTTGGGGAGCAACTAATATTACCGGACAACAGGCAAACTTAAATATTGCTACTGATTTAGAAGGAGATATGCCACAAACATTTAAACTTCTTCTCAACAGCGTTGCAATTAACGCCGGAGGCATAGGCACAAACGGCTCTGTTTCAGTGCCAACTACCGACCAACGTGGTTTCACTCGCGATGCAACTCCGGATATTGGCGCTTTTGAAAGTATTATTCCGGGCATTACCACTCAACCGCAGAGTGTTTCGGTTTGTAATGCTACAAGCACAAGTTTTTCAATCGTTGCAACAGGCGACGAAACAATTACTTATCGCTGGCAAATAAGTTCAAACGGCACTGATTTTTCCAACCTTTCAAACGGTGGAGTTTATACAGGCGTTTTGACCAATAATTTATCAATTAGTAATGTAACAGGGTTGCACGAAAAATATTATCGTTGTGTGGCTACAAATCCGGCCGGCTCTACTAATTCAGCATCAGCAATTTTAAATATTAAAACAACGACAAATATTACTACGCATCCTTCAAATCAGAATGTTTGCCCAAATAGTGCAGCCACATTTACAGTAGTTGCCGAAGGCGAAAATTTAACTTATCAATGGAAAAAAGGCACTGAAGCAATTTCAGGAGCAGTGAGTGCAACATATACAATTAGTTCAGCAAATTCCGGTCATATCGGAAATTATTCTTGTGTAGTAACAGGAGATTGTGGCGTAGTTACAAGTTCTGTTGTAGCACTTAGTTTGAAAACAGTTACGTCAATAACTACTCAACCCCTTGGTGTAACAAAATGCCCGGGTGATAGTCATACATTTTCGGTAGTTGCCGAAGGCGAAAATTTACAATATCAATGGCAACATTTTCCTGTAAATCAATGGAATAATATTGGTGAAAATTCTTCAAGTTTAACCATTTCAAATATTTCTTCTGCAAATGCGGGAAGTTATCGTGTAGTAATTACAGGCGATTGCGGAACAGTTAACTCTAATAGTGTATCTTTAATTGTTTACCAGACAACATCTATATTCGGTCACCCCGGCAATACATGGAAGTGTATTGGTGGTTCGCATACTTTTACGGTATCTGCTTCGGGAACAAATTTATCGTATCAATGGAAAAAAGGAACTACTGATGTAGGAACAAATTCAAATCAATTAACCATTGAAAATATTCAAGAAACCGATGTTGATAGTTACTCTTGCGTAGTTACAGGAACTTGCGGAACTGCTACTTCAAATTCTGCAACTTTATCAATTTTCCCTAATCCTGAAATTACATTACAACCCGAAAGTAAAGTAGTTTGTCAGGGCACTTTTGTTCAATTTACGGTTACGGCAACCAATGCAACTTCATACCAATGGAAGAGAGGCGCAACTGTTGTTGGGGGAAATAGTGCTACATTATCAATTTCTAATGCGCAATCTTCTGATGAAGGAGAATATACTTGCACAGTGACAGGAACTTGCACTTCTGTAACTTCCGAAATAGCTACTTTAACAGTTAATCAGACAACTGCTATTTCAACACAACCCGAAAGCCAAACTGCATGTGCAGGCAGCAATGTTAGTTTTAATGTAACTGCTATTGGTGCCGGATTGTCTTATCAATGGCAAAAAAACTCTGTTAATATTCTCGATGCAACTTCATCAACCTATACCATTAATAACGTTCAGGCAGGTGATGCCGCTAATTACAGATGCTGGGTTTTGGGAACTTGTGGAAATGCTGTTAGCCAAACCGTTACGCTTACAATTACCGACCAACTTACAATCAATCCGCTTGATGCTCAAACAGCTTGCGAAGGGAATAACATTTCTTTTACAGTTTATGCAAATGGCACTAATCCCACTTATCAATGGCAAAAAGATGGAGTAAATCTGAGTAATGGAAGCGGAATTAGTGGTGTAAATTCATCATCTCTTTTGTTTGAAAATGTAAATATCTCTCATCAAGGAAATTATTCGTGTTACGTACCAAGTGATTGCGGTAATGGTGAAAGCAATCAGGCACTTTTGACTGTTTATCCGGCAATTCAATTAACAACCGATTTATTAGAGACTTACGAGGTTTGCGATAATTCAGAGTTGATACTCGAAGTTCAGGCAACAGGTACCGACTTATTCTATACTTGGTACTTCAATGGCTCTGAAATTACTGATGAAAACTCAAATACTCTTACAATCACAAATGTTACAGTTGATGACGCAGGACAGTATTACTGCGTAGTTTCCGGTCCGGCTTGCGGTAATGTTGAAAGCACTTATGCTGATGTAACTGTATTTGCACAGCCTGTTGGAGGTGTAATTTCAGGCAACAATGAGATTTCTTATGGAGATCCTACCGGAACTTTAGAGCTTTCCGACTATACAGGCAATGTTGTTCATTGGGAAAGGAAAATCAATACTCAAGAATGGGAAATTATTCCCGGCACAGAAACAACTTTTTCTGAGACGCCTGAAAACATTGGAGTTTATAAATACAAAGTCCTAATTGAAAACGGTGTTTGCGACCCCGTATATTCAAATGAGTTTGAAATAACTGTTAACGCAAGGGAGATAACAATTAGTGGTCTTGTTGTTGAAAACAAAGTATATAATGGTACAAATGCAGCTACAGTAGATTCCTGGGGACATTTAGAAAACACATTGGTAGAAGATGATATTTATCTTGATTATAGCAATGCTTTTGTAACGTTTCCATCTGTTAATGCCGGATTAGATTATGAACTAATTATTTCAGGACTTACAATCAATGGTGATGATGCTAGTAATTACTCTTTGATTTTACCGGTTATAACAGCAGACATTTTACAAAAACCATTAACAGTTACCGCACGTAGTTTTTATAAAACGTTAGGAGTTGAATACATTTTCGATGGTGATGAGTTTTTTGCCGGAGAAATGATATCCGGAGATGTTGTAACCTCTGTCACCTTGTATAGCGACGGCGCGCAATCTGATGCCTTTGAAGGGGAATATGATATTGTTCCAAGTGATGCTGCCGGAATAGGAATAGGCAATTATGATATTGACTATGTGAATGGTATAATGTATGTAGTTGATAAAGCAGAACTATTCTTAAATGGACTTTTAGTTGCCGACAAAGCATATGACGGAACAAACATAGCTTCTATAGCTGATTGGGAAACCCTAAGCCCGGTTGCAGACGGAGATGATGTTGAGCTTGACATTACTAATGTTGTAGCATTGTTTTCTAATAAAAATGCTGCAAACAATAAGCCGGTTAGTATTACAGGACTTGCTTTATCAGGAGCTGATGCTGATAAATATTACATCAATAATCATAATTCAACAGCAGATATTAATAAAAGAACTCTTGTTTTGAGCAATTTTACAGCCAATGATAAAGAATATGATGGAACTACAACTGTTGCCGGAACAGGGTTTGACGATGACAGAATAAACGGTGACATTATAGTATTGACCTTTGCGGCTGCTTTTGAAAACAAAAATGTTGGTCAAGCAAAGACTGTAAATTATTTTGATATAACCATAAGTAGCGGTGCAGATGCGAATAATTATGCCTTAATATCAACAACAGCAACAGCAACAGCAAACATCACAGCCAAAGAACTTACTATTGGCGGAACCTTTACCGTGCTCGACAAAGAGTATGACGGCACAACTGCTGCAACAATAGAAGACAACAATCTAACGCTAATTACAGCTATTTCGGGAGATGACGTTGAGATATCCTCAATAGTTGCAGAATTTGAAGATTCTGAGGTTGGTGAAGACAAGATTGTGAGCATAGTATCTGCCTTGTTGCTTGGCGATGATAAAGATAATTACACACTATCACTAATCGGAGTACCAACTACAACAGCGTCAATAACATCGCCGCCAATTGTAGAATACACTCTCACCATAACCATAGTAGGCAATGGCACAGTAGAAGTTGACGGAGAAGTTTATTCTACAGCTATAACAGTAGAAGAAGGAACTGTATTTGATCTTGAAGCAATAGCAGATTCAGGCTGGGAGTTTGATAGCTGGAGCGGCGATGTAGCAAATGTACTGCAATCCATCACAACCATCACAATGAATTCAGACAAAAACATCACAGCTACATTTACAGAAGAAGTCTCGGTAATTAATTCTGGCACTTATGATATCACATTATATCCAAACCCAACTAAAGGTAACTTCAACATCATATCTGAAGAAATCATAACAGAGGTAAGAATATTTGATATTACAGGTAAGCTGATTTTCTCACAGCAGCATGATAGCAAAGTGTTAGATATAAAACTAAGCGATGTTGAACCTGGGATGTATTTTGTTAGAATAACAACCCAAGGGGGAGAAAAGATTATGAAATTGCAGATGGCGAAATAGTGGGCTTGGGGTTTGAGGTTTTGGGTTTGAGGTGCAGAGCACCGATAACATTGCCTGAGGTTGTTTTGTGTTTTATTATTTATGATTTTGAATTTGTTTCGTATTTAGATATTCGTTTTTCGGATTTTATAAGAAATGGGAACACAGATTAAACTGATAAATGCATCTAATTTCTTTGCGAACCTCAGCGATTCTCTGCGTTATAATAATTCTTTTGTAACGCAGAGTTGCGCTAAGGCTTCGCAGAGGAACGCAGAGGATTCAATCCCCTCGTAATGTGGGTTATTTTATTTTCTTTACCGAACTGTTTTTTGTTTCTTCCAACTGGTTGTTTGGCTTATTAAGTTTGCCTATAATCCTATCTCTTATGTTTTTAAGATTGCCTTATGAAGAAAAACTTTTAGAAGAAAGATTCCCCAATGATTATGTCCATTATAAAACAGATACTCCAAGGTTTATTCCTAAAATCTTCTTAAAATTCAAATAGGCATGGGGTTATAAAACAGAAAAATACTACTTTTGCCCACTTTTAAAAAACACATATAATGGAAGAAATAGTTGGGCCAATGGCCAATCCGCAGATTCTTAACCAGTTTTGGTTAACCTTTTTACTTGTTATTTCTATGGTTTTGGTGTCTCGTACTTTTGTTGCCGGTACTAGATATTCTCCCATATTGATAATTGTAGTTTTTGGTTTAATAATGGGGTATGTATTAGTTAGCACAGGAATGGGAACTCCAGGTTTAAGAGAGTTTCCAATACTTGATTTTACAAGTAAGGTAACTATAACCGCACTAGCGGCTTCGTTTTTTGTTGGAGGGCAGGAGATAAGAAAAATTTTCGCAAATCGGATAATGGATAAAACCGACATTGTTATTCCTTCCGACGACGAAATGTTTCTTGGAACAAAGTTTACGCAATTTATGTTTCTTATTCGCTCATTTTTTATTCTTATAGGAATAGAGTCTCTCAAAAGAGTAATCACAGGTAATACTAACAATGAACCTCTGGATAATTTTTATCCTCTTCTGGGTTATTTAGGAATTGTTGGATCCATAATTCTAATTGATTACAGAGCGAAAATTAAAAACAAGCATGTTTATATAAGAAAAGGCATGATAGAAACCGCTATGATTCTTGGAATTTTAGTTCTATCATGGCATATCTCAACATTGATTAGACCTCATATTGCCTTGCCCGAAATATTTTTTGCTATGATACTTTCTGTGTCAGCTGGTTTGTTGTTGCCAAACTGGAAATTCGGGCCCACGATAAGATCTTTGCTTTTTGCCGGTATTCCTGTTGTTCTTGCAGCCAATTTCATGGTTGGAGGTTCTAGAATTGCTGAGGCATTTTCTTTATCTGGTATGACTTCTGTTCTATCTTTTGGATTCTTCGGTCAGTTATTATGGATGTTTGGTGGGTTAACGATTCTTATTCTTTTAGGAAAAGCAAATCACATGAGAAATCTGGCCCCGGGGATGGCAGGCTCATTGTCTCATTCGGGGTTAACAGGTGCTTGTACAGCCGGCGATCTTGGCCCTGAAGCTCAAGTAAGAGCACCTATTATGATTAATATCCCGTTTATAGGGCATATATTTGTTTTTTCCGTTCTTGCTGCAAGTGCAACCTCAGGTGTTTTGCTTATTCCATATGCCATTGCAATAATTGCCGTTGGTGCTATCCTTACATATTGGGCTTTGGTTACATTGAGAAAAGCTGGAGGAAAAGATGCAAAAGAAATCAAGGGATTGATGATTTTTTCACTGGGTTGGCAATTGATAGCCGTTTTTGGTGGTTTGTTTATCCTTTATGCAGGAGGCATGGAACTAAACGACTCTGTAATGGCTAACGCATCTGCTATATCTCACTTTGGTCTTTTTGCTGCTATCCAGGGTGGAATGTTTGGCGAAAAAGCTTCTTTGCTTATAGCCTTTGTTTTTGCCATGCCTTTCCTTGTACACCCATTAGTGTTCGGAATTTTCGGCAAAACTGCTGAAAACAATGGCATAATGCCTTCAAAAATCGTATTTATCCTTGCAGCAGTTGGGGTCTTAGGCGTAACTTATGCTTTGTTTTTCTGAAAATAAGATGTTTTATTCGGTAAAATAAAAAGAGGCTGCCTATTAGGCAGCCTCTTTCTGGAAACACCACTTTCCAACCAAATCACCAATCAAAAACTAAATCTTTAGTAAAACTCTATAGTGTTATTATGACAAATCTATCAATTTTTATTTAGACCAAATTTAAATAAGAAAACAATATGAAAAACATTTTTATAAAAAAAAATTCAAAAAAAGTGATAATGCTCAGGATATCAGATTAATAGAGTTGTTGATGGTTTGGTTTTGAGAGTTTTTGAGACGATTTTTTCTATAAAAACCAAGTAGAATTTGCTCGAAAAATTCTAAAAAACACCAAAGTTTGAATTATTTTTTAAAATCTATTGTCAAAATGACCTCCTCTGAAACAGATTTTCCATCAATTTTTGCAGGTATCCATCTTGGGCCATTTTTAATTAATTCAACTGCCATTATAGATAGAGTTGGCGAAGGACTTCTTAGTACTTCAATGTTTGAAATTTCTCCCTTTTCACTAATTAATAAACGTAACAACACACTTGCAGAGACAAGATCAATTGAATCTGGTATTATAGCATTGTCTTCAATATATTTATTAAAACTCTCCATACCCTTCACAGGTAAAGGTGCAATATAGCCAGGTCTTTTTTTGTAATCAGGGGATAGTGTTTTTCGCGATGATTTACTTCCCTTGTCGGCATCTTCTAATACAGCGATTGCCACACTCTCATTTTTTTCCTCACAGATTATGTCAACTGCTACTACTGGCTTTGCAGGAGCAGCTCCTGCATTTGATTCAACAGAGTAAAAAATATAATCTTCTTCAATTACCTCTTCTATTTTTTCGTTTTGCACTTTTATTAACTCATCCTGATCAGTTATAATTATTTTAGGTTGCTCTTTTTTAACTCTTTCCATAGAACTGCCTGTTGCGGTAATCTCTTTCTGCGTATAACCGGTGTCTGCATCTTCTTCAGCCAAAAAAATCAATTCTTTTTCTTTCTGCAATGATTCCTCTTCTGTATAACCAAGTTGCTTCTCATCTTTTGATCTGGATAATTGATTAATTGCTAGATATGTTAATGATGATATAACTAATAGTGCTATAGCGGCAGCTATTCCTGTTATATATATACTATTGTATGATGTTTTGTTTTGACCCAGTATTTTTTTATTTATAATTGAAATATCCTTTTCCGCTTTTTTTCTATCTAGCAGTAAAAAACCATCAAGTGCATCTTCAGCAAATGGATCCTTTTGAAGATGCTTTTCGAAAGCATTTCTTTTTTCTGAATTCATCTTATTGTTTATATAATTCAGAAATTGCTTTAATGAAGGTATTATATGTTTATTCTTTTTTGTCATTTGCGGTTTCCATACATATTTTTAAATTTCTTTTTCCGTTTTGCAAATAGCTTTTCACTTTTTTTTCATTGATATCCAGTATTTCTGCTATTTCCATATAACATTTGTTTTTATAATAGAATAGCTCAATACATTCTTTTTGTTCAGCCTTTAGTTGCTCAATACAAAGCTTTAACTGTTCAGAGTGTAATTCATTCTCATCGATAGGATGCAAAAAAACTTCTGATTCCATAAAAATTTGATAATCTTCTTTCCAATTTTCGTGTTTCTTCTCTTCAGCTTTTCTGCTGCGCAATTCCATAAAACAATGATTCTTTGTTGTAACATATAGCCAAGTAGAAAAATTTAGAATGTTATGCCTGTTTACTTCTTTAGCAAGTTTTTCGTATATGTTCATTACAGCATCAGCAGCATCATCCTGATTTTGTAAATATTTCATACATACACCATATATCATATGAGTATATCTGGAAAACAGATCTGCAAGAACTTTCTGATCACTATTTTCTTTATAGGCATCAAGCAACTCTTGATCTGAGTATAGGTTTTTATTTTTTTTAAATAAGCGCAATTAGCAGATAATCAGTCGATTGAAAATTGTTTTTAAAAAATTTTAAAAATTTTGTGGAATAATTAAAATGTGTGCATCCTGTTTGTGAAGTTAATCAAAAAAAGAAAAACAAAATCTAACAATTTATTTTTTAACCCTTAAAATTTAAAGCTATGAAAAAGAACATTTTAATGATAGTGAGTTTGTTATTAATAACCACTTATGCGTTTGCGCAAACAAGAACAATTTACGGAACTATTACCGACGAAGGAGGAAAAGGCCTTCCTGGAGTCACTGTAACAGTAAAAGGAACAGTAAGAAGCTCAATCTCCGACTCAAAAGGGAATTATTCTATTTTGGTTACAGCCAGAGATAAATTCTTAGTGTTTTCTTGTAATAATTGCGAATCAAAAGAAGTAGAAATTGCAAAACAAACTCAAATTGATGTTTCATTAAAAATTGCCACAACGGTAATTTATTTAGAACAAGAAGTAATATATGATGAGGTTTTTTACACTGTTGAAACTTCTGCTAAAGTCTCACGAGAAAAAGCATATGGCGGTGCTCATACTCATGCTGCTCCTACGGGATATGTGTATGCAGATTACGACCAGTATTATTACAACACTGAGTCTTATAGTGCAATAAACGAGACCGGATTTAAAGATGTAAATAACAACCCATTATCAACCTTCTCAATTGATGTAGACAATGCTGCATATTCTAATGTTCGCAGATTTTTAAACTCCGGCTCTCTTCCACAAAAAGATGTGGTTAGAATTGAGGAAATGTTAAATTATTTCAGCTATGATTATGCACAACCAACGGGAAAACATCCGTTTGCTATGCATGCAGAATTGTCTGAATGCCCATGGAACCCTAAAACTCAGCTTTTACATGTTGGATTGAAAGGAGTTGAAGTTGACAAATCAGAGTTGCCTTATTCTAATTTGGTTTTTTTAATAGATGTTTCAGGTTCTATGTATTCACCAAATAAATTGCCTCTGCTTCAAACTGCAATGAATATGTTGGTAGAGGAACTACGCCCACAAGATAGAGTTTCGATTGTTGTTTATGCAAGCCGGACAGAAATACTACTTGAATCAACTCCTGCAAGCAATAAACAAAAAATTCTGAATGCTATTAACGGGCTTCAAGCTGGTGGATCCACTGCTGGAGGACAGGCACTAAGGATGGCTTATGATGTTGCTGAGAAAAACTTTATTAAAGGTGGTAACAACAGAATTATTATGGCTACAGATGGAGATTTCAATGTTGGTGAATCTAGTAATGCCTCAATGGAGAGATTAGTTGAAGATAAGCGTAAAAGTGGGGTGTTTATTACTGTATTAGGCTTTGGAATGGGAAATTATAAAGATGATCGTTTGGAAATAATTGCAAACAAAGGGAACGGCAACTATGCTTATATTGATAATATTCAAGAAGCAAGAAAAGTTATGGTTAGTGAATTTGCCGGAACTTTATTTACAATAGCAAAAGATGTAAAATTACAAATTGAGTTTAACCCTGAAAGAGTAAAAGCATATCGCTTGATAGGATACGAAAACCGCAGATTGAACGATGAAGATTTTAACAACGACGCGAAAGATGCCGGCGAAATGGGAGCAGGACATAGTGTTACAGCGCTATACGAAATAATTCCGGCCGGCTCAGATGAAAATATTCCGGGAGTAGATCCTCTTAAATATCAGGCTGTACCTTCACGCCCTGCACCAAACTTGAATTCCGAATTATTAACAATAAAAGCTAGATACAAAGAACCTGATGGCGAAAAAAGTGTAATGTTCGATTTACCCGTAAAAGGTAAGCTTATCGCAATCGATAAAACATCCGATGACTTTAGATTTGCTGCCGCAGTTGCCGAATTTGGATTATTGCTCCGAAACTCTGAGTTTAAATCAAGAGCTTCTTATGATAACGTAATTAAAATGGCCCTTTCGGCAAAGGGTAAAGATATAGAAGGATATAGAGCGGAATTTATAAATCTGGTTAGAACAGCCCAAAATCTGGATAAATTGTCAATGAAGGATTAATTGATATATTAGGGACAGGAAATTGAAAAACGGGAGGGACAAGGCATTGGAAACGATACCGTTGGGACAATGAAAACGATACCGTTGGGACAAGGCATTGCCTTGTCCCTTCCAATACCAACGGTTTTTCCCGACCGTATTTTATTATTCCAACCTTATTATTACCTCGCCAACAATTTTCAACGCACTCGTTATTGTACTGAGGTCTTCGTATAAATTTCCATTTGCCCCCGACCAATGGCTATGTCCAATTACCTCCATTTTATATTCTGATTGCAGGTTGCTTATATCAACTGTAGCGCGATAAACAAGTGCCGGCTGGCTTGATGTTTTATAGTTCACATCGTCAGGGTACTTATTATTATGCCAGTAATTATTCCAATCCCATGATTGGTTTATTTCCATCATTATATTAAAGGTCTTTATTTCTTTTGTTTCTGTCTTTGTTGAAAGAATAAAGTTTGATGTTGGTGTTGCTCCGGTCACAGCATCTGGCATAGGATTGTCAATTGTTGGAATGTATAATCCATCAGCAGCTTTTATCCCTCTTTTGTGACTCCAATATGGCAGTGCTGCCGGTCTTCTGAGGGGTCCTGGCTGCCATCTTCCGGTTGAAGTGTCTCCATGTCGGAAGTATCCTTGTGCGATAGACTGAGCTACATACAATGTTTGTATGTAATTTCCTTCAAGGTCTTCAATCCAAAAAGCCATTAAGGGGTAATTCATTGTTTTACCTCTTTTAAACTCTATAATTATTTTGTGACCTATATTATCAGACAATGTTTCTAATAATATTGGCGGCTGTTTGGCCTGTTGTCTTTTTAGCCATCTTGACTGTGGACTTGTACTTGGAGAAAATGCGGTTATTATTGTATAAACAATAATTGCTGATATTATAGTAAGCTTTTTCATTGTATATCTTTTTATCTTAAAATTCAAACATAATTCCTATACTTGGCAAAACTGTGCCCGAATAGCTTCTTACTTCTTTTAATTCATATCTCATAATTCCATCATCATCTGTATATGGAGCAGATCCTTCCACTCTTAGCAGTGAAGGTGGCAACTCCGATTCAAAGTTATATACATTTTGCACATCAAGATACAACATAAGAGAGAATGTTCTGAAATAAAACTGCTTGTCAATTCTAATATCTAACTGATGAAATGCAGGCAATCTTTCAGTGTTAAAATTGGAATAGTCTAAATATCCTTGCCTTTGAGCATCCCAAGCTGCAACTTGCTCAGAATATTCAATATCAAAAGGTGTATATGGTGCTCCTCCGGAAAACTTCCATTTTGCGCCTATATCCCAGTTTCTGGGTAATTTTTGTGTTGCTGTTAGGTTTATTATATGACGACTATCCCAAGCAGATGGAATATATACATTGTTCTTATCTTTAAACTCACTCTTTACAAATGTGTAAGAAAGGATTAAGTTAAGTCCTTTAAATCGTTGTTCTCTATATAACAATTCTGCACCATAGGATCTTCCCTGACTATCTGACGTTACTTCTTCATCACCGAATATTCCGAAATCAATGGCCTTGCTGCCAAGCGGAACCTGGTCTTTTACCGAAAAAGGATAATAATGATATTGTTTGTAAAATCCTTCAATTGTTATTTTTGATTTGTTTGTTGGTAAATATTCGAAACCGCCAACATAATGGTCTACTCCTATATATCTCAGATTGTTTTCTTTGTTCCTGAAAACACCTTCACTGTCTTTATATCCTAATGTTGTATAGGCAGGCATTTGATAGTACCGTCCTGTGCTTGCTGTTAGTGCAAGTTCTTGAGATAATTGATAAGACCCCGACAATCGTGGAGATAATTGCTTCAATGGGTTTGACATACTTGATGAGTAGCTATTTGCGTCTGTTCGTATTCCAAAAGACAGTGATAGCTTTTCATTTAAAAAATTTCTGGTTACTTGAGAAAACAAACTGTATTTAAACAAATCTAAGAAAGAATCATATTCAATTGTAAAAGGCTGGTTTTGCAAAAACACTTCTCTGTACGTATAATTAAGATACTTGGCATATTCTCCTCCTGCTCCGTATATTATTCTGTATGGACCGGTTTGAAAAGTTCTTTCATATCTAACTTTGTTTTCAATTTCGTCTGATTCGTAATCGAATGTTTTTGGCTTTGATTCATCATTGTCAGGGTATTTGTAAGAAAAATTTCTTAACATATTTCTGCTTAAAACCACACGGTCAAATCCATTATCTCTGAATCGCCTGTAAACTCCACCAATTGTATAATTCCATTGCTCACTTACAGGAAGATAATCAAGAATATATCTTTGTTCTTCTGTCTCATTTGCATTTAAGTTTAAAGTAAATTGGTCAAGAGCGCCAATTCCAATGAATGTTAATTCTGATTTGTCGCTTAACTTAGTGTCGGTCTTAAACTGAAAATCATTGTAAGTGGGTAAAAATGGCAATCCTATTACACTAAAAAGAAACTGAAGATAAGATCGTCTAACAGAGAATATCATAGTTGTATTATCTGTCAAAGGACCATCTAAAGTTAATGCCAAATCGCTGGCCCCAATTGTTCCTCTGAAATTCAATTTTTCGGAGTCTCCCTTTACCTGGCGAAATTCAAAAATCGAGCTCAAAGCATTTCCCCTATTTGCAGGAAAAGCCGAAGAATACATTTCCACTTCTCGAATAAAATCAACATTTAATATTCCTACTGGACCACCACTTGCTCCTTGAGTTGCAAAATGATTTAAATTTGGTATTTCCACACCATCAAGATAGAATCTGTTTTCATTTGGGCCTCCTCCTCTGATAATTACATCATTTCTAAATGACGGAGTAAGTGCTACCCCTGGTAATGATTGTATTACTTTAGAAATATCTCTATTCCCGCCTGGATTTCTCTCAATCTCAGAAATTCCTAGTCTTCTCATCGACACAGGACTTTCTTCCTTTCTCTGAAATTGAGATACTGAAATCACAACCTCGTCAAGCAAAAAGTCCATCTCTTTCATTGGAATGTCAATGTTTGCAGTTCTTGAATTCGAAATCATTATTTCTTCCGTAATCTTTTGCTCAAAGCCAACTGCCGAAATAACTAAGCGAACAAACCCCGGTTGTAAACCGGCAAAAATAAAGTTTCCATCAAAATCTGATATACTCCCGGTTGTTGTCCCTTGTATAACAATATTTGCAAATGGAACCGCCTCATTGTTTTTTTCATTATAGACTCGCCCTTTAATTCCTCCGGTTTGCGATACAGCGTGTGTGCTAAAAAGAAGCAGAATAGCTAAAATGTTTAATATATATGATATTTTGTAGTTGAATTTCATAATTACTAATTATATAAGTGTTTAAAATACTATATAAAACTTTAAACACAAAACAAGCATTGATATTATTTGTTTGAGGCAAAATAAAAAATTTCTTAATTCCTGATATGAATTTTTTAAATCCCTTACCTTTGCGGATGTTTTTAAAACGCTATTAAGCAAATAGATAAATTATATTTTCGAAAAAATTTTATAAATGCAAAAGATAGATAAACATCCAATAATATCTGTTCCAAAACCGGCTTATGTTGAGTTTACATACAAAGGGGAAAAAATAAAAGGAGAAAAGGGGTTTACAATTGCAGCAGCCTTGCATCAGGCAGGGTTTCCTATTCACAGTCATAGTCTTGCTCATCGCAGCAGAAGTCTTGAATGTGGCATTGGCAAATGTGGTGCTTGCGAAATGTTGGTAGATGGTATTATAAAACGAATTTGTATTACAAATGTTGACAATATTAAGGAGGTTATTGAAATACCTCATGATTTTGTTACAAAACCAACAAAATACGAAAAAACGGAAGCTGTAAAGGTATACAAAACGGATGTTGTAATTATAGGTGCAGGACCTGCTGGATTGGCTACTCGTGAAATTTTAAACGAACATAATGTTAGCAATATAGTTGTTGACAGCAATTCACAGATTGGTGGTCAGTTTAATATGCAAACACATCAGTTTTTCTTTTTTGAAAAAGAGAAAAAATACGGCGGAATGAGAGGCTTTGAAATAGCTAAGACTTTAGCTGGAGAAGATCATTCTGGTATAATGCTCGACTGTACAGTTTGGGATGTGTTTGAAGGTAATAGGGTTGCTGTTAAAAACTTTAAATCAAATGAAATTTTTTATATTGATTGTAAGCACTTTGTAGTTGCCTCCGGTGCAGTTCCATTTCTTCCAACTTTTCATAATGATGACCTTCCCGGAGTATATACTGCCGCTGTAGTTCAAAAAATGATGAACACTGAGCTTACTCTCTTAGGTAAAAGCGTTCTTACGGTTGGAGCCGGAAATATAGGGTATCTTACAAGCTATCAGCTTACTCAAGCAGGAGCAAAAGTTAAGGCAATAATCGAAGCTCAACCAAACGAAGGCGGATTTCCGGTACAGGCAAACAGAGTTCGCAGGCTTGGTATTCCGGTTATGCTTTCCACAATGATTATAGAAGCATTACCCAACAAAAAGGGGGATGGAATTAGAGGTGCCGTGCTTGCTAAAGCAGAAAATTTTAAACCTATTCCGGGAACCGAATTTGTGGTTGAAGATATTGATGTAATTAATATTTGCACCGGACTAATGCCGGATGATGCTCTTCTTATTAAGGGATATGAAATGTTTGGAAGAAATTGCTATGGAGCTGGTGATGCCGTCAGAATAGGAGAGGGGACAAGTGCTGTTCTCAGAGGCAAACAGGTGGCATATGAAATTTTGGAAAATCAAGGCATTAGGTTTAAATATGATGAATATCTCAATGTATCTAAAGAATATATAGATTCTCAACAGCATCCTATTAAAGTAATAGATGAGCCTGCTCTTCCGACAGAAGAAAGATTGGAGAAACCTTTTGTGCAAATTGATTGCTTATACGGATTTGCTTGTAATCCTTGCGCATTTGCATGTAAATATGGCGCAATTACTAAATCCTCAACAAGCACAGTTCCTCAAATTGATTTTGAAAAATGTGTTGGTTGCATGGATTGTGTTTATCAGTGCCCTGGATTGGCCATTTTTGGATATAATCTCAAAACAGGAGTGTTCTTTTTACCTATAGAATTTGATATGGAAGAAGGAAAGGACGTTTTTCTTGTTGATAATTATGCAAATATTCTTGGAGAAGGAGTTATTCAAAAAATTCTTCGCAAGCCTAATCTAACTCATATTGCAAGAGTAAAATCTTCTGATATGAATAAAGAAGATATGTTAAAAGTTAGAGGGTTTATAATTAAAGAAGAATTCCCTGAAAAACTTACAACAAAACCACATAAAGAAAAGGTCACATCAGAAATTTTTATGTGTCATTGTGATGATGTTGGCTTTGATGATGTTATGGAAATTATTGGCGATCGTAAATATATATCTGTAGAGGAAATTAAGCACACAACTCACCTTGGGATGGGGCCTTGCCGTGGTAAAAGATGTATTCAAAGGTTGAAAATGAACTTAAGACCCAAAGGCATAGAGCTTATTGGAAGTTCAACTCCAAGAGCGCCACTCTCTAATCAAATTACAATAGGAGAATTATATCCTACTGCATTGAAGGAAAAAGTGATCACAAATGCAATAGGAAAAGCCAACAAGATTGTGGAGGTCAAGTCTCTTATTGCAGGTGGTGGAATTGCCGGCAGCTCTCTGTTCAGATTCCTTGCAGAAGAAGGCTATAAGCCGACATTATTAAATTATGGCTTCGGATCTTCTTGGAGAAATATTGCAGGAGGAAGACCTGTGTTTAGTCTGCCCGAACTTACAGATATCGCAAGACATAACCTCGAATTATTTCAGGAATTGCAGAAGATTGGAGATGTCGATTTTCGACTGATTAATTATGTTACATTCGCCCATGATGAGCAAATGTACAAGGCTCTGAAAGATTCAATGTCGTGGCAAAAAGCAATTATGCTTAACCCGAATCAGTTTAAAAGTGAGATCTCTCCATATTTTAATGTTGACAATAAAAACTATATAGCTGCTCTTAAAACAAGCGAATGCTGGCAAGCTACTCCAGGTAAAGTTATTGATGTGCTTAGAAAAGTTGGAGTAAACAGCGGAGGAACTGTTCTTGAGGATAGCGAACTTATTGATGTTCGCAAAGAAGGAGATGTTTATAAAGCAATTGTAAAAATTCACGGGGGTGAATATGTTGAGTATCGCACTCCTATATTTATTAATGCCCTTGGAGATGAAGGCAATAAATTTGCTCATATGCTTGGAATAGAAACAGGTCTATTCCCTGTAAAACATCAGGCTTTTATTACAAGAAGATTGCCAATGCTTGGAGTTAACGGCAACCCTCTTGATATGCTTATCGACAGGAGACATTACAAAGGGTTTACTGCAGTGTATGGACAACAACTCGGCAACACAGGACAGATTATAGGGTGTGCTTCTCCTGCTTTAGAACCTCTCGAAACAGACAAAGACCTAAAAGTAAATTCCAAAGAATTTGCGGAAATAGTTTCTGAAATATTTACAGAATGGATACCAGAAATATCAGCAGTTGGTTTTCAGGCGCTTTGGGCTGGGTATTATATAGAACCAAAAATGATTATTGATGTTGACAAAGGATTATTTTTAGGTCTGAGAGGACAAGGTTTTATGCTGGCTCAATATCTTGCAAAGCTATATGTAAATAGTCTTTGCGGAAAAGAAGTGCCCGAATATTTTAATCGCCTTAAACTGGGTGGAGATGCCCTTCTTGAAAAGGCGTTCAAATAAAAACTAATAATGTTTTTGTTTTAAATAATTAATTGTAATTTTGCACCCTTAAATAATCTGATAGTACTTTGGCGGCATTAAAGGAGTTTCAGATAGCTTATGTAGGACTTTCCCTAGGAAAGCATGAGTTTTCTTATAAAATAAATGAGAAGTTTTTTTCTTGTTTTAATGAGAGCGAAGTTAAATCAGGCAATGTAAAATGTGCCCTTTTATTGGAAAAGAAAAGCGATATGCTTGTTCTGGATTTTTCTATTAAGGGCTATGTTGATTTAGAATGTGATCTGTGTCTTGATGATTATCCTCAAGATATTATTATAGACAGTAAATTGATCTTTAAATTTGGAGAATTTTATCTAGAGCAATCGGATGAAATAATTGTTATTCCGACAACTCAGGCTGAAATTAATGTTGCTCAATATATTTATGAGTTCATTCATCTTGCGTTGCCGGCAAAACGTGTTCATCCCGGAGGGCTTGGCGATAGAATGAATTGTGACAAAGAAGTTATTAAGAGGCTGGAAAACTTGTCTCATTCAAAAAGTAATAAAAAAAAGGCGACTCAGACCGATTCAAGATGGGAAGAGTTGAAGAAGTTGAAATTTGATTAAAATACATATTAAACGTTTAATTTTTAGTAATTATGGCACATCCCAAGAGTAAAATTTCGAAGCAGCGTAAAAACAAAAGAAGAACGCATTATAAAGCTACTGAACCTGCTATCTCTGCATGTTCAAACTGTGGTTCTTATAAACTGATGCACAGAGTTTGTCCAGAGTGTGGTTATTATCGCGGACAGGTTGCTGTTGAAAAAGCAGCTACTGCTTAATGCTTAATAAATCAGTATAATTTAAATTCTTTGCTATGAAAATCGGCCTAGATGTTATGGGTGGTGATTATGCTCCTGCAGCAACAGTTGGTGGCGCAATATTAGCCCAAAAAGAGATTTCTAATGGCGACAAAATCGTTCTAATTGGAAATGAAAATGCAATACTAGACGAACTCGAAAAGCAAGGTGGCAAGGCTGAAGATTTTGAAATAGTTCATGCTTCAGAAGTAATTGAAATGGGAGACTCTCCCATTAAGGCATTTACAAACAAACCCGACTCAAGTATAGCAAAAGGGTTTAAACTGTTGAAAAAAGGAGAAATAGATTCTTTCTCCAGCGCAGGAAATACTGGAGCAATGGTTGTAGGGTCTATTTATAGCATAAATCCTATTCCTGGAATAATACGACCAGCAACTACATCTATTCTTCCAAAAGAAAATGGCGGGGCCGGAGTTCTTATTGATGTAGGAACCAATCCCGATAGCAAACCCGACGTTTTATACCAATTTGGTGTTCTTGGAAGTATTTATGCCGAATCTGTTTATAAAATTCCTAACCCAAAGGTTGGGTTGCTTAATATTGGCAGCGAAGAAGAAAAAGGTAGCCTTCTTTGTCAGTCAGCATATCGCTTAATGAAAGACTCCAAAGACTTTAATTTTATTGGAAATATTGAAAGTCGTGATCTTTTCAAACCCGACAAAGTTGATGTTGTTGTGTGTGATGGTTTTGTCGGTAATATCGTTTTGAAGCAGATTGAAGCAATGTATAGATTGCTCATGAAAAGAAACCTTACAGATGAGTTTATAAATAGATTTAATTATGAACTTTATGGGGGAACTCCTATTTTAGGTATAAACTCAACTGTTTTGATTGGACATGGTATTTCAAATAATGTTGCAATCAAAAACATGTTAATACTTTCTAAAGATGTTTTCAATGCAAAGATTAATGATAAAATTTCTGATGCACTCAGCAAATTCAATGCTTTGAAAATTAACAACGGAGACACTGAATAGTTTTTTAATATAATCATATTGTAATGACAAAAATAAGAGCAGCAATTACTGGTATAGAGGTATTTGTTCCAGACTATATTTTAAACAATAAGGAACTTGAAAAAATGGTTGATACCACAGATGAGTGGATAATGACTCGCACAGGTATCAAAGAAAGACATATTCTAAAAGGAGAAGGCAAAGGCACCTCAGATATGGGTGCTGAAGCAGTGAAAGCTCTGCTGAAAAAAAAGAATATTGACCCATCTGAAATTGACTTGGTTATTTGCGCAACCGTTACAGGTGATATGCAATTTCCGGCTACTGCTAATATTATTAGTGATAAAGCGGGGATAAAAAATGCGTTCAGCTACGATTTGAATGCTGCTTGTTCAGGTTTTATTTACGCCTTAGTCACAGCATCAAACTTTATAAGCTCTGGAAAATATAAAAAGGTTATTGTTATTGGTTCCGACAAAATGTCTTCAATCGTTGATTACCAAGACAGACAAACATGTGTGATTTTTGGTGACGCGGCAGGAGCAGTTCTTCTAGAGCCCACAACCGAAGAGTTTGGAATAATGGATCATGCATTTGGAACTGATGGTTCCGGAAGAATTCATCTTCATCAGAAAGCTGGAGGATCGGTTAAACCCGCATCTCATGCAACAGTCGACGCCCGTGAACATTATATTTATCAAGAAGGTCAGGCTGTTTTCAAATTTGCTGTTACAAAAATGGGTGATATCTCTCTTCAAGTAATGCAACAAAATAATCTTAAACCTGAAGATATATCATACTTAATAGCGCATCAGGCAAATCTTAGAATTATTGAAGCAGCAGCGCGCAGAACAGGATTGCCAATGGAAAAGGCAATTATCAATATCGAAAGATATGGAAATACAACTAATGCCACAATCCCTTTATGTATTTGGGAAAATGAATCTAAGTTCAAAAAAGGTGATAATATTATTCTTACTGCTTTTGGAGGTGGATTTACTTGGGGTGCTATCTGGTTGAAATGGGCATATTAGATTTAAGATTACAGATTCATAAGATTGAAGATAAAGGGGGGCGCGGTGCTTCCCTTTTTTTTATTCCCTGCTTTTGCTGTCAATCATTATTGTTACAGGTCCGTCATTTATCAGCTCTACATCCATCATAGCGCCAAAAACACCTGTCTTAACTTGCAAATCACTGTCTTTTTTAAGACATTCTACAAACTTTTCGTACAACGGAATTGCAGTTTCAGGCCTGGCAGCCTTTATGTAGCTGGGTCTGTTGCCCTTTTTTGTGCTCGCATGTAACGTAAACTGACTTACCACCAAAAAATCTCCCTCAATATCGCAGATTGAAAGATTCATTATACCTTCAGAATCATCAAATATTCTAAGCTAAGAAATCTTACCAACAAGCCATTCAATATCATCCTTTGTATCCGCTTCTTCAACACCAAGCAGAATTAACATTCCTTGTCCTATTTCGGAATATGTTTTCCCATCTATTGTAACCGATGCTCTTTTTACTCTTTGTATTAATGCCCTCATATGTAAGTTGTAAGTTGTAAGTCAGCAGCAGACAGTCATCAAATCTAAAATTCAATGCCTGACACCTGATTCTTGATACCCAATCTACCCTCTATTATCGTCACCATAAAGCATACTAATATAGCTGGAGTATCTTGACAGACTTATATTTCCTTTCTGCAATTCTTCTATAACCTTGCACCCCGGCTCATGATCGTGGGTGCAATTATCAAATTTACACTCATTAAATAAAGCTCTCATCTCCGGGAAATAGTGAGCTACTTCCCAAGGCTCAACATCAGAAAGTCCGAATTCTTTAATGCCCGGAGTATCAATAATAAAGCCCCCGTTTGACAGCATAAACATTTCAGCAAAGGTTGTAGTATGTTTGCCTTTAGAATGAGCAAGGCTTATATTTCCGGTTTTTAAATCTAATCTAGGCTCAATTGAATTGATAAGTGTAGATTTTCCAACTCCTGAATGTCCAGCCAATAAAGAAATTTTTTCCTTCAATAAATTACTAAAATCATCAAGTATTGTTTTTTCTAGAGCAGAAACTAAATAGCACTTATATCCTATGGATTCATATATACCCTTTAATTCATTGAATTTTTCAATTTCGGCTCCTCCGTAAAGATCACTTTTGTTAAATACAATTACTGATGGAATTGAATAAGCTTCTGCTGTTGCGAGAAACCTATCAATAAAACCTGTTGTTGTTCGAGGTAATGCGATTGTGGCAATAAGTACAGCTTGATCAATATTTGCAGCTATTACATGAGCTTGTTTTGAAAGCTTGATTGATTTCCTGACTATATAATTTTTTCTGTCGTGAATGTTTGTTATAATGCCTGTTTGGTCAGAACCTATTGTATAATCAACAACATCGCCTACCGCGATTGGGTTAGTAAATTTGTTTGCTTTAAACTTAAATTTTCCTCTAAGCTTACATTGAGTAACAATTAGCGAAACATCTTGCATAACCGAATACCAACTTCCGGTCGATTTTATAACAATTCCAGTCAATGTTTTACAATATTTTGATTTTGCATAAAATTAAGAAAAATATCGGGAAAAGAATAAGCGTTTATTTTTTTGTAAATTCGCACATTCAAATTTATAATTATGTCAATAATAGTTGAATCGGTTAGCAAATTATACGGTAAGCAAAAAGCCCTTGACAATGTTTCATTTAATGTGAAAAAAGGCGAGGTGGTTGGTTTTCTGGGGCCGAATGGCGCTGGGAAATCGACCATGATGAAAATCATAACTTGTTATATTCCACAAAGCTTAGGAATGGTGTCAGTTTGTGGATTTGATGTTGCAACCCAATCTATGGAGGTAAAAAAGAGGGTAGGGTATCTTCCCGAGAACAATCCCCTTTATTTCGACATGTATATAAAGGAGTATCTGTCATTTATTGCCGGTGTTCATAAATTAGGCAATTCAACGAAAAGTCGCATAGATTATATTATTGAAAAAACGGGACTTTTGCCGGAAATTCATAAAAAATTAGGGGTCTTATCTAAAGGATACAGACAAAGAGTAGGTATAGCCCAAGCCTTAATACACGACCCGGAAGTAATTATTCTTGACGAACCAACCTCAGGCTTAGACCCCAATCAAATCGTAGATATAAGAAACTTGATTTCTGAGATTGGAAAAGAGAAAACAATACTATTATCCACTCATATTATGCAAGAAGTTGAAGCCATGTGCAATAGAGTTATTATTGTTAATAAAGGGAAAATTGTTGCTGATGCACCAACCGAACAAATGCAAGCCTTCTCAAATCTTAACAAAACTGTTTTTGTAGAGTTTGAACAAAAAATAGACTCTATGGTTTTAAAAGCTATTGAAGGTGTTACAAATGTTGTTCAAGACGGAAATAAATACAAGGTGTTTACAAATACTGATAAAGATATTCGTCCTGAAATCTTCAAAATATCCTCAGCAAACAACTGGGTTATATTAACTATTGGGGTTGAAGAACAAAGCCTTGAGGAAGTTTTTAGACAGTTAACATCTGTGAAATCTTGATAATTAACATTTTTAATTAACTTTGCCACTTGAAAATTTTCAATTTTAAAATATAAAGATTACAACAATGAGATATTTATTTACTTCAGAGTCCGTTTCAGAGGGACATCCAGATAAAGTATCGGACCAAATTTCAGATGCATTACTAGACGAATTTCTTCGTCACGACTCAGAATCAAAGGTTGCTTGCGAAACTCTTTGTACAACCGGACTTGTAGTTTGCAGTGGTGAAGTTAGAACTAATGGATATATTGACATACAAACCGTTGTGCGCAGAGTTCTTAACGAAATAGGATATACTAAATCAGATTATAAATTTGAGGCAGATTCTTGTGGTATCATCTCAACAATTCATGAACAATCTGCAGATATAAATCAAGGTGTAGTAAGACAGAAAGATGAAGATCAAGGTGCTGGAGATCAAGGTATGATGTTTGGATATGCTTCTCTTGAGACAGATGAGTATATGCCACTGTCTTTAGATTTGTCGCACATCTTATTACAAGAACTTGCTGCTATCAGAAAAGAAGGCAAGGAAATGACATACTTAAGACCCGATAGCAAATCTCAGGTTACCGTTGAGTACGACGAAAACCATAAGCCTGTGAGAATAAATACCATTGTTCTTTCTACTCAGCATGATGATTTTGTAAAACCTGCAAATGAATCAATAGATGCTCAATTGGCAGCCGACAAAAAAATGCATTCGCAAATTGAGAGCGATATGCGCAACATTTTAATTCCTAGGGCAGTTGCCACTCTGCCTAAAAGACTCCAAGAATTGTTTAAGGATGATTACCGACTTTTGGTTAACCCAACAGGAAAGTTTGTTATTGGTGGTCCTCACGGAGACACAGGCCTTACAGGTAGAAAAATAATCGTTGATACTTATGGTGGAAAAGGTGCACATGGTGGTGGTGCATTCTCAGGAAAAGACTCAAGTAAAGTTGACCGCTCTGCTGCATACGCAACTAGGCATATTGCTAAAAACATGGTTGCTGCTGGTATTGCCGGTGAGGTTTTGGTGCAAGTTGCATATGCTATAGGCGTAGCTGAACCAGTGGGCGTTTTTGTAAACACATATGGCTCTGCAAAAGTAAAACTTACTGATGCAGAAATAGCCGAAAAAATTAGTAAGATGTTTGATCTTAGACCGTATGCAATTGTAAAAAGATTTGGACTTAAAAACCCAATTTTCCAAAGAACTGCTACATACGGACATTTTGGAAGAACTCCTCATGTTGAAGAAGTTGAGGTTTTTTATAAAGACAAAGACACTGTTGAAAAAGTAGTTGGAGGCAAAACTAAATACTTTAAAAAAGCAGAATTCTTTGCGTGGGAAAAACTTGATTTTGTTGATGTTCTGAAAAAAGAATTCGGAATATAATTCTTGAAATAAGGCAAATGCTGTTATTCTAAGCTTAGAATACCGATTTTAATGACAAAATTATTTAGCTCTACTAGCTAGCTTTGTTAACTCCTGTCCCCTAAAGGGGAACGCATAAATAACAGTTAGTTGCGGAAGTCCCCTTTAGGGGATTTAGGGGTAACTCCCGGCTACTTGCTCCTTGCTCTCTTAAATACAATATTATAGAAGGCCTTCCAGAAATATCTAAAATCCGTTACAATTGGGTTTTTAAGGTATGCTTCGAGGTATCGTTTTTCTGATTCTACAATCGCTTCAATCCCTTTTGGCATGTCGGCATAATATGGGGGTATGAGTCCCGGTCGGAATTTATGTCTGAACTTTAAATAATCCGATGGATATAAGGTTTGATATTGTTTACTTAGTGGCCGCACTCCAACAATTTTTATATCACCCTTAAAAAGATTTAGAAGCATTGGCAATTCATCAATCCAAAGAGCGCGAAAAACCTTCCCTATTGCAGATATCCTAAAATCATCCTTGAATTTACCACCCGGCTCAAGCTTGTTTTTTTCATAAACATATGGCTGCAGAAACTCCGAGAAGGGATACATAGTCCTCATTTTATAAACATAGATTGTTTTTCCGTTTTTCCCTGTACGCTTCATCTTGAAAACCGCGCCATAAGATGCATTATGCACCGGCTTAGGTTTAGAAACCTTCTTTGCAACAAAGAAAAACATTCCGCAAACTACCTTTTCTTCAACAATAGAGAAACCCGTACTATAAAGACGCCCAAGAGTTTCAGCTCTGCTAAGAACTCGATTCCTTCCTCCGGTAAGTCCAAAATAAACTTGCTTTGTGATTGGAAGCTTTGGGATAACTCGTTTGAAAACAAAATCCATAAATAGATATATTCTATTCAAAACCCATGGGTATTTTCTAAGCAAGCGTTTCCGTCTAAGCTCAAGAGTTTCACAACAACCTATATATAAGCCATTAACAGGAAGTTTTTCATTTACTGCGACAAAAAACTTATTTAGTCGCCTGATATCGTTAATCCTCTTAATGTTAACGATGTTTTTAGTTTCCTCAGGGTTAAGGGTCTCAATATTGAATTGTGTGGATGTAGCAATTAGTTTGTTGGAAGAATTATCTAAGGCAACAAATTGCGAAATAAAATTGCGAATACCCCTATCGAAAGAAAGAACGCCTTTATCTTTCCTTTTTTTCACAATTTTTTTGGGACTGAGTTTCACGTTTATATCCTTTGTTTCTAGTACTTCCACAAACAAGTTTTAAGTGTTTCAAAATTAAGTAGAACTTCAATTGTATTATACAGTAATTCACCTAATTAGTTTCAAAAACAAAGCACTAGACTATCTTTTTGAAAAAAATGAAATTGCGGTATTATCTGATTTCTTTTACAAAATTTGCAGGAATATTTAGCTTAACCGAAGTGTTAATGATTTCAAGCCGAATCAGAATTTTTTTCTTTCCTCGATAAGAAATTAACTCACCAGTGAGACCTTTTAGCGATCCATACAATATTTCTACTTTTTTACCTTCAGGAATAAATTCAGTAGTAGCCTCTGCTTCAATGTTTTCTGAAATGATAGCTTTTAAAGTATCTATTTGTTTATCAGGAATAGGAACAGGCTTTCCTTCAAATCCTATTATTCTGACAATTCCGGGAGTATTTAGAATCTCTAAGTAGTCTGATAAATCTGTTTTGACGAAGATATAAGAATTTATTAGAGGAATTTCAACCCACTTTTTTCGGTCGCTCCACTGCTTAAGAGTTTTTTGAAGTGGTAAAAAGACCTCTACACCCTTATTCAATAAAAGCCCGGCGGACTTTTTTTCATTTCTGGGTTTTGTATGAGCAGCGTACCAGCTTATTTGTTGCATTAATCTGTTTTATGCAAATTTAAAGAAAACTAATGCTATTTTACAACATTGAAATTCTCATTATTAACAGAGTTTTCAACTTTTATCATAAAATATGTGGTCAAATGAAATTACGTAAATTCCTTAGAAATTGTTATTTCAAAACATTTTCAATAGAAAAGCCGTATAAAACCAATAAAAATATTACACAAAACTCAATCATTTTAAAAAGATTGAGTAAATTTGTTACTCAAACTATGTTATGCTTCAGACGCTTATAACATCAAAGACCAGAATAAGGCTGCTGCTTAAGTTTTTTCTAAACAGCAATACTACTTCATGGCTGCGCGATTTAGAATCGGAATTTGGGGAGTCTACAAACTCAATCCGAGTTGAGCTTAATAGACTTGAGGAAGCTGGAATGCTTAAAACTCAAGCCTCTGGCAATAAAAAGCTTTATACTGCAAACACAAAACACCCTCTTTTCAAGGACATTCACAATCTTTTACTTAAACATACCGGAATTGATCATGTAATTGACAGGGTAGTTATCAGGCTTGGAAATTTGGAAAGCGCTTATCTCACAGGATCTTTTGCTAAAGGTCTCGACGGACCTTTCATTGATGTTGTATTGGTTGGAAATGGAGTTGACAAAGTATATCTGCTTAAGCTTATAGAGAAAGCAGAATCGCTTATAAATAGAAAAATCAGATATGTAATAGCAACTTCTGATGAAAAGGAAGATTGCTTAAAAGATAGTCCCGAAGCATTTTTGCTCTGGGAAAACATAAAATAAAAAGGCGAAAAAAACGCCTGAAGCAATTGATAATAAAGACACATGGTCATTTCATAGAATGGGAGTGACAGGGCGAAGCTGTGGGAGGGGGTTTAATCGTTTAGTCGTTGAGATGTTTAATTGTTTAATCGTTTAGGCGTTTAATGGGGAAAAGCCATCTTAAAAAAAATATGCTCGGACTATTGCGACTAAACAACTAAACGCCTAAACATCCAAGCCAATGTCAATTAAAGAAACACCACATATGTTTAGTTTTGAAAAGCTTGAAGTTTGGAAAGAAAGCAAGGATTTGACTGTTCAGGTATATAAGCTTACAAGTGCTTTCCCAGATGAAGAAAAATATGGTTTTGTTTCTCAAATGAGACGATCTGCAACGTCTGTTTGTTCAAATATTGCAGAAGGATGTTCAAGAACTTCAGCTAGAGATCAGGCGCATTTTTATCAGTTAGCATACAGTAGTTTAATGGAATTGCTAAACCAAATGATTATCTCGTTTGAATTAGGATTTTCAAATGAAAGTGATTTGGTAAACATTCGGTTGCAAATTGAAAGAATATCAAACAAGCTTAATGCACTACGCAAATCTCGATTAAATAGCATAAACAACTAAATGTTCTATTGTTGAATTGTTTAATTGTTGAGTCGAAAAAGCACAAACTAGCACTACGCAACTCCCGATTAAACGCCTAAACAACTAAATGTTATATTGTTGAATTGTTTAACTGTTGATTTGTTGAGTCGAAAAAGCACAAACTAGCACTACGCAACTCCCGATTAAACGCCTAAACAACTAAACGAATAAACAAAACACATGAAACACGCACTTATCACCGGCGCCGACGGCTTCATAGGCTCTCATCTTACTGAGCTGCTTTTAGAAAAAGGATACAAAGTTAGAGCGCTATCATATTACAACTCCTTTAACTATTGGGGATGGCTTGAAGACATTCCTGCCAACAAAAATCTTGAAATAGTAACAGGGGATATTCGCGATCCTCACTTTGTGAAACACATAATGAAGGATGTTGATATCGTTTTTCATTTGGCGGCATTAATAGCAATACCTTATTCATACCATGCTCCGGATAGCTATGTTGATACAAACATAAAGGGGACTCTTAATGTTTGCCAGGCAGCAAAAGAGCTTGGAGGAATAAGAGTTTTGAATACCTCAACATCTGAAGTTTATGGCACTGCACAATATGTCCCGATTGATGAAAAGCACCCCAAGCAACCACAATCGCCATATTCAGCATCAAAGATTGGAGCGGATGCGATGGCTATGAGTTTTTATAATTCTTTTGAACTGCCAATTACCACGGTAAGACCTTTTAATACTTATGGACCAAGGCAATCTGCAAGAGCAATTATACCTACCATAATTACCCAGATAGCAAACGGCATGAAAGAAATAAAGCTGGGTGATGTGACTCCAACAAGAGACTTTAACTACGTAAAAGACACCTGCGAAGGCTTTTTAGCAATTGCCGAATCGGACAAAACCATAGGAAAAGAAATAAACATTGCATCAAACTTTGAGATATCTATTGCCGATATTCTCAATTTGATAAAAGATATTATGAAAAGCGATGTTAATTTTATAACAGATGAACAAAGAATCAGACCCGAAAAATCTGAAGTTTTCAGGTTGTGGGGCGATAATAATTTGACAAAAGAACTAACCGGATGGAAACCAAGATACGATTTACGACAGGGTCTTGAAGAAACTATTGCATGGTTTAAAAATCCAGAAAATTTGAAGAAATACAAAGCAGGGTTGTATAATGTCTGCTGAATTCAAGTCACAAATGCAACTTTTTGTTTAATCAAATTTAATGATAAAAATTCAATTGGTGATAAGAACCCCAATTTTTTTCTTGGTCTGTTATTTAACTTGTGTTGAACATATTGAATTTGTTGATTAGTAATATTTTCAAAAGAAGACCCTTTAGGAAAGTATTGCCTGATAAGCCCATTTATATTTTCATTAGCACCTCGTTCCCATGAA
>JAGXRQ010000127.1 GCA_018335675.1 Bacteroidota bacterium | reverse complement strand
CTTAAAAGATTACTCGATATTGTAATTTCACTTTTAGCTTTGTTGATTACTTCTCCGGTTATTTTAATAATGGTTATCGCAATAAAGATTGATACTCCCGGTCCGGCTTACTTCAGGCAGGAACGTTGTGGAAAAAACGGGAAAGTATTTAAAATCTTCAAATTCCGATCGATGTATCAGGATGCAGAAAAACATACAGGCCCGGTTTGGTCACAAAAAGATGACCCGCGCGTTACACGGGTAGGAAGCTTTATTAGGAAAATACGTTTGGATGAACTTCCTCAAATGATAAATGTCTTAAAAGGAGAAATGAGTTTAGTCGGTCCACGTCCTGAACGTCCATTTTTTGTTGAAAAGTTGGCTGAAGAAATACCTTACTATAAAAGAAGACTTAAAGTAAAACCCGGGATTACAGGCTGGGCACAGGTTAAGCATAAGTATGACGAGAGTATTGAGGATGTGAAGACAAAATTAAAATATGATCTTTTTTATATTGAGAATATGTCTTTAAGAATGGATTTCAAAATTTTATTTAGAACAATATTTGTCGTATTTCTCGGAAAAGGTCATTATGAATGATTTTTTTATTAGTAAAAATTTTGATATAATGCCAATCAAATTTAACCTATTAATTAACCATAAATAAGTATTGCCGGATGTCAAAAGCTATAGTTATTATACCTACATATAATGAGCTTCATAATGTTAAGAAGCTGATACCAGAAGTTTTATCATTATACGATAAGGAAATCGATATATTGGTAGTTGACGATAATTCCCCGGACGGAACTGGGAAGTTTGTTGAAGAGTTAAGCAAATCCAATGAAAAGGTACATGTTCTAATTCGTGAGAAGAAAATGGGGTTAGGCACAGCATACTGTGCTGGTTTTAAATACGCTCTTCAAAAGGGTTATGATTATATATTTGAAATGGATGCTGATTTTTCTCACGACCCTAAAGAACTTGCAAATTTTCTTGTTGCAATTAAAGATTACGACCTTGTGATAGGCAGCCGTTATCTTACAGGCGTCAACGTTATCAATTGGCCTATGCAAAGATTACTCTTAAGTTTTTTTGCAAATAAATACACGCGGATAATTACCGGGATGCCAATAACAGATTCAACAGGTGGTTTTAAATGCTTCCGAAGAAAAGTACTCGAATCAATCGACCTTGATAAAATTAAATCCAACGGTTATTCATTCCAGATAGAAATGAATTTCAAAACCTGGAAAAAAGGATTCAAGATAGGTGAAATACCGATAATCTTTTACGATAGACAATTAGGCAAATCGAAAATGTCTAAAAAGATTGTTCGTGAAGCCGCACTGCTTGTTTGGAAATTAAGATTTAGAAGCATTCTCGGAGCATTATAAATCAGGTTGAATGTGGACCTTTCAATTATCATCGTAAATTACAATGTAAAGGAATTTCTACAGAACTGTATCCACTCCATCCAAAAAGCCACAAAGAATATTACATCCGAAATAATTGTTGTTGATAATGCTTCCGACGATGGGAGTGTTGAATTGATTCAATTTCAATTCCCGGGAGTTAAATTACTCGTCAACGAAAAAAATCTCGGCTTTAGTGCCGCAAACAATATCGGCTTACAATATTCAACAGGTAAATATCTACTTCTTCTTAATCCCGATACAATAGTCGAAGAAAACACATTTGATACTTTAATCGATTTTTTCAATTCAAATCCCGATGCCGGCTTGGCGGGTTGTAAGATATTAAATCCTGACGGAACTTTACAGCTTGCCTGCAGAAGATCTTTCCCGGGACCGTGGACTTCATTCTGTAAAGTAACTGGATTAAGTAACCTCTTTCCTAAAAGTAAAATATTTGCAAGATACAACCTCACCTATCTTGATGAGAATAAAACTTACGAGGTAGATGCAATTTCCGGTTCGTTTATGATGGTGAAACGGGAAGTGTTTGAAAAAGTAGGTGGTTTGGACGAGATATTTTTTATGTATGGTGAAGACCTTGATTGGTGTTACCGCATTCAAAAAGCAGGTTATAAAGTTTATTACGTTCATTCAACTCAGATAATCCATTACAAAGGAGAAAGTACTAAAAGAAGCAGCCTTGATGAAACAAAAATGTTTTATAATGCGATGCATATTTTTGTGAAAAAACACCTGGCTACATCTTTTATCGTAGAGTTAATCCTACGTTCGGCTATTATCGCACGGGAGTTAATCGCATTTATAGCTCGCGGAAAGTTGATATTAATTTCTTTCATTCTTGACGTAATAGCTTTTAACCTTTCCCTCTTTCTTGCTGAAAATCTCTACTCCAACTTTAAAACATGGCTCGGGTTCCCTGATGATTCTTTATGGATAGTCTATACTGTTCCCGTAACTTTTCATATACTGACCGGGTTTATACTCAGAAATTATAAAAAAGAAAATATCTCTCTCCTTTCAAATTTAACCTCGGTTATAGCAGCTTTTTTTGTTATTTCGTCATTAACATATTTCTTTAAAGATTACGCCTACAGCCGTGGTGTTGTAATTCTAACATATATAATTCTTTTCTTCTTCTCTTCGTTTTGGAGAATTATCTACAAGTTTTATGTTAGAATAGGGTTACCGGGATTGCAGCACGCAAAAATCAACACATTAATCGTTGGCACATCCGCATCTGCTATTGAAATTGCGTCCAAATTAAAATCGAACTATATCAGTTTCCATTCTATTATTGGTTTGATTTCTACCTCAAGAAAGGAAATCGGAACTAAAGCAGGCGATTTTGATGTTGTTGGTAGCATTGAGAATATCAGAAAAATTATCCACGAGAAGAAAATAAACGAGGTTATTTTTTCTTCAAAGGAATTAAGCTACAAGCAGATAATGAGTATAGTATCAGAATGCCAGCAGGAAAGAGTTGAGTTTCGATTAGCCGGTGAAAATATTGATTTTATAGTCGGGAAATCTTCAATAAATATATTAAATGATATTCCTTTATTTGAAATATCTTATAACATCTCCCAGCCGGTTAATAGATTTTTCAAACGATTGTTCGATATTGTTCTTAGTATATTTATAATTATTTTTATATATCCTTTCACATTTTTAGTTAAAGGTAAAAAAAGAAATGAAAAAACTCTCAGCGGGCTGGTTTTAAAGACACCAAAAGTTTTATTTAGCAGTTATAGTTTTGTTGGACCTTTTAATTCTGAAAATCAAGGTAATTTATATCTGGGGAAACCGGGATTAACCGGACTTTGGTTTACAGAAATGGAAGGTACGGAAAGCCTTGAAAAGCTTAATATCTTCTATGCAAAAAATCAAAATCTATGGCTGGATCTGGAAATTTTAGGTAAAACAATTCAAAAACTTTTAACGCAGAGAGATTGACTATGGCTAAAACTATGTTAGAATTCGAAAAACCGATTGCCGAACTTGAAGCTAAACTCGAAGAAATGAAGAAAATGTCCGATTCTCTCGATATAGCCGACGAAATAGTTCGTATTGAGGATAAGGTTAAACAACTTAAAGAAAGTGTTTATAAAA
>JAGXRQ010000126.1 GCA_018335675.1 Bacteroidota bacterium | reverse complement strand
GTTCATTCAGTTTTGCCAAAAGAGTAAGCCCGTCCATTTCCGGCATATTAATATCACTTAAAATTAAACAGACTTCCGGATGTTCGAGCAGTTTTGCAAGAGCTTCCAAACCGTTGCTTGCAAAAACAAAATCAAGTTCATTTTCTCTAATTCTCTTTCTGAAACGCTGTCGAATCAATGATTCCAGATCCGGTTCGTCGTCAACTACCATTATTTTTTCAGGCATTACAACTCCTTTTTAGTTACAATCTTATTAATTAAATATTAATGTTTAAATCTTCTTTCAGTTTTTCAAAATCAAGCGGTTTTGTTAAATAATTGTCCGCACCGTATTTCACGGCTTTCTGATATTTTTCTTCATCATCGTATGCTGTTATCATAAACACTTTGAGATGAGAATATTTTTCTTTCAAAACTTTTAGAAGCTCTATACCGTTCATTCCAGGCATATTTATATCGGAAAGGATCAAAACGAACTCTGTGCTGCCTACAGTTTTCAAGTGTTCCAGAGCTTCTTCTGCAGAAAAGCAATACACAAGCTCTACCTTACCATTCTTTAATTCACTTCTAAACTTTTGATTGAATAAAGGTTGAATATCAATCTCATCATCAACAATCATTATTCTCATAAATATCCTTGAAATTATTTAAGATTTTTAGGAATTGAAATTGTAAACTCGGCAAAATTCCCGGCTTCCGTCTCAACTTGAATTTCACCTTTGTGTTCCTGTGTTATAATATCGTAAGTCATTGATAATCCAAGTCCTGTCCCTTTCCCTGTCGGTTTAGTCGTAAAGAAAGGATTAAAAATCTTGTTTACAATTTCTTGTGGAATTCCTTTTCCGTTATCTCTTATTTTCACTTCAACTTTCCCGTCGAGATTTTTTGTTGATACGGCAAGAACAGGATTAAATGAATTCCCTTTTTCCCTTTTCTTCTCGTGAACAGAATAGCAAGCATTATTGATAATATTTAGAAATGCACGGCTCAGGTTTTGAGGAACAATATTTATTTGCTCAAGTGTCTTATCAAATTCAGTTTCAATTTTAATATTGAAAGAAGAATCCTGCGCTCTAAATCCGTGGTATGCTAAATTTATATATTCGTTCAGTAAAGAATTAATATCCGATTTTTGGAGTTCTCCGGCTTTACCGCGCGAGTGAAGCAGCATTCCCTTCACAATACTATCAGCTCTTTTTCCGTGTTCGTTAATTTTTCTTGAATTCTGTTCTATGTCCGAGAGAATTTCATTGATGTAATCAAATTCTTTGTCACCAATTTTATCTTTGAAAGTTTCAAATTCTTCACTAAGTTCCTTTGACAAATCAACGCACAAATCTGCGAAGTTATTTACAAAGTTTAAAGGATTTTTAATTTCATGAGCAATACCGGCGGTTAATTGTCCGAGAGATGCCATTTTTTCAGCCTGGATTAATTGTGTTTGAGCTTCTTTCAAATCTTTATTCGCTTTATTTATTGCTTCGTAAGCATAAGCGTTATCAAGAGCAATAGAGGTATAGGATGCAAGGTTTGAAAGTATATCAAGATGGAATGGAGCATAGGCGTTCTTTTTAAAACTTTGAACAGAAACCGTTCCGATCACTCTATCTTCAACAACAAGTGGGTAATAAAGCATTGAGGATGCATAATCACCGGCTTTGGGTTTAATTCTTTGTGAAATATATCTTGAATATTCTGTGTCAACATCATTCATATAAACTGGTTTTTTATTTTCAACGCACCATACTGCGAACCTGTTCCGTTCTTCCATACCGAAGCTGAACTCGGGAAGTTTCTCTCCTTTTTCTATTGATAGTTTACAGTCGAGGCTATTTTTCCCCTTATTATATATCATAATTAAAAATACAGAAGCATCAAGGAGTGAGTTTAAACTTTCGTAAACGGTATAGAAAATCATTTCCAGATTTAGAGTTGATGTTATCTTTTGACCGATTTCTCCTAAAGCTTTAACATTATTAAAAGCCGCATCAAGTTCAATATTCTTTTGTTTTAACTCTACTGTTCTTTGCTCAACTTTTTCTTCAAGAGTACGGCTGTACTCTTCCAATTCATCGTTTGCATTTTGTAGTTGTAATATGGTATTTCTTAAAGCCTTCTGCATCGCAATAAAAGATTGATTTAATGTGCCAATCTCATCATTAGATTTACTTTCCGGCAGTTCTACATTAAAATTTCCAGCGGCAAAATCGATAGTTGCTGTGGCTAGTTTTCTTAATGGACGTGTAATTGATCTTGATATTAAAATAATTAGAAGAAGTAAAACGATACCACCAAGGAAACCGAGGAAAAGTACTATTTTATTAAAACTATACACGTCAGCCATTATTTCATCAACCGGATAAACTATTCCTACAGACCATCCATTAGTTTTTATAGGTGCGTAAGCTATCCAGCTTTGTTTCCCCGTGGAAAGATTATAATAATCATACTTAGCGATGCCGGTTTTACCATGTATCATATCTCTCGCCATTTTTCGCATCAAGGGTACTTTCCTTTCCTCGGAAATACTGAAGAGACTTTCATTCATGATAAATTTCTTGTCCGGGTGTGTAATCAACCTTGCGGTTCTGCTTATAACTATTCCGTATCCTGTTTGGAAGACTTTAATTGATGATACAATCTCCTGAAGCCAATCAAGGGACATATCGGCGGTAACAATTCCCCAGAAAACTTTTTTACCGTTTTCATATCTATAAAAGGGGACAGAAAATGTACACATTAAAATATTTCCACCACCTTCATCGTAATACGGCTCCGACCATATAGGACGGTCAAGTTCTTTCGGAATTTGGTACCAATCTAACAAAAAGTAATTATACTCTTCTCCTCCCAAATATGTCAAACCGGTAGAATCAGCTTCCTTATAATAGTAAGGAGCAAAAAAGAGCGAATCTTTATGATAAGAATAAGGTTCAAATGCAATTGTTGCTCCAAAAATATCATCGTTTTTTTCAACAGCAAGCTTCAGCACTTTGTGAAGTCGCTCGCTTGAATAATCTGAGTTTTCGATTAGAACAGCAAGATTCAACGGAACCTTCTCAACTGCGGCAAGTATTTTATCAACCTTGTTAACCGTTGATAAAGTGAGATTTGTTGCACTCTCTTCGATGTTCTTTGTGATAATATCTTTTGAAACATGATAGTTGTAAAGAAATATCCCGAGAAAGATTAATGCAATAGTTAGAAAGATTGATAAAATTAATTTAACCGACAAGCCTATATTCTTAAAAACATCCATCATTTATTTTCCGCCTGGAATTGGTTTGTAGAAAATGTTATA
>JAGXRQ010000125.1 GCA_018335675.1 Bacteroidota bacterium | reverse complement strand
TCTTCTGTTTTCCCTTCATCAATGGCTTTTTGAATTTCATCGGTAACATCTTTAATAAGAACTAATTGATCGACATAAAGCCCGGGTACCGGTCTTTCATCTTCAAGTGTAGCTGCGGTGAATCCTGTTTCATGCAGGTCTTCTCCTTCGCGGGTTACATCCGTAATGCTTGATCTTCCGCAGTGATGGTTAGTCATAACCAATCCATCCTCGGAAACAAAAGACGCTGAACAATAGTTGGCAAAACGTAATGCTGCCATACGCACGTGATTATACCAATCTTCTGTTGGAGTAAAATTATATTCCTCCCTGAAATAGTCCGAGGGCGGGAACTCAAAAGTCCACATTTTACCGGTATCAAATCTACCGGCTTTAACTGTATCGAGATTAATCCAGCTATAAATATCATCGCCGGATTTCACAATTTTTACTTCTTTCTCTATTTGAGTAGAAGACGCACACCCTGCAAAATATACAAGCATTATAACAAATGTAATTCTGCCGAGCAGCCTGTAATACTTATTTAGCATAACTCTACCTTTATTTTGTTTTTTTATCTTAAAAAGTGTGGCAAGTTAATATTTTAAAAGGAGTGAATCAAGAAGATTTACACTTACGGAATATATAATATTTTGAAGAAGCTCTCTTAAAATTATCCCAAAGTGATATTACATGGAAGGGATTGTAAAATAGAAAATGCTACCTTCGTTTTCTTCACTTGTAACCCAGATTTCCCCTCCATTTTTTTCTACCATTTCTTTACATATGACAAGCCCCAAACCGGTCCCTTTAGTTGTAACCGGCTGGTCTATGCGGAAAAGTTTATCAATATCTTCAGCCGGAATACCTATTCCGGAATCCTTTACTGAAATTATTACTTCATTACTATTAATTTCCGATTTAATCGCTATTTTTCCCCCGGGCATAGTAAATTTCAGCGCATTAGAAATTAAGTTATGTACTACTGTTTTGAACATATTTTTGTCACACAAAACTTTCACGTCTTTTGAAACATGGTTTTGAACATCTATTCGCTTCTCCTTTGCTTTCCCTTCCAGAACCTTAACCGATTTATCAATTTCCTGCCCAATATCGAATGCAACAGGACTTACAATGATTTTATTAGTTTGGATACGCGACCACTCAAGAAGATTCTCAAGAAGTCCATAAGTACTTCTTGTTATCTCATTAATACCGTCTATAAAGCGACTCAATTCAGCTCGTGGCATTGTATCAATTCCGTCTTTAATAATTGTTGTATACCCCACCAGCCCTTGAAAAGGTGCTTTTAAGTCGTGAGCAATAATGGAAAAAAACTTATCTTTTGTAGCATTCATCTCTTCCTGTTCTTTTGCATATTTCTGCAATTGGTTGGATGCTTTTTCAAGTTCAGCTATTATTTTCTTTTTCTTAAGGTTTATCCTGAATATGATAAACGCTGCTATTAATGTTATAACAAGAATAATAATTACCAAAACAAGCAATCTGTTTTGATTTCTTATTTCGCGTTCCATGTTTAATATTTCTTGCTCTTTCTGTTCAATCCTATAATCTGATTGCAGTTCGAGTAAAATTTTACTTCTTTCCTTACTTAAGACGGTGTCTCTTGCTATAACAGATGAATCCCGGTATGAAAGTGCGTTATGAAAATCTTTTTTGTCTTTATAAATCATCGACATCCTATCATAAAGATCAACCAGAAAAGAACTTGTTTGGATTTCTTTTGACAACTCTATCCCTTTTTGTGAATAATAAAGAGCTGAATCAAGTTTGTTAATTCCTCTGTAAGCATCTGAAATTGACATATAGTTGTATATCAATCCGTGTTTACTGTTAAGTTCTTTATATACTTTTGATGAGCTAAACATGTATACAAGTGCTGTTTGATATCTGCCTTCAGAAAGATGAATGTTCCCTATATAATCAAAACTTAAAGCGATTCCTGCTTTATAATCAAGTTTCTTACTTAAATCTATTGCCCTGTATAAAACATCTATCGCTTCTTCTTTTCTATTTAAATACCTTTTACAAAGAGCTATATTTGTAAGAGTTCTTACTACTCCCGAATAATCAGCAATTTCTTCTTTTATTTTTAACGATCTGTTAAAGTAATCAAGAGCAAGATTATATTCTTTAGTTTGATAATAAACCAATCCGACATTGTTTGTAGTACTAGCGAGTCTTAAAAGATCACCCAACTTTTCCCTTATTTTCAGAGCCCCCAGGAGATACTTTAACGATTCATCATACCTTCCCCGCCAGTAGTAGAAAAGACCGATGTGGTTTAATGTATTCGATTCAATCCTTTCGTTTTTTATTTCGACGGCTATTTTTTGAGCCTGGAGATAATAGTCGATTGACTTATCATACTCGGATAAAATAGAGTAATTACTTCCGATTGCATTTAAAGCCTCTGCCTCCCCTTCTTTGTAACCGATTTTCCGGGACAGTTCCAAACCTTTTTTTGCGGCTTCTAAACCTTTTAATGGAGCAACCTCTTTATAATCAAATGCAAGGTCGACAATAAGGTCAATCTTTTTCCTTTCGTCCGTGGTTTGAAGGATTACTTGCTCAAGGCTATCTACCGTCTGCTGTAATGTCGTTTGAGCAAAGAATTGACCATTTATTGCTGTAAAAATCAGAAATATTTTAATTAAGGGATTAATCATATATTTTTAAATGTTTGCTCTATTATCGAATTATCTGCTATTTTTTAAAGAAGTCCGGTTACAACCATGGGAACCATTTTCTTGAATGGCAAGATAGCGAATTTCTATGATTTGATTAGTAACCCTCCACACCTAAAAACTTACAGAGAATTACTTTTTCATTCAGTATTTTTCATTAAACATGCTATGACAGATACGGGTAATTTTCCCATCAAAATTATCTTGTTTATACCTCACGAATTATTTAGTTTCGTTTTACTAATTATCAAAACAATATTAATTGGAGCGTAAAGTGAAAAAACTTTTTACAATTGTAATTATTTTCTTGATTTCTTTCTCGAATTATTCACAGTGGAGTGTTCTTAATCCATACCCTTCTCCAAATACACCATATATAGGGAGCGCCCCCTCCCCAAATAAATACGTTACTGTTACACCTCAGGGTGAAGCAATCTTAACTACGGACGGAGGTACAACCTGGCATGTAAAACAACTTCCGCTTGATGGAATTTACAGATCAACTTATTTCTTATCGGAAAATTTGGGTTGGGTTGCCGGTGCTGTAGGCAGCGGTCAGGTAAGAATATTTAAGACTACAGACGGTGGTTTCAATTGGATTCATCAACCGAATGCCCCCGACACCACGAAATATGATGTTTTCTTCATAAATGAAAACGTTGGATGGATAGTAGGATTTAACGGGATGATTATTAAAACTACAAACG
>JAGXRQ010000124.1 GCA_018335675.1 Bacteroidota bacterium | reverse complement strand
TTAAAAATGGAAGTTTTTTTATTTTACCTAAAACTGGTTTGCCATGAATAAGATTTTTTTGTTTTATTTCGGAATTATCGATAAAGCCAATCAAATTATATCTTTTATTTTTTAAAACTGACCTGGCCAATTCCTCGGCTAGATTGTCAGCGCCAATAATAAGAGTATTTTGACCATGATCCCGTTTGCCTTGAGCGAACTCAATAAAAAATCTTTTAGAAAGCCTTAAAGTGCCAATAAAAAAAATATTCAAAAAAGCACTAATAAATATTATTGAGCGTGGAAAACCAGTAATATATTTTGAATCTCTGAAAATGACAATTAAAGCAGTTAAAACAAGAGTGGTAATAAGGGTTGATTTAATTAGTCGGTAGAATTCATTTAAACCAACATAAGCCCAAGTAAAATGATAAAGTTTTTGCCAATAGAATATTGGTAAATTTAAAATTAAAGAAAAAACAATAAAAATAGTTAGGTTGTTAATTTGACCGTTGGGAATACTTCCCTCAAATCTTAAAAAAAATGAAAGCCAAGCGATAACCGATACGGTTATTAAATCAGCTAAAATAACAAATATTTTTTTATATTGTCTGATAAAATTAATCATTTGGCTAATATTTTTTTAAGATTCGCAACAATATATTTTATTTCTTTTTCTTTCAAATTATTATGGAAGGGTAAGGCAATAGTTCTGTCAGCAACTGACTCAGCAATTGGAAAATTACCTTGTTTATAGTTAAATAATTTTCGATAAAATGATTGAAGATGAATGCATTGGAAATAATTGCTGCATTGAATTCCTTTTTGTTGTAATTTTTTTAATATTTGGTCTCGTTGCTTCCTGGTGTATTTTGATGTTAGTTGGACAACATAAACAAACCAAGAAATTTTAGCCCAGGGAGCTTGATAGGGAATTTTAATGCTATTGATTTTTGAAAGATTTTTATTGTATGTTTGAGCTGCTTGGTCGCGTTTTTTTAAAATCTGACCAATTCTTGCAAGCTGAGAGACACCCAAAGCAGCATTAATATCGCTCATTCGATAATTATAACCTAAACGGATATGTTCCAGCCACTTTCCATTTTTTACTTCTCTTCCTTGATTGCTCATACTGCGACACAAATCAGTAATTTTTTTATTATTTGTTATAATCACACCACCTTCGCCAGTTGTTATTTGTTTGTTAGGATAAAAAGCAAAAACCCCGGCCTCGCCAAAGCTTCCGCATTTAATCCACTTTTTTTTTATTTTTGAATAATATTCAGTGCCAATCGCTTCGCAAGAATCTTCAATTATTTTTAAATTGTATTTTTTGGCAATTTCAAAAATTTTATCCCAATCAGCTGGATAACCAAAAATATCAACGATTAAAAGGGCTTTGGTTTTTTTGGTAATTGCTTTCTCAATTTTGTTAGAATCAATGTTTAAGGTTAGGGGATCAATATCAACAAAAATAGGTTTTGCCTCTTCATATAAAATGCAATTAGCCGAAGCAATAAAAGAAAATGGCGTAGTGATAATTTCGTCGCCTTTTTTTATTCCTAAGGCTCGGATTAATAAATGAAGCCCCGATGTTCCCGAATTAACGGCAATAGCATATTTTGTGCCGACATATTGAGCAATTTTTTTTTCAAATTCCTTTAATTTTGGTCCCAAAGATAAGCTCCTAGTTTTTAAAACATTTAGAACCGCTTTTTTTTCTAAATTTGTAATATCAGGAGACGATAGGAAAATTTTCATTAGAGTATAATTAATATGCCACTTATTACTAATATAACTTGAATTGAACAACAAATCAAGACAGTTTGAGGGATGGTCAATCCTTTTTGATCAAGTTTATCATAAAGATGCGAACGATCACCAAGAAAAGGAGATTTCCCCTTCGCTATTCTTCTGATAATTGCCCAAATAACTTCAATAAGTGGCAAGCCAATAATAAACAATGGTGTTATGAACCATTTGAAATTATAGAATGGATGACCAGTAAAAATTATTGCCAAGACAACAAGTGAAAAACCCAGAAAATGGCTACCATTATCACCCATAAAAATTGAGGCCGGATGCCAATTGTAAAGCAAAAATCCCAAAATTGCGCCGCTAAAAATTAATCCTATTATTAAGATTAGAGAATTTCCCAGAATTATTGACAAAATAATAAAACCAATAAAAGAGATTAAGGCCAAACTCCCTGCTAAGCCGTCAACCCCATCTTCCATGTTCATTGCATTCATTGCCCCAATTAGATAAAAAGCAAAAAGAAGAAAAATGAAAAAAGGCATTAGTCCAAGATTAAAATTTAGGCCAATTGAAGTTAAAACTAGGAAAATTATCAGAGCAGATAAAAATTGACTAAATAATTTTAAAAAAAGCCTGGGTTTGCCTTTTTTTAATTTAAAGTCATCCCAAAGACCCAAAATAATAATTATTCCACCACTTAAAATAAATCCAAATATTTGAGATAGAAAAAAATTATTCCAAAATCCGACGACTAACAAGATAATTGAACTGGTTAAAAAAATACTGAGACCGCCGAGATAGGGGATCGGTTGTTGATGTATTTTAAGCCGATCTTCTCCAGTTTCATCACAAAAATTATATTTTTTTCCTATTTTTTTAAATAAAATGATGAAAAGAATGGAAAGAAGAAGCGATGATACAAAAAGTAAAAAGTGATTCATTTTTTATTTAAATTTATTTTAATTTATAAATATAAATTTTTGATGACTTGTTTTTATGAACCGAAATAAAAGAATGAAAAATAAAACCAGCTTTTTCATAGAAATTAATAGCGTTTAATAAGTTTTCGCCAACAATTACTTTAAATTGTTTAATTTGTCTTTTTTCCATTTCTAAAATAAATCTTTCCAACATTAATTTGGCGATGTCCTTGTTCTGAGATTCTTTTTTAACGGCAATAGTTAAAAGTTCAGATGAGGTTAAATATTTTTCTTTTTGGGGATAGCACAATGTTTCAATAATTTTTTTGATAGCCGAAGGTTTAAAGATTTTCGGCAGAAGAATAAAAAATGTTTTAAGAAAATATTTTTTTATAAATTCTTTATAAAATTTATTGATATTAGTAGAGCCACTGATAAAGCCAATAACTTGGTTGTTATCTTCGGCAACGACAATAAAAGACGACGGGGACAATATTATTGATTGATATAATTTAGAAAGTAATTTTTCACCCAGCTGAGTTAAAAATCCATATTTAATTTCTTGACAATGGATTTTAGCAATTTGTTTAACCTCATTACTTATTGCTAATCGAATCTTCATTTTTTTTATTTCTTTAACAAATTCATTATTATTTCTAAATATTTTTCAGCTAATTTTTCCCGATCGAAATTTTTTTTGACGAAATGATAACCGTTTTCACCAAGTTTTTTTCTTTCCACCAGTTGGTT
>JAGXRQ010000123.1 GCA_018335675.1 Bacteroidota bacterium | reverse complement strand
GTATTTTATTAGATGTGGGGTTTATTATCCGTGTTGTATTTTGACTGATAAAAAAATGGCACTAAATTCAGCAATTTTGCATGCCAAACTTTTTTAATAACCTGGCATGCTCGTACTAATATTCGTGCCGACACGCTAACAGCGGGCTTATATTATAGCTCTCTGACGTGCAGGTTTTTAGTTTATAATTTATTTATATATTTGGTCTCGGGTTGACACTTTTGCAGCAGTCAAATCGCTACAATACAAGCCCGCGAACCGTTAGCGTTCATTATAAAAGACATTAGAAACCAATAGAAAACAGAAACCTATGAAAATTAAATTAAGCGTTTTATTATCCATTTTAATCTTTATGAATGGTTGTGCAAATTCAGAGAATATAAATGGATTTTGGTCGGGTTCAATGGAAATGAATGGAAAAACCATTGATTTGTCAATTGATTTAAACTCAAAAGATAAGTTTTTTTCAAGTTATGACTTGATGCTTTTAGAGCAACCTATTTCAAATCTGACAATCAAAAACGGAATTTTTAGTTTTTCGGTAATTCTTGATGTTGAAGTAGTTTTTAACGGGACAATTTTGGGTGAGGAAATTACTGGAACAGCAACAATAAATGGTGGACCACCTGATATGAACATCATATTTTCATTAACAAAACAAGCAGAAAAGCCTGTTAAACCATATTCTGTTGAAAGCCTTACAATAAAAAGTAATGATGTTTCGCTATCAGTAGATATTTACAAGCCATACACAGAAGGTCTGCATCCTGCAATAGTTTTATTACACGGTTCATCGACAAATCTTAAAAGCGACTACATTTTTGACGCTGATTATTTTGCAAAACTCGGATTTGAGGTGCTAATCTTTGATAAGCGCGGGAATGGAAAATCCACAGGAAATTACTATTTATCAAGTTATGATGACTTAATTGCAGATGCGATTATTTGTTTGGAAATAATGTATAAAAGAGAAAGTGTAAATAAAGACAAGATTGGACTTTGGGGATTTAGTCAAGGCGCAATGTTGTTACCAAAAATTGTATCAAAAACAAATATTCCCAAATTTCTTATTGCTAAATCACCTGAAATTATTAGTGTAACGGAAGCAGCCGCATTTTCTGATAGCTTACGCATTGTGAATTCAGGTGGTTCTGAATTAAATGGAAAAATCGTTGCAGAAAGTCATAGAAAAGTCGAAAAAATGATTCGTGAAGGAAAAAGTTACAACGAAGTTGAATTATTTATTCAAGAGAATGCTCAGCAAAATAATTTTATGAATCAAACTGGTTTGTATGGCAATATAAACATTGATAAAAATGAATATAATGGATTCTATTGGCAAGGTAGAAAAGAATACTTCGTTTCTTTTTGGGAAAACATCAATATACCTATGCTTGTTTTGTTGGGGGACAGAGACAATTTTGTGAATGCAGAAAAGAATAATTCTATTCTGAAAAGCCTTAATAAAGAAAATATTGAAATAAAACTTTTCCCGAAGGCAAATCATAACTTGAAAAAAACATTTAACCCGACTATTGATACAGAATTTGATTGGCCAAGAATAATAGAAGGATATTCTGACTATGTTGAAAAATGGATAAAAAGTGAAGTTGAAAAATAACGAAACGCTAACAAAGTGTATATGCCATAAGGGTTTCAGTGGGTATTCAATCATTATAGCCCGCTCAAAATTTCGTGTCGGTGGACAGGTTACTGCCCCGCAATCCCTTACGGCACATACACTCAACCGTTGTGGGTTATTGTATCTGGCCTCATTGCATCCATGAGAGAATTTTATTATATTTGCATATGGCAAAATTAAATAAATATAAAACTTTCACAGAACTTAAGGAGTCTATTGAAAAGACCTCAGTCACAAAAAGCCAACTAGATTATATGACTAAGGATTTAAATAACTTTGTTAAGAAAATCAGATCTTTTCAAAAAATATAAATACCACTGGTGCAGACTTAAAAGCTTAATAAATGAAGAATCTAATTGAGTGCACCAAATATAATTGTCAAATACTTAATAATCATAAAGTTGAATATCTTATAATTGGAGGAACAGCGGTTGCGATTCACGGATATCCAAGATTATCAACAGCGCCTGATGGATCATTATTAGGAAAGCATGACCTTGATTTTTGGTATAATCCAACCTATGAAAACTACTTTAAGTTATTAAAAGCCCTGAAAGATATTGGATTCGAAAGTAATTTTTTTGATGAGATAGAACCTGATCCAAGTAAAAGTTTTTTCAAATACGAATTTGAAGATTATAAACTTGATTTTCTACCAAATATAAAAGGACTTGACAAATTTAATAAAGCATATTCCAATAGATTAATAGTTAACCTTGAAGGCGTTGAACTTTCTGTAATTTCCTATGAGGATTTAATAACAACGAAAAAATTTAGTAAACGAGAAAAAGATAGAATTGATATAGAGATGTTAAAAAAAATAAATCAAAATAACAACAACCCACAACACACAATATAAAACAGTTGGGGTTCAGTGGTTTGCGAGCGTTTGTTTTTCAAACCAACTTTTTCCTCGGTGGATACAGACACGCTCCGAAAACCCAACCGTTTCATATTGTCAACGTTGCCTGCAAGCTTAAGAAACGCAGTGCCATAATCAATATAGGATTGATAAATAGAGAAATAATTACAGAATAAAATGAAAAACTCAATACTGACAAAGGTTCTTCAGTCATCTAAAGAAAATAAGGAATTGATTGGAATTCGAAAATATGGTGACGATGATGACTTTTGGTGCGGATACATCCATGATTTTAATGATGACTTAGTATATATTCAACATTATACAAAGTTTGGAAAGTCTGATGGTTTAATAATCGAAAAGATTGATAATATTGAATGTATTGAATTTGATGATGAATATTCTAAATCATATCAATACTTGTTAAATAATCATGACAAATTAGAAAATCTGAAATCTATAGAAATAAAAATCGTTGATTCAGAAAATTGGCAATTTGAAATTTTAAAGCAACTTTCAGAACATGACAGGCTTATTAAGATTGAAATAAATAATGATTCGGCTTATACGGGTTCAATCGCAGAATTTGATAATGAAATGATTAGTCTTGCTTGTGTTGGGAATTTAGGAGAAGATGAAGGAAAAACACTTTATCGTTTATCTGACATCACTTCAATTCAATTTGATAGAATGGAAGAAAGAAAAAGGCAATTACTTTACCATTGGAGAAAAAATAGAAAGTAAAAATGTTTATCGGATATTTTGATTATGGAGTTCTATTCTTGTTAGTAATAGCAAATATTTATTTCTGGAAAAAGAATTTAAAAGGAAAAATAGGTTGCTTAATAAGTGGACTTCTTTTTAGTATAGTTCTTCCAATAATTTCGATGAAAATAGAGATTACCAGGATTTCAAAGGAATATGAAATAATTGATAGTTTTAATTTACTGCACACATATTTTAGATTTCCAATGTACTGGATAATTGGTATATTTCAGACGATTGTAATGAATGTGAATAATAAAAAGCCAGCAGGCAACACGCGGTCATAAAACATGCCGGTTTCAGTGGGTTTCCGAGCGTTCCGTCCCGCCTCAAGCTTTTGCAACGGTGGATAAGGACGCAGCCCCGCAACACGGCACGTTTCATACCGCCAAACGTTACCTGCAAGCATAAAAGACAACGACAGTGCAAATTTGAAGATATTTTTTTTGTGTTCTTTGCAACATGATAAATTTTGTATTTTTGCATTCAATATACGATATAGATAAAGAATATGGCTAAAAAGAACCAATCTAAAAGATTAACTAATCAACATAAAGAGTCAAAAGGTGTAGTTGGTATATTTGGGGATGAAGCAAAATCACACGACATAACAGTTGGAGAAATTTCACATTTTGTAATTGAACAGCTTGGAAAAGAGTTCCCTCAATTATCATTTCAATATAGAACAAGCATAAGAAAAGAAGAAATAAACGAAGCGTTAAAGAAGGTTGACCCAGAATTAGGGCAAACCCTATTTGTTGCTAATTCAAGTATTATACCTGATGGTGGAATAATTGAAGTAAAAGACGATAACGGTAATTGGAGAGTCGTTTTAGTGTCGGAGGCTAAACACCAAGGAAAGGATATTGAAAATATTAAAAAGGGAGAACAAGTAGGTACGGGTAACAATCAAGACTTGATGGCTGCGGGTAATGCGATAGAAAGGTCGCATAAAAATATATCTGAAATCGCTAATTTTATGTTATCGGAATCTCATTTCCCTTATGTTTTATTTTTGGAAGGCTCAAATTTTTTAACAGAAACTATTTCTATTAAAAGACCCGACGGAAGGGTTGTTACACTTGAATACAACTCAGGAATGTTAAATAGGCTGGATAGATTAACTTCAGCAAATTATGGAATGCCAATCAATACAAATTTATGTAAAAACAAATTTGTAAAGCATAAAGATAAAACAATTATGCTTCAAGCAACGTCTATATACACACAAGGGAATGGCGAAAAGTGGGATAGCAAAAAAATGTTTGATATTATGCTTGAAATTTCTAAAACCTCTCTTCAAATATTAGGTAGCGACATATTTAAACAGATAACCAAAAGTAAATAACAAAAACAGAAGATTAATTAAATCAAAATAAAGTCGATAATGGCAAGAAATGCAACAAATGAATTACTACAAAACGCTAAAAAATCAAAAAGTGACGAGTTTTATACACAACTTTCTGATATAGAAAGTGAATTGCAACATTATAAAAGTCACTTTAAAGATAAAGTAGTTTATTGCAATTGCGATGACCCCCAAATAAGTAACTTTTATAATTATTTTGCCTCAAACTTCAAAGAATTAGGTCTTAAAAAATTAATAGCTTCTTGTTATAGAGAACAAGTAAGAGATTTATTTAACACTAAAGAGGATGAAAAGGGTTTTTTCTTTGAATATACTGGGTCGGATGGTGAAAAAAGGAAACCAAGTTCGACTGACATAGTTTACTTTAAAGGGGATGGAGATTTTCGTAGTGAAGAAAGTGTTAAATTATTAAAGCAGTCTGATATTGTTGTTACCAATCCACCATTTTCATTATTTAGAGAGCATGTTGCTCAATTAGTTAAATACGATAAAAAGTTTTTGATAATTGGCAATATTAATGCAATAACCTATAAAGAAATTTTTAACCTAATAAAAGAAAACAAAGCGTGGTTGGGTATAAATCTTGGTAGAGGTATTTCTGGTTTCATTGTTCCCGAACACTATGAACTTTATGGAACAGAGGCTCGGATTGATAGCTTAGGAAACCGAATAATATCACCAAACAATTGTTTATGGCTGACAAACATAGATACTTCTAAACGACACGAAGATATTGCTCTTACAAAAAGATATTTTGGAAACGAAGCTGAATATCCAAAATACGACAATTATGATGGAATTAATGTAGATAAAACACAAGACATTCCATTAGACTTCGAGGGGTATATGGGGGTGCCAATAACATTTTTACATAAATTAAATCCAGACCAATTTGAAATAATAAAGTTCCGGAAAGGTGATGATGAAAAAGATTTATCAATAAATGGGAAATGTCCATATTTTAGAATATTAATCAAGAATAAACGAATACAAACTAAATTAGCTGAAAACAAAGGAATGCCAGCAGGTAACAACGTGTATAAAACATTTGGCAATCAGTGCGTTATTGAGCAGCACAGCTCGTATCAAAAGTAATTGTAACTTGATAGGAAAGTGCTTCGAAATGCCAAACGTTTCATACACGCAACCGTTACCAACAAGCCTAAAAAAAAACGACAGCGGTAATTTTGCAGTGAGAAAAAAGATAAAATGAACAGCCAACCCACAAAACAACACATTTGCAAACCGCTCCTGCCGACACGAAACCAAAGTTTGCAAAAGAGTTGTTTTCTTGCCGACACACCGCAGGAAATTGATACATTTGTAGTTATTTGAAACGGATTTAAAAAATGACAATAGAACAATATATAGACAACATAAATAAACGCTACAAATTAGGCAATGCGACTGAACACACGTTTCGTGGAGATTTGCAACAACTGATTGAAAGTTTAATACCAACAATTCGAGCGACAAACGAACCGAAAAGACAGAGTTGCGGAGCACCTGATTACATCTTGACAAAAAAAGATATTCCAGTTGGATTTATCGAAGCAAAAGACATTGGAGATAAAGACCTTGAAGGAGCAAAAAGAACTGGAAACAAAGAACAATTCGACCGTTACAAAGCATCGTTAAACAACTTGATTTTTACCGACTATCTAGATTTTCATTTATACCGAGAAGGTGAATTTGTAACCAAAATTGCTATTGGAGAAGCAACGGAAAAAGGGATAAAACCAATAACAGAGAATTTTGAGCGATTTGAAAACCTGATTAAAGACTTTTGTACCCATATTGGGCAAACCATAAAAAGCAGCAAAAAACTTGCAGAAATGATGGCGGGCAAAGCCCGCCTTCTTTCTGAGGTTATTGAAAAAGCATTGACAAGCGATGAAAACAATAGCGAAGACAGTACGCTGAAAGACCAAATGAACGCTTTTAAACAAATCTTGATACACGATATTACACCCAAAGGATTTGCCGATGTGTATGCTCAAACCATTGCTTACGGAATGTTTGCGGCTCGTTCGCACGACCCATCATTGGCATCTTTCAGCAGACAAGAAGCCTACGAACTCATTCCAAAATCAAATCCATTCCTTAAAAAACTGTTTGGTTATATTGCTGGTTTGGAGGTTGACGACCGCATAAAATGGATTGTTGACGATTTGGTAAATATTTTCCTTGCTTGCAACGTAGATGAAATTTTGAAAAACTACGGAAAAAACACAAAAATGGAAGACCCGATAATCCATTTTTACGAAACATTCTTGAGCGAATACGACCCAAAATTGCGTAAAGCCCGTGGCGTTTGGTACACACCTGCACCAGTTGTAAACTTTATTGTACGTGCCGTTGACGATATTTTAAAAGCCGAATTCGATTTGCCTCAAGGACTTGCCGACACAAGTAAAACCAAAATAAAAGTTGATGTACAAGGCAAAAAGATTGAACAGGAAGTACACAAAGTTCAAATACTCGACCCAGCAACTGGCACAGGCACATTTTTAGCCGAAGTAATCAAACACATACACAAAAAGTTTGAAGGGCAGCAAGGCATTTGGAGCAATTATGTAGAAACACATCTTTTGCCACGTCTCAATGGTTTTGAGTTGCTTATGGCAAGTTATGCAATGGCACATTTGAAACTTGATTTGTTGCTTACTGAAACTGGCTACAAACCAACAACTAACCAAAGGTTTAGAGTTTATCTTACCAACAGTTTAGAAGAGCATCACCAAGATACAGGAACGTTATTTGCCAATTGGTTAAGCACAGAAGCAAACGAAGCAAACCACATTAAGCGTGATACGCCAGTAATGTGTGTAATCGGAAATCCACCATATAGCGGAGAAAGTGCCAACAAAGGTACATGGATTATGAGCCTAATGGAAGATTACAAAAAAGAACCAGGAGGAAAAGAAAAACTGAAAGAACAAAACTCGAAATTTATAAATGACGATTACGTTAAATTTTTGCGTTACGGACAGCACTTTATAGAAAAAAACGGAAGCGGTATTTTAGCTTTTATTAATCCTCACGGATTTTTGGATAATCCAACATTTCGTGGTATGCGTTGGAACTTGCTAAAAACTTACGATAAAATTTATACAATAGATTTACACGGCAATGCCAAGAAAAAAGAAACTGCTCCTGATGGCAGTGTTGATATAAATGTATTTGATATTGAACAAGGCGTTTCAATAAATATTTTTGTAAAATCTGGCAAAAAGAAATCAAACGAATTAGGCAGAGTTTTTCATTACGACTTATTTGGAAAACGTGATATAAAATATGATTTTCTTTCAGAAAAATCAATTAAAACGATTTCATTTAATGACTTCACTCCTTTTAAAAGTAGTTTTCTTTTCAAAAACATTGATGAAACTAAATTATTGAAATATCAGAAAGGGTTTAATCCAGTAAATTTATTTCAGGTTAACGTAATGGGTTTTCAGACCCATAGAGATGAATTTGCCATTGATTTTGAAATGAATAAAATTAAAAAACGAGCAAAAGACTTAATCAATAAAGAACTTTCAAACGAAGACATTTTTAAAAAATATTCAATAAGCGATAATCGTGATTGGAAATTAGCAAAGGCGAGAGCTGAAATTCAGTCAGATAGTAATTGGGAAAAGAAAGCTACTCATTGTGGTTATAGACCGTTTGATAATAGACCTTGCTATTTCAGTTATGTTATGATGGACTATCCAAGAAAAGAGTTAATCCAAAATGTTTTAGGCAAAGAAAATGTTTTAATTGGTATTGGCAGACAAGGTTTAGCAATTGGAGATATTGAATGGTGTTTAACTACTGTTTCTAAAAATCCAGTTGATGCAAATATTTTCAGGCGTGGTGGTGTAAATTTATTTCCACTTTATTTATATCCAGACAATAATGGGCAACAAACCATAGAGCAAACAATTGAAAGAATACCAAACTTTAACTCAGAAATTCTAAAAGAATTTACGGACAAATTAGATTTAACTTTTACGAACGAAAAAGAACTGACCGAGAACACCTATGCTCCAATTGATATTTTGGATTACATCTATGCTGTTTTACATTCAAGGAATTATAGAGAAAATTACAAAGAGTTTTTAAAAACTGATTTTCCGAGGATTCCGTACCCAAAAGACAAAGACACCTTTTGGCAATTGGTACAATTGGGCGGAGAAATTCGGCAAATACATTTATTAGAAAGCCCAACGGTTGAAAAATACATTACTCAATACCCGATTGATGGCGAAAATGTTGTGTCAATTCCAAAATACTTTCCAATTCCTAAAAATGAAATTACAGGGGCATTACAAGGCAATGTTTATATTAACGATACTCAATATTTTGCGAATGTTCCCTTAACAGCTTGGAGTTTTTACATAGGTGGCTACCAACCAGCCCAAAAATGGCTGAAAGACCGAAAAGACCGCAAATTGGAATTTGAGGATATTTTGCATTATCAGAAAATAATTGTTGCTCTTTCGGAAACAGACAGGTTAATGAAAGAAATTGATAAAATAGAAATTGAATAAACCGTGAAAAGAAAGGAATTTGATAAACTTTTTGCGCCTTTCAATGAAAATAGAAAGCAGATTTGGGTAATTACCAGAGTTAAAGAATTGCCAAAACCAATTGTATATATGGCTCTTAACCTTGCTGCATTGGATTTTATCAAATTCATAAATATTAGCGATGAAGCATTAGCAGCTTCGAGTGAAAATTATCCAAACAGACCAAAAGTGCCAATTACAAATATGAACCACGAAACAGCAATAGGTGTTCAAATATTGTATAGTCCAGTTCATAATTATATTAACTTTTATGATATTAATTCACCAATTAATGGCAACGGCAATAAAATGGTTGATGCAATTTTGAGAGATTTGCCTAAAGATTGGAATCCATCGGTTGTAATGGATTGGAGTAACGGATTTTGGGACAAGATGAAAGAAAAATATAAAGATGTTGAATGGATAATGTAATGCCCACGCTTCACAGCCACACACATTGCTAAGTCGCTCGAAAAGCCAACCGCACGACCAAAACTTGTCAAAGAGTGAGTCTGTCCGAACGCACGAGGCACTGCAAAATTGATAGAAAAAATGATTAAAAAACAATAAAGGCCAGTTGGTAACATCGTGTATAAAACATTGGGGTTTAAGTGGTTAAATCAAGCGTTCTGCCCCGCCTCGGCGTTTGTGTCGGCGGATAGGAACGAAGCCCGCACTCCCCAACGTTTCATACACGCAACCGTTGTATGCAATTCAGCTTTGAATGATCATAATTGTTGAAACAACCTGTTTTCAGGATTATTTAATGAATAGATTATTTGTTTATCGGGGAGACAACACTGGATGGAGGAATATTTTAAGGAAAATTAAAAATTTGACATTCAAAGCCTTGGCGGATTGCCGTTGAAAGACTTGCTTTCAGAACGCAAAGACGTTCAAAGACTTTGAGTTGGCGAAATTACAAGAAATAATTGATAAAGTCAAATAATTTTGTGATTTTGACGACAAATATTCTGA
>JAGXRQ010000122.1 GCA_018335675.1 Bacteroidota bacterium | reverse complement strand
ATCCGCACCATACATTATGTAATCATACAAACGACCCATAATGCCTTGACCTTGTCGCTCAATACCTATACTCTTTATACAAGCACCACAAGGCGGTTTGGTAAATACGCCTGAACATCTTTACCGACAGCCCACTTCTTACTTGTTCGTTTCTTGTGAGACCTCTGACTTTATCCATTTATTCGGGGTCAGCTCATTGCTGTTTCTGTCAAGTAAGTCTGTCATCTTTATCAAAGTTTTGTTACCATTTCAAAGAACTATTGTATCTTTGTACCCTGTGGTAACGCAGGACACACAGCCAGCAGGCAACAGCAGTTTGGCGTAATGGCGGGTGACGTGGTAAATTGAACATTTGTGCTCCTATCAACATTTGTGCTATGTTGACAGTGAAGTGCTCCGAAATCCGCCACTACGCCAAACTGCGAAACGTTGCACTAACACTAATCAGCCCACTTACTCAATAATTCAGAAATTTGTTTGAGCTCGCTAAAAGAAATTGGCGTACACTCTAATGGAGGAATAACTAAATCACAAGTAAGTAATTTCTTCTTTTCGTATGTAAACTCAAACATCAAACGTCCCTTCTCATATCGGTTAGTGTGATATTGGTCGTGTTTGTAGCTCTTGGCTAGTTTATAGCCAATTTCCTTGATTTGGTTTTCGGTGATTGTGTTGGGTGTTTTCATTTGTTTGTTGTTTGAGTATAAGTGATAAATATTTTCCTACTTTCAATATCTGAGTGAAACAAAACCAACACTCTCATTTTATTTTGCAGGGATTCATTTAGTTCTAAAAAGAGGTAATAATCAATAAAACAAATGCCGTTAGTAACAAGTATCTCCATCACTTTGTCGGTACAGGCTTTTATGTTTTGTTTGTATGCTGTTGGTTGAATATTTGTTTGCATAATGAATGATTTTTATTAGTTTGGACCTATTAGGACCTTATTTGAAGGTCCCTAAATATTTTATACCTTCCCCGCTTTTGTCCCACCACGCTGTGATGTTATTAATGAAAAACGATTATCTGCAGCTTCAAAATAGTCGGGATTAATTTCAAACCCAACAAAGTCAAACCCATATTGAAAGGCTGCAATTCTACTGCTTCCGCTTCCTAAGTGAGTATCTAATATTTTGTAGCCTGGTTTGGCGAAATGACTTAGGCAGTATTGATATAACTTAATAGGTTTTTGCGTGGGATGAATTTTTGTTTCCTTGTTTTGCCCCCTTGTGTTTGAATGCTTGAAAAGCTTACCAGGATAATCATACGAAGTCCAAGCCATTTCTATTTGAGAGAAGTTTTCCCACGGTTGAACCTTATCCCAAACAACAATACATCGAGTTGGTGGTAAATGAAAATAATTGCCCCCCAAATAATTTGGTTTTTAGATACTCTGGATAATTCTGTAAAATACTCCTGAGTAGGTATTGCAAAATTCCAATCAATTATTGATTTATTTAAAAATCTGTTTTTTAGCTTGCCGGCACCTTGATTTAATCTTCCTTTTTCGTTAATGCCGTATGGCGGATCTACAATAGCCAAATCAAAATATTTATCAGGGTATCTTTTCATACCTATCAAACAATCTTCGTTATATACTTTTGATATAGGGCTTTCCATTTCTTTATAATGATTCTAGTTCTTTTGTTGCGTTAGCTAATAGTATTTTTGCTTGTTCATACATTGCTTTTAGTCCTGTGCTAATTATTTCAAATTCGTATTTTATTGTCAAGCTTGGATTGTCCTTTTCTCCATATACCTCAATATGAAAAGGCAATCCGGAATTAATTATGCTTCCTAATTTTTGGGTTATAATGTTCAACTTTTCAAAATTTGATATAAGGTTTTTTGCCTTTTCAATTTCCTTCTCTGTAGTTTTCATAGAATTATAGGTTTTAGGTTTAAAAATATTTTACATCATCAATAGTCATTTGCAATTTGCCGGCATAGAGGCATTTTTCAAGATATTGCTTTGCGGCCGCTTGGTGCTTTGCCGGATATTCGAGCTTTATTACCTTGCGTATGTGGTAATAATCTTTGCCTGTATCAATATACCGGTCTATTTCTTTGTATATTGCTATAAGGGCTTTGTCGGTCATTGGTTTTGTTTGTGTGAGCATGGTTATTGTGCTTTATCCGTTATTTTATCCGGTTCTTTAAATTCAAGGGAGCATTGCACAAACTTACTTTCAAGATAGCCTGAAACGCTTTTTTCGAGGTTTTGAATTTCTTTTCCAATTTTTGAATAAAGCCTTTTAGCCTTTTTAAGCTTAAAGTAATTTAATTTCGCTTGTGCTTCATCTATTGCATTTCCATACAAATAATCAAATATCATTTCCTGAAATTTGACGAAATCTTCCTGTAAGTTTTCGTCAATAGTATTGGCATTTACTAAAAACTGTTCGACTTTTTTGTCGATTGGTTTGCCAAAATCGAATCGCTTTTGATTTTTCTTGTTTGATTTTCGTAGTTGATTTGAAAGAAATCACATACAGGTTTTAGCCAAATATATTCTTCTGCAAATTTTACTGCGTTTTCAAAAACTTGTATTTCTGTTGTTTTCATAAGATTTGTGTTTTAATCAACTTATAAGTTTATTTTAGTAACCTTTTCAAGTTTTGCTTCTCGAATACATTAAAGCCAAGGCTTTTGAGATCGGCAATAAAATCTTGTAGCTTTTCTTTGTTTGGCTCAGGCAGATTATTGTTTCCACTATCTGCACCTATATTTATTTGGGCCGGACCTGGGTATATTTCATTAATCCAACGAACAAAAACATCCTTATCAAAATCCATAATTGGCTCGATAGTAAGATGAAGATTGTGCCGGCGGTTTACCTCAATATCAAACCGAATGGGCGTAATCCTTTCTTCTGGACTAGGCGCAAAGCGCATTATATCTTTATAGTGTCTGTTGGTTTCTATTGTAACACAAAGCACAGAATTCAGAGGCATTAAATGCTGAAATTGCAACATTCTTGCAGGGTTTTTGGTGTGAAACATATACTTATTATCGTATTTGTGGCAATGCTCTAGTGTTTTTAAAATCCAATAATCAGGAATGTTTGGAGCAAACATCTCTATACTACTGCCTAAAAAAATGAATAAATCACGCCCAAGGTTGGTTTTAAACTCTTTTTCGTCAAGCATAGGGGGTTTTTGTGGCCTTTCAAATCTTTTAGCCATTGCTATAAGGTAGCAGTAAGTACAACCATACATGCACTTGCCTTTTATGATGTTGAATGTATCGTCAATAAACGGATACATATTTTCCTTAGATTTATTTTTCATTGTCTAATTTTCCATTAATAAAGTATGATGTAGTCTTAGTTTGTGATGTAGCAGATGAGTAAGAAATAATTTGTCCGTGTCTGGTTTATCATCTTCATCATTATCAGTAAGCTTTTCTCCGCAATATTGGCAGAAATTAGCCTGTATAGGTATTTCTTTGCGTTTGGACGTGCCAAAAAAAGAAAGCCTTAAAGAGGGTTTGCGCAATGTAGCTCTGCGCATTATTCCGGTTTCGATAAATTTGAAAACAACGGATTTGGTTATTTCTATTTCGCAATTACACATCTTAGTACCTGTTTATATTAAACACAACTTCGCCGGCCGGAGTAATGAACACTAAAAGGGTATATCTTCTTTTTCCTTTTTTTACATTCACTTGCTTTTCGGTAATTGTAAGATTTTCTACTGCTATTCTTTTAAATCGTTGAATAGCCCATTTATCTAATAGTTTATTTATCCATTTCATATAATTATGTTTATAAGGTTTATATAAGGTTTTGGTTAATTTGGCACAGCCCAGCCCCCACTCGCAAATTCGTTTTTTAGTGTTTCCTGATTATATACAAGCTTTAGCACAGGATAATAATAAGAGCCAATTGTTCTAGCGTGTTTTTGCGCTTCAATAGCACTATTAAAGGTTTTGGTTTTCCCAAGAATTACCCTTTCGGTTATCTCTCTTTCATCGAGAGTAAAAAGCCTGTTTCTTACCGGTTCTCTATACATATGTTATTTTTTTAAAATGGTGGATCGTTGTTTATAATTGGCTAAATTCGTTTTCAGGTGTTATGTTGATGATTAGCTGACTAGATTTAGCGAAAATGATATATTCTTTAAGCGTTCCTTGCTCGCTTCTTCTAATGCGTGCATTACTTCCCCCTTTTCTTTTTTCATAGCCTTTTGCGGTTTCAGGATTCATTACAATTCCATTTTTTGAACAAAACTCATATAGCAAAGACTTAAATCTGTCTTTGTTATATCTTAATTGTAAATACTTTGGTAAGTTGAAATAGTCTTTTTCTATTTTAAACTTATCGTATAACTCATCAAGCTGCCATTCTCTACTTAAGTTTTCTTCATTATAAGTCCTTCCAGAATCAGAGTATTCTAATAGTAAATCATTTGCCCATTCGTATAAAGGTTTGCCTAAGTCGCTTTGTAGCTGTCTTTCGTCTATATGTTCTGTTGGTGGGCTAATCTTTTCGTTAATAAATTTTAAATAGAGTTGAATGCAGTTTGCTAAAAGATTATAGGCTTTATTCCATTCTTCATCATCGTAGTCTGTAAAAAGGTCTTTTCCAAATTCCATTTTTGGATTAAATTCTTCTGGATATTTTGTAGATTTAGAATGATAATACGTTGAAAAATCACAAGCAAGGGTTCTTCTGTGGGTAGAGCCATCAGCATTTTGGAAAACCCCATTCATAGTTATGCCTATTTTGGGCGACTGCTCAAATGCAATCATAAAAGCCGGTCTATGCTTTGGATTAACCCTGAATTCTCCTTCGCAAATATTGAAGAAATCCTGCATTCCTACACTTCTGTGAAGGTCGTTGATTATTACAAAGTCTGTGTCTTTGGTAACGCTTTCGTATAGGTGCTTATCTTTTGTTAGGTCTGCGTTTTGTCCAGGAATCGTAACCGTAGATAAAATATATGATAATAATTTAAGAAAAATACTTTTTCCTGTACCGCCTTGATGTTTTCCTTCATCAACATTTTCTCCGTCAATGCAAACAACCGCCCATGGTTTTGATTGTTCTCTGTGCTGCACTAGCAAATAACCTATTGCAAAAAGCTTGTTTATTATTCTCAGGTTGGTTTTTTGAAGTTCAACTTCTGTTAGCTTAAGGCCTTCTTTTTCCTTTTCCCAATAAAAATTTGATGTATTTTTAATAAAATTCAAAAAAGAAAAATCATTATCATTTGTTTGAATAGAAAATTTTTCCCAGGGCTTGAAGCTATCTATAAATGCCTTTGCATTAGCTTTATCTTGCTCGTTACTCGCTTCATAATCTATTATAGCTTTCAAATAATCTTCCGAATATTCAACCTCAAATAATGGTTTTATAATTTTTGCGCTTCGATTTTGGATTTTACTTTTCCAAATGTATTTGGGACATTGAGAGATAGGTTGCTCATCAATTCCATATTGAGTAACCTTCCATGCAGTATTTTGGAAAAACATATACTGAAAATCTATACCACCGGCCTTAGTGTCAAGGTCTATCTGATCAAGATTAAGCAATGAGCTTTCTTTTATTTTATTGCTATTAAAAAGTGCGTCTCTAATATTTTCGTTGAAATGATTGTTCTTTAGGTATTTATGTACAAAATCCATTACCTCTTTAGTTGGAATATCATCAACAACATTGCCGTCTATTCTAATAAATTTATAGCCGGATTTATCGTTGTTGGAAGGATATGTGAAAAACCCGTGAGCCATATAGAAATTATAAAGCCTAGTATTGTGTATATGATATTTAAGCTTGCCTTTTTCTATATATTCAGACATAAACTTAAGAGGAACGGCTGATGTAGTTAACTTTTTAAACCATGTTTTCACAATAGACATATCTGCTATTGTGTTTCCGTTTTCTGTAGATAGTTTTGCGTATTTCTTGCAAAAATCAGTAAAGTCTTTTCTTTTAAAGCCCCTCTCATCATATCCTTCTTTTAGTTCTTGGGGTAAAAAGATAGTTTTAATTTCCCAATGTGTTTTAGCAAGTTCGTTTGCATAGCGAATACCTGATTTATCAATATCCGGTAAATTATAAACCGAATCCGCTAAGTCAAATAAAGTATATACCTGGTCTTTCGTTAAGGTTTCGGCTTCTGAGTTAAGCCAAACAGGAAAATAAAAAGGTTTTTCATATTCGTTTGGTGTGTCTTTGCTCTTTTTGTTTAGTGAAAACAAATTTAATGCGTCCCTTTCCCCTGCAACCTTTATTATATATGGCAATTTGTAGCTTATTGTATTTGGATCAACCTCATTGGAAGAATCATCTAGTTCATTATCATCAGCTATTTTTGAGGCTATATTTATTTTGGTTTCAGTAATATAGGTTTGAATTTGCTGCAATCCATAAACATAGTTTTTGGTCTTTTTGTCGTGATTAACATATAAAAATCTAATGTCGCCAAAAGGTTGTATTAGTTTTTGGAATTTACCACTATCAAAAACAAAGATGAAATATTCGGGAGTGCTAGAATACTTATGACCGCTAGGGGTAATATAATATTCAACGCTTGAGTAATTATACAATTCGCATATTTCTTTGGTAACGTTAGGTCCCAAAAACAAAAGCTCAGCCGGAGTAAATTCTTTCTTTTGGATAATGTATTGTCCTGTTGTATTGTCTGTATTTTCTCTGATAGGCTTTGGCTTTGAAAACGAAACACTTTCTGAATCGCCTATCGCAAATTCAGATCTAAACCAATCCAAAACTTTAGGAAAATTTTTGTTATTATCTTCAAACTTGTATTTTTTGATGAAATTGACCGGATCGCCGGCAACTCCGCACCCAAAACACTTGAATATGTTTTTTTTGGTGGACACTGAAAACGAAGGAGTTTTTTCATCGTGAAATGGGCAATGCCCTGTAATTTTACCGTTTTTCTCAGTTAAAGAATATCCGGCTTTTCTTATTACATCGGCTATTGGCAAGTTTTTTGCTAACTGTATAATAGATTTATTGTCTGAACTCATTATAAACCCTCCTTGCTGTTAATAATAAATCTTCTTTAATATCTTGAAGTTTGTCGATATCACAATTCTCTTTTATTTTAATAGATATTGACATTGGGGGAGAATAATCTCCATGCCCATTAGCAAAGACTTGCATTATTATATTAGCAGCATAAGCAGCATTTTTTTGAGGGTTGTTAACAATGTGTTGAAGTGTTTTGGTTAATTCAGAGGGGTTTCCGGCTTTAGCCTTTTTCAAGACCTCAATATAATTTGATAATTGCAAAATCAAATATGATTTTGCCCTCTCCTGTATGTACGATAAAGCAGCTTTTTTGTCGCTAAACAGCACTTGACTGCTATTTTTAGCAGTTCCAGGCATGTTCCACTGTAGTTTTACTGATACTACCTCGCTTACCGTGTATTGGATCATTTCTTTGGATATTTATAATTATA
>JAGXRQ010000121.1 GCA_018335675.1 Bacteroidota bacterium | reverse complement strand
TATCGGTTCACCGCTTTGAAGCAATAAACTCAGCACAACAGTTATAAGTAACATTTTTTACTCCTTCCTTCTAAAAATTCTTTATCTTACTCTTACTCTTACTCTTACTCTTACTCTTACTCTTACTCTTACTCTTACTCTTGGGGCTGTCTAAAAAGTTTTTGTCCGAAGGATGGTTCCCATGTTCTTTTGTGCTTTAGTGTTTTTGTGGCAGCAATAAGAGATTTCTTAAATAATTTAAGTTTTTTTACGCCACTCGGAACGATCCTTCGGAAAAATCACAAAAACACGAAACCGTCACTAAAATTTACTTTTTGGACAGCCCCATTATCTTACTCTTTTTCTTATTCTCTTAACAAACTCACCTCAAATACTTCACATCGGCTACAATCTCATCAATATTAATTTCGCTTCCTTTATATTCTTTCCGGATTTTTGATTCTGTATCAATCAGTGTTATTCTGTCTGTGTGTGTAGAAATAAATCGGATCACCGCTTTGGGTGTAGGTCGTATCGCCGGAGATTGCAACAATGCTAAATAAATACTTGAGCGTATCAATATCTTTTCTATTACCGGTTAAGAAATCCCAATTGCTTAAATCGTATTTACGGATACGGGCGTATTCTTTTAATATTCCGGGAGTATCTCTTTCAGGGTCGAATGTTAATGCTGCAATTTGAACGTTATTAATATTTTCTTTTTTCAGCTCTTGCTGAACGAGGTGAAGATTGTGCGTGGTCATGGGGCAGATATCGGGACAATTAGTAAAAATAAACCCGATCAGTAGAATTTTTCCTTCATAGTCCTGCGGAAATACAACAACACTGCTTTCCTGGTTCAGCAGTTCATAGTTATCATAACCGATATAGTTATTTAACGGCAGTTTACCTTCGCAGCCGTAAAAAAGTAGTATTCCAAACAGAGCAATTATTTTTTTCATATTAAGTAATAATCCGTGAAATTTTCAGTACAAAGTTATTCCAACTCTGCTTTATAAACAAGAAAAGATGAGAATTTGACAAGGATTACTTTAAAATGAAAGTTTGTGCTTGATACTCCTGCGGTTACGTAAGAATGCGTAATCAAGGTGCTGTTCTCATCCGATTTATCTTGTCTATCAATCAACTATTCACAATATTTGAACCAACAAAGTAAGAGATTTTCACATTAATCAATGGTGCAAGATGAAAAAGTTTCTCACAAAAATATTGTTACTTATTTACATGGCAATGAACTTTGTAGTTTATAGCCAGAGTTATCTTTCCCCTAATGAATATGATAAAATAACCGCACAAGAGTCCCAACCGAAACCGGGTAACAGCAACTACAAAAATTGGCAACCATCTCCAACGTACTTCGGAGAGGATTCATACTTACAAGAACTCCCCATCCAATACCGCCGTGGAATACCCTTAATAGACGGTTATCAAAGCTATGATGAGTATTATCAAAACAAAAATTTATTTGAAGAAAAGAAGAGATTATTTCCGCTTGAGAGTACCGGTGTTTGGACAGAACTAAACCCCAAAGTGCCGAGAGTTGATTATATGGGTTTGCATTTTGTAAACAAAGATACCGGCTGGGCAGTAGGAGTTTTAGGCACAATAATAAAAACCACAGACGGAGGAAATAGCTGGAAAACAATTACCTCAAATACAACAACGTTACTCTTAAAGGTTCATTCATATAACGGTGAGATAGTAATAGTAACGGGCTATGACGGCACAATACTCCGTTCAATAGATGGAGGAATAAATTTCACACAAGTTATTAGTGGAGTGGGAAATGGCAGAGACCTTTGGGGTGCGAAAATGTTAAACGACAGCGTCGGTTGGGTCTGCGGAACGAACCAAACATTGCTTAAAACTACAGATGCCGGTCAAAGCTGGCAGATGGTAACTGCTGGATTAAACCAACATTATTGGTCTTTAGATTTTCTTAATGAAGAATTTGGAATGATTGCTTGCGGAGGGGGAATTGTGTTAAAAACCACAAATGGCGGCAACACATGGATACAAACACAAGCCGGAGACACAAGAGCACTTTACACAATTGATATAATAGACAGCTTGCATGTGGCAGCAGCCGGAGGTTCTTATGGAAAGAACGTTTACAGCAGCGACGGAGGAACAACATGGATACAGAACCCAGATTTAATTTATGAGAACGGAGTTAATTGTATTGTTTTTATAAATGCCGATACCGGTTATGCAATAGGAGAAAACTGGGCAATAAGAAAAACGGAAAATAGAGGACAAATCTGGTGGGCAAGCGCCCCAGTGTATGCTGATTGGTGGTTAAACCTTTTACCAAATGGAATTGGTTATGCTGCGGGTAATGCATTAAGACTTTATAAAACGAGCAATGGATACGATAGTTGGAAAAAGTTATTCTTCACGGATAATATAAATGATGTACACTTTATAAATGAGGATAAAGGTTTTATTGTAGTAAGAGATCCCGCAAAATTATATAAGACAACGAATAGCGGAATAAGTTGGGATAGTGTACCTGGTGCACCAGGTGGCGTTGATTTACTTTTCCTCGATAGTCTAACCGGATTTATAGCTGAAGATAAAATTTATAAAACTACAAATGGCGGAGATAATTGGTATCAAACAAACTCACTTGGATTGGGAGCTGGTAAAATATTTTTTGTAACAAACCAACCTGGCTGGGCTACAAGCGGAAGAAGTATATTAAAAACCACAGATGGAGGTGAAAACTGGTTTGTACAAATAACACATCCCTCAGACAGTTACACAAGCATATTTTTTGTTGATTCATTAAACGGCTGGGCAACAAGCCGTTACATTTGGCAAACTACTAATGGAGGTACGAATTGGATACAAAGAACAGATATTCCTGCTTTATTCAGCGATGAAATATATTTCATAGATACAGTTGGTTTTATAATTGAGTTTCTGAAATTATATAAAACAACAAATTCTGGTAATAACTGGTTTGCACAACTAAATTCTCAGTACATTATAAGAAGTTTTGGCTGGTTAAATAAACAACATGGCTTTATTGTAGGTGATGGGGTGTATGAAACTACTGATAGTGGAAATATTTGGGATGAAATTTTAGAGTTGCGAAATATTGGTTTAAGAAAATTTTATGCTCCACAAAACTATATTGGATATTCTATTGGATATTCAGGACTCATCTATAAATATTTGGATACAATGATTGTTCCAGTGGAACTTAGTTCATTCAATGCAGAAGTTCAAAATAATTATATAATACTTAAATGGTCAACGGCTACCGAAACCAATAATTACGGTTTCGAGATTTATAAATCCAACGATTTGACAAATTGGAAAAAGATAGGATTCATTGAAGGAAAAGGAACAAGCACTTCCATTAGTAAATATAAATTTATGTATAATGTTGAAATATCTGGAAAGTATTATTACAAGCTGAAACAAATAGATTTTGATGGATCATATAATTTCAGCAATCATATTGAAGCAAATATTGCTGTGCCAACGAATTTTAAACTAAGTCAAAACTTTCCTAACCCTTTTAATTCTGTCACTAAAATTATTTTCGAAGTTCCAATCCAATCAAATGTAAAAATTATTCTTTATGATATTCTTGGTAACGAAATAATTGTATTGATAAATGAAAGCTTTGATGCTGGTTATCATTCATTAAACGTAAATGCGAGCGGTTTAAGTTCAGGAATCTATTTTTACCGAATGACAACAGACAAAGGTTATTCGGCAATTAAAAAACTAATCATGTTAAAATAGGAGGTAATATGTTACGATTTTGTCTTTTTTGTTTTGTTTGCTTTTTCTGTTTAACAAAAACGGATGCGCAAACTTATGCTGGTTTTCCCGATTCATCTCATGTATTAGTTGTCTTCAACTCAAATTCTGATACATCAGCACTGATAGCTAATTACTACCAAACAGCCCGCGGCATACCGGCAGAAAATATTGTGGGGCTGCAAGGTTTAACTAATGAATGGTTTACCTATGGAGGCACATCACATAGAATTGAGATTGTCCAAAGCGGAGATATTCTTAAAGATACTACACAAGCATGGGATGATAGAGCACCATACTATGCAGGACCTTCATTTCACGCATGGCAGTATTTTTATGAACGCATAG
>JAGXRQ010000120.1 GCA_018335675.1 Bacteroidota bacterium | reverse complement strand
TTCATGGGAACGAGGTGCTAATGAAAATATAAATGGGCTTATCAGGCAATACTTTCCTAAAGGGTCTTCTTTTGAAAATATTACTAATCAACAAATTCAATATGTTCAACACAAGTTAAATAACAGACCAAGAAAAAAATTGGGGTTCTTATCACCAATTGAATTTTTATCATTAAATTTGATTAAACAAAAAGTTGCATTTGTGACTTGAATTCAGCCTTTGATAATATTTAATTATTTCACTTTATGCAATTTGCTGAATATGGCTTTTGAATTTTGTCAATTATTTTATAAGCAACTTCAAGCGAATTATATCCATCTTGAATGGTAACAAGAGGTTCTTTATTTGTCTCAATAGATTCTACAAATGTTTCCAACTCTGTTTGTATGGCATTAATCTGTTCTATCTCAGGTTTTTCAACTAATATTTGTTTTTTGGGTTTGTTTTTACCCAAATCTAAAACTAATGCAAAAGGATTCTCGCCATCATAGTCTTTCATTTTGAATATCTCCACATCTTTTGCAAGAAAATCGACAGAGATATAACTGTCTTTCTGAAAAAATCTCGATTTTCTCATATTTTTCATAGATATCCTGCTTGCCGTTAGATTTGCAACACAGCCATTATTAAATTCTAATCTGGCATTAGCAATGTCAGGACTATCTGATACCACTGAAACGCCGCTGGCAGATATTTTTTTAACTCCGGATTTAACTATACTTAAAATAATATCTATATCATGAATCATAAGATCTAAAACAACAGGAACATCTGTACCCCTGGGATTAAATTGGGCTAGCCTGTGTGTTTCAATAAACATAGGATTTGAAATGTGCTTTGACGCTGCAATAAAAGCTGGATTAAACCTTTCAACATGACCAACCTGTACTTTAACATTTGCTTCTCTTGCAAGAGCAATAAGCTTTTTGGCTTCATCGAGGCTGGTTGTTAGCGGCTTTTCGATAAACACATGTCGTGATTTCTTTAAAGCCTTAGATGCATTCTCGTAATGTGAGGTTGTGGGCGATACAATGTCTATTACCTGGCTTGCCTCAATAAGCTCTTCAGGAGTTTGATATCGTTTTATTCCATACATTTCAATAACGTCAGCAGCTATTGTGTCGTCTGGATCATAAAATCCTGCTAATTCAATATGCTCAGACGCTAAAATGCATTTAATGTGTATCTTTCCAAGATGACCGGCACCTAGAACTCCAAACTTCATCATATAAGGCTATTTATTGTTAATAAATCATTTTTGCAAATGTAAAATTTTTTATAGCGTGTGAAATTATTATTTTCGTGAATTATTAATGAATTATTGTGAATAACTTTGTAACGAAATGGTTTTGTAAACAATTAACAAGTGAAAGATACTTATAAACATAAAGGACTAAGAAAGCAACTTGCTGAAGAAGTTAGAAGTAAAGGGATTAAGGATGAAAATGTACTAATTGCAATAGAAAATATTCCTCGACATTTTTTCATGGATTCTTCTTTTGTGGAATTTGCATACCAAGATAAGCCTTTCCCTATTGGCTCAGGTCAAACAATTAGTCAGCCATATACTGTTGCTTTTCAGACAGAACTATTGGAAATAAAAAAAGGAGATAAGGTGCTTGAAATAGGCACAGGCAGCGGATATCAGGCTTGTGTATTGCTGGAAATGGGCGCAAGGGTTTATACAATTGAAAGAATAAAAACCTTATTTAACAAAACGAAACCATTGCTTGAACAAATGAATTATTTTCCTAAAATGTACTATGGTGATGGTTATAAAGGTTTGCCAACCTTTGCACCTTTTGATAAAATTTTAGTCACAGCTGCAGCTCCATTTATTCCGGAAGCATTGTTGCAACAGCTAAAAATTGGTGGCATTCTTGTTATACCTGTTGGAGTTGGAGACACTCAACAAATGCAGAAAATAATAAAAGTCGAGGATGGTGTTTTTGACACTAAAACCTGTGGATATTTTCGTTTTGTGCCTTTGCTTAATGACCGAACTTTGTAAACAGTTGTTGAAAAATTAACTTTTTACTTTAAAATTGTTTTTTTTATTACATAAATTAAAATAATTCTATTATTTTTGACTTTGTCAAGTTAAGTATACTATTTATTTATTCCTGCCGATAAAGGTAACTATGCAGAATAAACTCTACCTCAACTCTGTATTCTATCCCGCAAACGGGTCAGAAGTGATATTTGCCTTCAACGGAGTATTGTCTCAGGATTTAATTGTTAGTTTGGGAGAAACAGTTAGGGGAGAATTATCTTATTATTGCGCACAACCTCTTGTGAAAAGAATTTTTGCTGTTTTTATTGAAATGACACAAAATATTTTGCATTATTCACTTGAGAAGTTTGTTGTTGAAGATGGCACATCATATGGAATAGGTAATATTGTGTTGTTAAAAAATAAAGGGGCTTATGAAATAATTTCTAAAAACCTTATTAGTGAAAGACAAAAAGAACATATAAGTGAAAAATGCAGACTTATTAACAGAATGACACAAGAAGAGCTTAAGCAGCTTTACATAATAAGAAGAAGATTGAAAACAGAAGAAGGTAGCAAAGGAGCAGGGCTTGGATTGATAGATATTGTGAGAAAAACATTCACTCCAATGGAATTTGATTTTATTCAGCTTGAAGATGGTAATTATTATTTTATACTTAAAGTAAAATTGACAGAAAACTAATTATAACATAAATATATAATCTTGAAAACATGAAAGATTTAATAATTGAACAGACAAAGTATACTCCAAGTGTTGAGTTCATAGTAGATTCTGGTAAACTTAAAATTAAAGGATCTAGTTATCCTGAAAACTCAGTAGAGTTTTACCAGCCTTTACTTGATTGGATGAATGAGTATATTGAAACTACAAAAAAACCACTTGAGTTAAACTTTCACATAACTTATTTTAACACAAGTACATCCAAATGTTTTCTAATAGTACTTGAAATTTTAGAGAATTACCATAAGAGTGGTGGAAAAGTACAGGTAAACTGGCACTATGCTAAAGACGATGATGATATATTGGAAAGTGGTGAAGAGTTGTTTGTGGAACTTGAATTACCTCATGAGTATGTTTCATTTTAAATATTTGATATAATGACAAAGAAAATTGACGATAGAGAATCGTTCAGGCAAATTTTTAAGCCTGAATTTGAACGCATCGACAGATGCTACAGAATTCTGGAACTTGAAAATCTTAGCTTTGAAATGCTTAAGATAGAATTTGCAGACTTAATAAACGCATACTCTTCTTTGCTTAATGATACACTTAAAATGACTAGAATTGGTGATAAAACTCAAAGCAAACTAGTAAAAGCAAGAGAGGAAATTGAACAACTAAACGAAAAGTTGCAGGAAAGTGAACGTAATATTAAGGAATTAAATACTATCTTAATGCATTATATTGATGCAACAGAAAAGAAATAACGACTATAAACAATTCAGAATACTTATAAGAGGCTTTTATAAAATCAATCTAAGCCTCTTTTTTATATGTGCCTTTTTTTTATTCTACAATATAAATTATTCCATTTCCCAGCCTGTTGAAAAGAATATAGATTCATTGTATGATGAGTTTAACCGAAACATTAACCCAATTCATAAGTTTGAAGTATTAAAAAAAATATGTTCATATTGGCGGTTTAATGATTATGACAGTGCGTTGGTTTATTGCGGCCTAACAATTGAAATGGCAGAAAAACTTGGAAAAATCGAAGACTGTCTTGAGCATCATATTGTTATTGGGCACATGCACCATACTGCAGGCCACTTCTCTGATGCAATTGAAAAATTTGCATTCGCTCTTAATGAGTTTATTGAGTTAAAAGATACCGTTAAAATAGCCCTTTCTTATAATCATTTGGCGATGTCTTATCATCAATTTGGCAACCTTGATAAAGCTTTGGAATATTATAAGGAGGCTGTGCGCTTAGCAAAAATTGTAGGAGATCCTCGTCCAATAGCTAACTATGCAAATAATTTAGCTACTGTATACAGGCGTTTGAATGATTATGACAATGCTCTTTATTACCATCAACTGTCGCATGACTTGTACAGACAAGCAGATGATTTGCCTGGGGTTGGTAATGTTTTAAATAATATGGCAATAATTTTTTATAATAAAGGAGATTATAAAAATGCGATTCAATTATTTAAAAATGCAGCGGAAATAAGAGAGAAAACCGGAAACAATCAGGAATTAGGTAATGTACTATTTAATATAGGTTTTGTTTATAATGCAATTGGTGAAGTAAAAAAAGCAAACGAATATTTTCTGAAAAGTTTGCAGTTGGGAATAATGCTTAGCTCTTTGCCTCTCCAAAGAACAAATTATGAGATGCTGTCGAAAAATTACGAAAAAATTGGTAATCATAAATCGGCACTTGAGTATTATAATTTATTTATATCGATAACTGACAGTATTAATGCTGTTCGCCAAACAAATAGATTACTTGAAATTAAAACGGAACAAGAAAAAAGAATTGAAGAAATGCACATAAATGTTCTTTTGAAGAAATCTGAACTGGATCTGCTTACTCAAAGAAAATCCTTATTTGTATTTTATTCCACTCTATTTATTTTTATTGCGCTCGTTTCGTTTCTAGTAATTATTTTATTTCTCATTAGAAAGAAAGCTAAGATGAATAAAATGCTTAGTGACCAAAACGATGCTATATTGAGTCACAGAGATGAGCTTTATAATAGAAAAGAAACATTGGAGTTGCTTAATAATGAACTTAAAGAAAAAGATAGTGAAGTTTCTCTTCAAAATGAATTACTTAATGAAAAAGCAAAGGAATTAAATCAGATAGTTTTGGACCTTGAGCATAGAAAGGATGAAGTAGAAAGTAGTCTGAGATACGCTGCCATGCTTCAAAATGCATTGAAATCAAGTTATACTATTTCTAGTGGGATTATTCACGATTTTTTTGTTTATCCTTCTCAATCAAAATCCTTATCTGATAGTTCATTCTGGATATGTGAAAGTGGAGGCAACATCTTTGTTGCTGTTTTTGATGCTCCACAGAAGAGTATTTCAGGTGCCTTTTATTGTGTAATGGTGAATACAATGCTTGACAGGGTTGTTAATGAGCAAATGATTCATGATCCTCACAGAATATTAGATGAAGTATTCAATAATATGGAAAATACTTTAAGTAAATCAAGCCTGACAGATTGTTTTACTACCAACGAATGTGGATTCTTAATGGCTAGAATAAACTATCAATCTATGACTGTTGATTTCTGTAGCTTAAACTTACCCTTCATTCTCACTGATGCTAAAGGAATTGTGAAAATGATTTCTCCATACGACGGCATTTCAAGTAATCCTGAATTTAGAGATGACTACAAAATTAAAATATTTCCCAACGAGAAATTATGGATTATGAATCAGGCCACACTGAGGAAATACGAAGAGGTTGCCAATGGAGGTTTTACTAATGAATGGGAAGCGTTTTTGTCATGTAAAAAAAGCAAAATTAATGAGTCGATTATGGGGATTGTGAATATGTATGAGAATGACACAGAAATGAAGAATAAACTGTTAATTTTGGGATTTCAAATAACATAAGAAAAAACATTTTCATTAAATAATGAAACAAGCCGGAATTAATACAGATAATACTTTTAGAATAACAATATCATTATTGATATTTGTTATGTCTATTATTGCCGGTTATGTTTATGCGCAAAAGCTTGAGAAATCAATTAATAATTACGAACCTGACAGTGTAATGATTGTTAGAAAAATCCAAACTGCTAAGGAAATTGGATTTGTAAATCCTGATAGATATAATAAACTGATAAATGAAGCATACGAGCTGGCGACAGAAAAGGGAAATGTTTTTTTAATGCTCGAATGCTTGAATGCATTTTATGATTTGTCATTCAATGTAAAGGATGCTGAATTCAAGTCACAAATGCAACTTTTTGTTTAATCAAATTTAATGATAAAAACTCAATTGGTGATAAGAACCCCAATTTTTTTCTTGGTCTGTTATTTAACTTGTGTTGAACATATTGAATTTGTTGATTAGTAATATTTTCAAAAGAAGACCCTTTAGGAAAGTATTGCCTGATAAGCCCATTTATATTTTCATTAGCACCT
>JAGXRQ010000119.1 GCA_018335675.1 Bacteroidota bacterium | reverse complement strand
CAGCGATACATCTGAACATTCTTTTGTTTCCCTCGCTTGTGCACTTTTGTACTTGAGCAATGAGGACATGATTTAATGATTCTTTTCTCTATACGCTCTTGCTTCACATTCTCTAATACTTGACCTTTTAACTCAAAGTCTTTTAATAAGTCATCAAGTAATTGCTCTTGTGATGCTCCTGTTAACTCTTGGAATAAGTTGCGGATTTCTTGTATTGTTTTCATTTGGCAAAGATAATATATTTGCTGATATATTTAGAACTTAGCTTTTCTAACTAAGTTTTATTGCATTAAATTTACATTTCGTAAAGCACACGCCACATCTTGTGCATATTTCATGGTCTATTACATGTAATTGTTTTCGTTCACCTGAAATTGCATTCACAGGACAACCTTTAGCACACACAGTGCAACCGGTACAGTTTTCAGGAATAACATCATAAGTAATTAATTCCTTACATTTCAATGCCGGGCATTTTTTGTCTCTTATATGTGCTTCATATTCATCTTTAAAATACTTTATGGTTGTTAACACAGGATTTGGAGCTGTCTGCCCAAGACCACAGAGAGAGCTGTCTTTTATTGAATGTGAAAGTTCTTCAAGGGTTTCAATATCACCATCTTTGCCTTCTCCTTTTGTTATTCTTGTCAAAATCTCAAGCATTCTTTTAGTTCCAATTCTACAGAATGTGCATTTTCCACATGATTCTTTCTGAGTAAAATCTAGGAAAAAGCGTGCAATATCTACAACGCATGTAGTTTCATCCATTACTACCATACCACCTGAGCCCATAATTGCACCGGTTGCATTTACTGAATCATAATCAATTGGTGTGTGGGATAAGTATTCAGGGATGCAACCACCTGAAGGACCACCAAGCTGAACAGCCTTAAATTTCTTGCCCCCTTGAATCCCTCCACCAAGTTTGTAAATAATTTCTTTTATTGTTATACCCATAGGCACTTCTACCAACCCTCCGTGTTTAATCTTGCCTGTGAGCGCAAAAACTTTTGTGCCCTTGCTTTTTTCAGTTCCATATTGATTATATTTCTCAGGTCCATTAAAAACAATCCAAGGAATGTTGGCGAATGTTTCAACGTTATTGATATTAGTAGGGCTTTTCCATAATCCCGATTCAGCAGGAAATGGCGGACGGCGACGTGGCATTCCTCTTTCTCCTTCAATTGAGGCTATCAATGCGGTTTCTTCGCCGCAAACAAAAGCCCCGGCTCCCTCTTTTATCTTTAAATCAAAATTAAAATTCTCAATGCCGAAAATATTTTTTCCTAGGTAGCCCTTTTCTCTTGCTTTATCAATTGCTATATTCAATCGCTTAATAGCTAGTGGATATTCAGCACGACAATAAATATATCCTTCCGAAGCACCAATAGAATATCCGCAAATAATCATTCCCTCAAGTATGCTGTGAGGATCTCCTTCCAATAAAGACCTATCCATAAATGCACCGGGATCGCCTTCGTCAGCATTACATATTACATATTTTTGAGGAGCTTTGTTGTTATATGCAAATTTCCATTTCATACCTGTAGCAAAACCACCGCCACCTCTCCCTCTAAGGCCTGAATCCAATACTTTTTGAATTACATCTTCGGGCTTTAACTTTTCATTTGCAATTTTTCTGATAGCAGCATAACCATTTTTAGATTCATACTCTTCAATTGATTCAGGGTCGATATGCCCACAATTTCTAAGCGCAATTTCAACTTGTCCTTCAAAAAAATCCTTATCCGGAGAATCAAACTTGTCAGATTTTACAATGTATTCCTGAATAGGAGAGAAGTTCTTTATGTGTTTTTCCAGTATCTCATCTACCTTTGTTACATCAACATTCCCATAAAGATAAGTGCCACTATCGTCAATTATTTCAACTAGTGGTTCACGAAAACACATACCAATACAACTTGTTTTTTTCAATTCAAAATCAAGCTTGTCAGTATTTTTTATGCGTTCTATCTCATTGTAGGTTTTTCCGGCTCCTGCTGCAAGTCCGCAACTGCCTAGTCCTACTATTATGGTTGTTTTACTCATTTTATATCGGTTTTAATAATTACGAAATTGAAAATCTTTTTATCAATGAATTATCCTAACTCATTTCGTTTTATTTCCTTAATGATTTTTGTTGCTTCGGTAGGAGTTAGTTTTCCATAAGTTTCATCTCCAATCATCATAACTGGAGCCAGAGAACAACAACCGAGGCAAGCAACTGTTTCAACAGTGAAAAGCCTATCAGGTGTAGTTTCTCCGTCTTTTACTTCAAGATGATCGAGTAGAGCCTCAGTAATTGCCGTAACATTCTGGATGTGACAAGCGGTTCCATGGCACATCCTAATTATGTGTTTGCCAACCGGACTAAGCCTGAATTGTGCATAAAAAGTAGCAACACCATACATTTCATTAAGCTCTATTCCCGCTTCTTTGTTAAGCTTATGGAATGCTTCTTTTGGAATATATCCATATAATGATTGCGTCCCCTGAAGCAATGGAATCAAGTTGCCTCTTTTCCCCTTATACTTTGAAATTAGTGGGTTCATTAAACTTAAGTCGGGTGTATCAATACTGTCCGATTTTTCCTTTTGAATAGCAATTCTGTTAATGCGCATATTTTTTGTTTTTATTTTCCGCTTGAAAATTAATGAAAAAATACTTCCTGACTTTGTAAAAAAAAATATTTTTTTCTATGATGTTTTTTTTGGCGATGTTAAAAAAAATGATTATATGTCAGAATTTGCACTTTGCTTAAGAAATTTCCCGGGAAATCATTTTTTTTATTTAAACAAAATATTATACCTTTGGATTATCCTTTTTTTCCAAAAACCATTAACCAGGCAGCACCAATCAAACCAATCCTGGTATGACGGTGTAAACAAGACTGAAAGGTCTTTCAATAATTAAATTAGGATTCAAGGTGTTGTCTGGAACTGGTTTTTATAAGCCCAACCGATTAAAGGCGATTTTATTTTACCATATGGCTTTGTTTAATAAATTTTTTAAGAAAAGTTCTGCAGATGATAAAGTAGTATTGCCGGATGTAGAATTTGGAAGATACTTGTCATGTAATAAATCGCCATCAATTTATAGAAAGTATAACGAATCTATTAGGCTTTTTGATGCAGGCAAATACAATGAGAGCATCGATGTGCTAATGGATTATCTTAATGATTCCTCTCAGGAAAATATTGTCTCCGGTAAATTTAGCAATCAACAACAGTATAAAATTTTGCAGGGAATACAAAAAGTTCATCTTGAAATAATTGATGATGAAATTTCGATTTATACCAGACTTGGAAGGTATGAACAACTTAATCCTTCTTTATTCAGATATATTTTATCCAAAAATTATAATTTTCATTATAGCTGTTATGCAATAGATAATAGTGAAATTATTCTAAAGTCAAATTCAAAAATCAGAGAAACATCTCCTGAAAAACTTTTTTTCGTGCTAAAAGAAGTTGCAATGAATTCTGCATCAGATAGCGAATCTTTTATAAAGGAGTTCAATTTAATTCCCAATATTGATAAGCCATTAATACCTGAAAAGTTTTCTAATGTAAAAATTAAGTATCTGAAATTATGGATTACCGAGACTTTGGATATTATCGGCAAAATGGACCAGGAAAAGGATTTGGTTATTATTTCGTATTACCTGCTAACATTGTTATTTAGAATTGATTTTTTACTTGCACCAGAAGGAGAAGTTAAATTATTATTAAATAAAAGCCTCATATCTTATAATCAAAAAAACCTTTCATCAACCTCACGATTCGACTCTATAAAATCATATTTGAATGAAGTTTTGCAGCTGCCTTCCAATGATTTGATAAATAGTTTTGTAAAGTATAAATACACATTTTCAATAATTGAAGCATCGAGTCACAAACTAGTATATGAATTTATCTTAAAGCAATTGGATGAAAATACAAAGCTTACTTCAAGGCCTTCAGATAAGTCATATTCTGACTGTTTAAATGAGTACATTATTGGATATTGTATGTATTATTTTGGTGTTTACCCGGCGACAAAAAAGCTGATTACGCTGATTTATAATTTATTATATCCGGAATTCTTTCGTGAGATGGGTTTTGTGAACAATTTTTATGATGAGAAATTAAACTCATTGAATAAAGTTGAAATTGAAAATGAAATTAAACGGATAATAAATGACGAAAGGAAAGATTACCCGCATTTAGGAATAGTAAGTGTAAATTTAAATTATAATAGTTTGCCTTCTTTTTGTAGGTCTTTGTTAAATGAGATTACATATTTGAATTTTACTCAGCCTGAGATATGAATAAAATAATTGACAGATATAAGGATTCTATTGTTCAGATATCCACACCCTTTAACTTCGGGAGTGGTTTTATTCTGAATGGTTGGGATCTTATTATTACTAATTATCATGTTGTTAAAGGCAATAAAGAAGTTGTAATTTCAGGCAGGAATTTTAAAAAGAAAGCTGTTAGAGTTTTATATGTCGACATTTTGCAGGATATTGCTTTTCTTGAAAAGCCTAAAAGTATTGAAGCGGAATTTCCTGATTTGTCCGAAGGCCCTTTAAACGAAGGCGAGAGGGTATTGGCAATCGGACATCCTATGAGTTTGAATTATACGTCTACTTCTGGGATAATTTCAAAAGTTGACAGAGAATATAATGGTATAAAATACATACAGATTGATGCTCCTTTGAATCCGGGAAATAGTGGCGGTCCATTATTTAATGCTAATGCTGAAGTTGTAGGACTCAACACTATGATAATTAAAGAAGCTGAAAATATAGGTTTTGCGTTGCCATTCTATTACATTAGTGAAAACCTGGATTTGTATTACAGCTATCAGGAGAAAAATTCAATACGATGTTCATCTTGCCGCAGGGTTCAGCTTATAGAAGAATTGAACAATGGTTATTGCAGTAATTGTGGACATAAATTTAACCTAGAAGAATATGACCCACCTGCTTATATACCTGAAGGCATAGTGAAGAAAATAGAAGGTGTTATCGCTGAGTGTGGGTTTGATGCAGTAACATCACGATCAGGGCCTTTCTTTTGGGAGTTGGAACAGCAAGGAAGTATTGTGAAAATAGTTTATTCTAATAAATCAAAATTTGTTGTTTTTGATGTTTCAACATGCCTGCTGCCGGATGATAATATAGCTATGTTTTATGAATTTGTTCTGCAACAGAATTATGTTTTAAAAAATCTTACCTTTAGCCTGAAAAACAATGAAATACTTTTGTCATTCTTGATTTTTGATGATGATTTCAACACTGATGCCTGTAAAGAATTATTGAAAGAGTTGATGGTTAAGAGCAATCATTACATTAGATTATTTCAGGAAAGGTTTCTTGCAAAACCTATTAATATAAATCAGCAATAAACAGTTTAATTTTTTAATTATGTTTACTGAAAAAGATATAGAACAAATCTCTGCAATGGGTAGCAACTTAGAATCAGTTGAAGCCCAGTTAGAGATATTTAAGAAAGGAATTTCTCCAATTAAACTTGATCGCCCTGCTATTGTTGGAGATGGAATTATTAGACTAGATGAAAAATCACTTCTGAAGTGGATTGATATCTATGAAAAAAATAGTCCGAGTTATACAGTTGTGAAGTTTGTTCCTGCAAGTGGTGCTGCCACCAGAATGTTTAAGGATGCTTTTAATTGGCTTGATAAGCTTAATGCCGGAGTGAGTCCTGATGAATTATGCAAACAAAATTGTGAAGCCAATGCCTTTTTTTCAAAGTTGCGTAGTTTGGCTTTGTGGAACGATCTTGCAAAAATTATGGAAGTTAAATCAATTGATCCTGAGCAATGCTACCATTCTAAAAATTATAAGCTAATATTAGAGCTGTTGCTTACTGAGACAGGACTTGATTATGCCTCTTTGCCTAAAGGGTTGCTTAAGTTTCATAATTATGCTGAAAAGGGAATGGTGAGAACGCCTATTGAGGAGCATTTGGTAGAAGGTGCAAATTATGCTAGAATGCAAGATGGAACAGTTCATATTCATTTTACTGTATCGCCAGACCACAGAGAGCATTTTGCCAGACTGACTGATGAGTTAGTCCCATTGTATGGAAAACAGTATGAAGTGAACTATGAGATTAGTTTCTCTTTACAAAAGACTTCAACAGATACAATTGCTGTTGACATGAACAATGATCCTTTTCGTGAGTCTGATAATAGTTTACACTTCAGGCCGGGAGGGCACGGTGCTTTGATTGAAAACCTTAACGATCTCGATGGTGATTTTGTTTTTATAAAAAATATTGATAATGTTGTTCCTGATTCTCTAAAAGAACCAACTATTATCTACAAAAAAGTTATAGGTGGTTTGTTAATTGATTTACAAGTTAAGATTCATGAAATTCTTAGAAAAATTTATGAAAATGAATTCAATAAAGAAGATTATGAGAAGGTTAGAGAATTCGTTATTGATAAATTAAATATAGATACTTCTCTTATTCCTGAAAGTTTTTCCGAAGGAATTGAAATTCTTCCAAATATTCTCGACAGACCTGTAAGAGTTTGTGGTATGGTTAAGAATGAAGGAGAACCGGGAGGAGGCCCATTCTGGGTTTTTGACCAAGAAAGCAATTCTGCTTCTTTGCAGATTGTGGAATCGTCGCAGGTAAATATGAAAGACCCAGGGCAAGAATTAATATTTAAAAAGGCTACACATTTTAATCCGGTTGACCTTGTATGCGCAATAAGGGGATGGAATGGCGAACAGTTTGATTTAAGGCAGTTTATTGACAATGAAACATGTTTTATAAGTTATAAATCAAAAAATGGAAAGGACTTAAAAGCACTCGAACTTCCGGGTTTATGGAATGGTGCAATGGCCAAATGGATAACGGTATTCGTTGAGGTTCCTCTAATTACATTTAATCCAGTAAAATCGGTAAACGATTTGTTAAGAAAAGAACATAGATAGAATTTATTTATTCATTCTTTCGTAATGACTAATCAATTCTTCTAGTTGCTCCGGATTGATTTTCTTGGCAATAATTTTTTTGTCTTTATCCAATACGTATATAATTGGAACTGCAAAAAGGTCATATTTTTCCCTAAAGCCACTTGTGTTTACAGGGTCATGCACATTAATCCAATTAAGATTGTTTTTTTCAACATAATTTAGCCAGTCTTCTCTGCTCGCCTCTGTATTAACAGCAAAAACCTTCAGTTCGTTGTTATTCATTTTGTTATATACGTCTTTAAGCTTTGGAGTTACTTTTTTGCAATGCGAACAGTCGGAGTCCCAAAAATAAAGCACTAAATATTTTGATTCTATTTCATGCAATGAAATAGTCTTTCTTTCAGGAGTAAAAACAGTGATGTCAGGAGCAACTGCTCCAATCAATAAAGGCTTCTGAGCAATTGCACGTTTTGAAATCCTGTCAAGTTGTTCTTCACTAACCCAAAATGCATCCCCCGACATATAATATTTTTCAGCCATATGCACAAACAAAGCATCCATGCCCATAATGTTAGAACGCTCAGAAAGATTCATTACAAACCAAACTACATATTTAAATATTTCATCATTGCCTCTGGTTTTATTTATTAAACGGTCGGCAGCTGTTATAATGCTGTCGGGGATTTGTATTGCAACCGAAGAGAAAAACTGATTAAGTTTTTGATGAAATATAGGTGTTCTTAATAGTCTTTCATCTTTTAAGTCAACATTTTTCCAATACTCATCCAAGAACAAATAATACAGCAGCTCTCTGTCAGGTGTGCCATCAGCTTTCATAGGTGGCTCCGGAACCGGCACAATCTGCTGGGCTTTTAAAACAGCTGAAAATAAACCATTGGGGTTTTGTTTTATGAAATCTTGTTGCAAGCTATGAACCTTATCTTCTATATCCTTTATTTGTTTCAACACAGATTCTCTTCTCTCTGTTCCGAGCTCGAGCTCATTCATTATTTTTCTTAATTCCGAAATGTTATCAGAGAATGGCTTTAGAGTTCTTAAGTATTCATAAAACGATGAATTTTCTGCGGAGCCTTTAAATGTAAGCTTTCCTGAAATATCTTTTAATTCGGAATTAATTTCAAAAAATTGATCATTATCGATTATAATATCAAAGTATTGCTGACCGGGCAAAACAATCATATACATGCCTTTGCCAAGAGTAGAGTCACCCTTGAATTCAAAAAATCCTTTACTGTCAACATATGCAGTGTCTTTTATGTATTGATTGTTCCCGTAATAATATGCAAGTATGGAGGTTGTATCTTTTAAACCATTGATATTAACTTTAATGTGATAGCCTTCTTTAGCGAATGAGCAAAAACAACTTATGCTAATAATCACTAATAATACTAACGGTAAAAATCTTCTGCTTATCATTTTTTTCTCTTTTTGAAATTAATAATTCATAACCTTACCTAAATTCAAGTAATTAATGCAACTTTTTACGAGGATATAAAGTAAATAATATTTTTCAAGACAAAGGAGAAAGAAATTATCTTTCCCCTTGTCCTGATGGATAAAGTTTAATTGGCTTTCCTCGTCAAAAAAAAGTTGCAAAATGAAACATTTAACCAGAGAACAAAGGTACACAATTTCTGAAATGAGAAGTAGTGGATACAA
>JAGXRQ010000118.1 GCA_018335675.1 Bacteroidota bacterium | reverse complement strand
TATCAATTTTTTTATCAACTATTAATCGACCAATTTCTCGATGTTCTTCTTCACCCGCCTCTCCTAGCTCTAGCATTTCACCCAAAACAGCAATTTTTCTTTTAGTCAAAAACTGTGAAAGAGTTTCAATCGCGAGTTTCGCTGCTTCAGGAGAAGAATTATAAGAGTCGTCAATAATAATTGAATCATGAATACCACTAATTATTTTCATTCTACCGGCGGGAGAAGAAAAGTTTTTTAAATTATCGACAATCTCTAAAATATTTAAATCCATCGCAAGGCCAACGCCAATAGCTGCCAAAACTGAATAAATTTGATGTTGGGCAATTATCTTAGACAAAAAAACTGGAATAATTTTGCCATGATAATTAAGTTTAAACCTTAAACCATCAATTAATAATTTATTTTCTTGATTTAATTCTTTTTGAACCAAAGAAATCTCTAGGGCTTGGATATCGTTTCCTTCTTTCAAGCCAAAAGTTAATACTTTGCTTTTAATTTTATTTTTTATCTCAGTAATTTTTTGATTATCACCGTTAATAATCGCCCAACCTTGAGCCGGTAAATTAGTAACAATGTTTTGCTTTTCTTTTAAAATATTTTCAATAGTTTTAAATTTTTCTAAATGAACTGGCGCAATGCTTGTCAAAACACCGATCTGGCAAGGAACCAAAGATATTAAATCTTGAATATCGCCGGGTTTGTCAGCTGCCATTTCTAAAACTAAAATTTTAGAAAATTTTAATGGCAAAAAAATTAAAGCCAATCCTTTCAAAATTACTGCCAACCAGCCAAAAATATTTTTACCCTGAGTCTTGGCGTTAATAATTGTTAAGGGAACGCCAAATTCATTATTATAATTTTTAAACGATGAGCGAACGTAAAGTTTGTTTTTTAAAACTAAAGCAATAGCATCCTTGGTAGAGGTTTTACCGACACTACCAGTAATACCAATAATAAACGGTCGATATTTCTTAATGATAATTTTAGCTAAAATGGCTAAAATTTTTTTAATTATTTGTCGCATAAATTATTAACTATACTATGGCCTTTAGTTTTTGGTTATGACCATTGATTTGGTTATGATTTATAGTCTTAGGTTTCTTGCCAACGACCAATTACTCTCGATTTAACTGGCAACCAAAACCAATAACTTACAATCATTTAACCTCACTCCTCAGTCGGCGGTATCTGATAATATTTTAATATAAAATCTGCTAATTGCCCAAATGCTGGCGCAGCTGTTTGATCACTAAAATTTACTAAGGTTGGATTGTCTATTTTAACAATCGCTACAAATCTAGGATTATCAGCTGGCGCAAACCCAATAAATGAATGAATCGTTTCACTTGAATATCCACCCGACCGAGCGACCTCGGCAGTACCAGTTTTCCCGGCAACTAAATATCCCTTTACTCCGGCTCTTTTGCCCCATCCATTTTCTACTGCCGAAATCATTAAATCTTTTATTATTTCTGATGTTTGCGGAGAAATTACTTGTCTGACTTCTTCTGGTTTACTAAGATAAGAATTTTTTTGTGAAATAATTTCTTTAACTATATATGGTTTCATTAGCTTACCCTGATTAGCAATAACGGCAAAACTCATCAACATTTGAATTGGCGTAACGGTAATTCCTTGACCAAAAGAAGCGGTCGCTAAATAAATTTCATTTTTTTGATAAAGATTACGCAAATCCCCCACGGTCTCAGTCGGTAAATCTATCCTTGTCTTTTCTTCAAAGCCAAATTTTTTAACCCAAGATAAAAAACCAGAAGAACCAATCTGTCGAGCAATAAAAATTACTCCGGTATTAATTGATTTTTCTAAAATTTCGCGCATCGTTACTTTACCGTAAATTTTTTCAGCCGCGTTTTTAATCGTGTGTCCGCTAATTTTTATTGAACCAGTATCTTCAAATTTATCATCCGGTTTAATTTTGCCATCATCAATAGCGGCCGCAAAGGTAATCACCTTAAAAACAGAACCTGGTTCATAATAATGAGAAATCGCTGAGTTAATAAATAAGTTAAAATCTTTAACCAACGAGTACTGATTGGGATCAAAGCCAGGAAAATTACAAAGCGACAAAACTTCTCCAGTTTTAGGATTAACAATAATAATTGTTCCGGATTCTGCTCCAAATTTATTTACTGATTCTTCTAAAATTTCACAGCTTTTACTTTGAATTGTCCGGTCAATCGTTAAGACAATATCTGAACCATCTTGTGATTCCTTAACAGTGCTTTCTATTGTGGAAATAAGAGCACCTGTCCGAGCTCTTTCTCCCTTAATAATTCCATCTTTCCCGGAAAGAATATTTTCATAAAACTCTTCAATTCCATAGCGTCCTACTTTTTGATCACCACGATAGCCATAGAAACCAAGCAAATGAGAAAGACAATTTCCCTCTGGATAAAAACGTTTAATTTCTTTTTCAAAATAAAGTCCAGTTAATGATAAATTTTTTATTTTTTCAACCTGAGATTGAGATAAATCTTTTCGAACAATCTCGTATTGACTATTTTTTTTAGACAGCTTAATTAATAAATTTTTAAAATTTTCATTTTCTTCATCAATTGGTATGTCCAAAATTTCTGCAATTTTAACAGCCGCTTCGACGGATTCTTTGATATTAATTGGTTCAGCAATTAAAGTATAGTGATAAGAACTTAGAGCAATCGAAATTTTTTTATTTAATTCCTCAACGAAAATTTGACCCCTCTCTCCCGTTTCTTCTTTTTCAATAGTCCTTAATTTTTGAGAAGCTTCTTTATATTTACCATATTCAATAATTTGTAATTGGGCTAAGCGAATCACGATAATTATCCATAAAATAAAAAAAATTGTACCGACAATGATAATTCTTAAATGACAATCATTAAATTTTCTTGATAATCGAGAAGGCATATAACTCTACGAGCTATTTCCGCGTTAAGGTTAGGCCAGCCATTGGTCTTAAGTATTCTAAATTATCAACCTTAACGAAACCAAGGGTTAAAATTTGATTCTGCGCATTACTAAGTGATTCTAATTTAATTTTTTCTATTTCTAGTTCTTTGTTTATTTTTTGTAAATTATTTTTACTTTTCTCTAACTCATTAATCCTTAAACCAAAAGTAATGACTTGATTTATCTCTATTAGATAAAAAAATAAAACTAAAAATATAAAAATTAAAATAACAATATTTAATTTAAAAATTTTCTTTAAGTTGTGCAGCTCAACTTCTTTGTTTTTGAGGGCGGTCGTCTCATAAACACTGTTTATTCTTTTAACTAAAATTGACATAAATTTTATTTTAATTTTTATATTTTCAAAGCTGCCCTTAATTTAGCTGAACGTGATCGCTGATTAATTTTTATTTCTTCGGGTAATGATAAGATTGGTTTTTTAGTTAAAATTTTTAAAATGTTTTCTTGTTTTTTTTGACGAAAGAAATCTTTAACGATTCTGTCTTCTATCGAGTGAAAGGAAATTATAACGATTCGACCGTTGTGATTTAATAGATTAACTCCTTCTGTTAAAACTTTTTTCAAATTTTCTAATTCATTGTTAACCGCAATACGCAAGGCTTGAAAAATTCTGGCATTAATTTTTATTTTTCCTTTTTTGGAAAAATTATGTGGAATTGACTGTTCAATAATTTTAACCAAATCGCTCGTTGTCCTGATTTTTTGATGACGTCTGTTTCGAGTAATCCCATAGGCTATTTCCTTAGAAAACTTTTCTTCACCATAATCTTTAAAAATTTTTTCTAACTCAAGGTGAGAGCGTTGAGAAATAATTTCATAGGCCGTTAGACCTTCTTGGCCGAATCTCATGTCTAAAAACTCATTTTTCTGGAAACTAAACCCTTTCCTGCTTTTTTCTAATAAATCTGACGATAATCCCAAATCAACCAAAATACCATCAACCGGAAAAAAATTATTTTTAATAGCAATTTTTTCTAGATTAAAAAAATTATCATTCCTTAGGTTTACCCTAGGTTTTATTTTTAAGTCTTGAGATTTACGATTAAATCCATCGATCGCCCCTTTATTTAAGTCAATCCCCAACAACTTACCGTTTGGTTGAGTTTCTTTTAAAATTGCTAGACTATGTCCGCCCGCGCCCAAAGTACAGTCAATAAAATTTTCATTACTTTTGGGCGATAAATATTGAATCACTTCTTTTAAAAGAACAGAAACGTGAGACATTATTTTAATTATACTTTTATTTTTAAACTCCCAACTCGCTTAAACTTTCCGCAATCATTTTGCTCTCTTTTTCAGAAGAAGATTTCTGTTTTTCCCAATCTTCCTCGTCCCAAATTTCCAGTTTGTCATACAAACCAACAACTACAACGTTTTTTTTAATGTTAGCGTAAACACGAAGATAGTCCGGCAAAATGACTCTCCCCTGACTATCAACCTCAACGTCCATCGCTCCCCCCAACATCAATCTATTAAAATCTCTATTTTTTTCTTTACTAATCGGTAGCCCCGCCAACTTAACTGCCAATTTTTCCCATTCTTTTTTAGAATATAAAATAAGACACTTTTCAATGCCTCGAGTAATGATTACTTGTTTTTTCAAGTCTGAACGAAATTTAGCTGGCACGGCAAGCCTTCCCTTTTCATCTATTCGATAATGATATTCACCAATAAACATAAAAAATTATCTTTAAACTTTAAGTTACTATAATCAAATTAAATCAAACTCATCTTTTTATAGTTATGCACAAAAGTGATTACTTATCCCCACCTTTATCCACAACCTTCCACTACAAATATATAATACACCATTTTTTACCACCTGACAACACTCTCTGTGGATAACTTTTCTAATAAAAAAAATCACTTAAATGATCATTTTTGCTTTTTAATTTTTACTATTACTTTCTGTTCGTTATGTTCGGTTTTTTACTATAAACCGGAAAAATTAATTTATTTTTTAATTTTTTAATCCCTTGATTAATAAGTTTCTCTAATTTTATATTTTCTTTTGTTATTGTAAAGCTTCGAGAAATATTAAAAAATTCACCAAAAACATTAGCAATTGTTATTATTAATCTTGTTTGCGTAAATGATGTCGAATCAGAAAATATAATTATTCCCTTAAGATAATTCCAGTTAAAATCACTTTTTTTAGTTATTTTAACAATTTCGAAAAGGATGCTTTCCGTTTTTTTTCTTTTAACCACCGCTAAAATTTTATCTTTTTTGACCAAGGCAATAAAAGCTGGTATAATAGAATCGTTAATCAGTAAATACATATTATTTTTTGAATACTTATAATACTTAGTTTCTAACTTTTAACGCAACAGTATTCGAGAAATAGTCTAGGGTTAATTAATCTAAAGTTTGTAGTCATGACAGCCAGTTTAGTCTAGGGTCATAGTCTCTGGTCAACTAATAATTAATAATTAATAACTAATGCCACATTAGATTCTGGAAAAGAATATATATATATATTATATAAATAAATTAATAATTAATAAAGATGGAAATCGGCGCCAATAAAATTTGTGTTTCAAATCCAGAAAAAACTAAGTCGTTTGTTAGATGTCATCGTTTCTTTCCGTCAAATCACCAAAGAAAAATGTTTGGCGAGCTTTTATTTATATTAGAAATAAAATTAACTAACAACCATTTAAATAAATCTTTGAATATCGCCGAAGAAGTCTTTGAAATTATTATCAATGGGCTAAGAACAAATTATTATAGACCGGGAGATCTTAGATCTGATAACTTAGAAGAAAGTTTTGAAAACGCTCTACAAAAACTAAATCGTCTAATTCATCAAGAATCAATTAGTTCAAGGGATTTTGAAAATACAATTAAAAATTTAAATGCGGTTATCGGTTTAAGCCATGATGAAAAAATCTATTTTACCTCCGTTGGTTCAGCCCAAGTGTTTATTATTAAAAAAAACAAAATCGTTGATTTGGTTTCTGAGGAAATAAATCCGTCAACCGTCAGAAATTTTTCTCAAATTATTAGTGGCAACCTAGAAAAAAACGATGTCCTCTTTTTTTCAACCTCTAATTTTTTAGATTATTTTGTTTTTGAAAAACTATGCCAAATAGTAAATAAATTGTCCGGCAGTGAAGCCGCCCAAAAATTAACCTCACTTTTAAAAAATCTTAATGATAAAATTTCTGTCGGAGCTTTATTGCTGAAAAAAGAAAATAAAAAAGAGATGCCCGAAGAAATGACCATTAAAAAAGATAATCTAGCTAATCAAAATCTTGAAGAAAAACCAGTTATTAAAATAGAAAAAAATATTAGCTATCCCAATGTTTTAAAGATAAGAGTAGAAGAAGAAAGGGGGCCAGAAATTCAACAATTAAAAATTAAAGAAGAAAAAACATTATCGTTGCCAATAGAAAAAAAAGAAAAAGATGTGGTTTCTGTTGACAAAAAACCAAATCAAACACCAAAAATAAAATTTTTTTCTAAAATAAAAATTTCAAAACTATATTTAAGCTTTATTAAAAAAATATTTTCACCCAAAATTACAAAACCTTTAAAAATTTTCTCTTTAATTTTAATAATTTTTATAATTGTTTCCTTCAGCATACTCTTTATTAAAAATAAAAATCAGGAAGAAAATACTTTAAAATTCTTTTTATCTTTACAAGAAATTCAAAAAAATAACGCCCTTCTAAATGCCGCTCTAAATTATAATGACCAAAAAACGGTTGATTTATTAATTAAAGAACTCAAAAAACAAATTTCATCCCTGCAAGCAAGAACTATGATCGAAAAAGAACTTTTAAAAAACATTAAAAATGATCTTGAACAAAATACTGATAAAATTTATGGGGTAATAAAAATTAACGAACCAGAAATAATAACTAATTTATCATCTTTAGGCAAAAAAGATGATTTAAAAAAAATTGTTTATCTTCAAAATAATAATTTTATAATTATCAATCAAGTTAATAATGAAGTTTATCTTTACAACGCTAAAAATAAAGAATTTTCGTTAATAATTAAAAATGATTTTTATATTAATCGAGCCATAAAATACGACGAAAATAACATCTTTTTAGTTGGTGAAACTCAAATTAAAAATCTTAATTTAATAAACCAAAAAACTAAACTACTCGAAATCGAAACCCAAAGAAAAAACTTCAACATTACTGATGCTGAAATTTATGAAAATAAACTTTATATTTTAGATACTAAAAATAATCAAATTTTTAAATATTTTAAAAATGACGATGGTTTCGATAAAGAGCTTCCCTGGATAACAGAAAATATTAATTTAACTAATATTAATTCTATTATTATTGATGGTTCTGTTTATCTGTTAGATAAATCAGGTAAAATTTTAAAATTTTTCTTAGGCAAAAGTCAGCCAATTATTTTCAGCGATCCCTACCCCCCGACAATTAAACCAACAAAACTTCTGGCATCAGCCAGTTTAGCATATTTATATCTCTTGGAACCAGATCAAAAAAGAATTTTAGTTTACGATAAAAATGGCAACCTTCAAAAACAATTTGTTTCTGAAGAATTTAAAGATTTACAAGACATGGTAACGAACGAAGATGAATCTATTATTTTTATTTTAAATAAAAATGATCTTTATAAAATTGAATTAAAATAAATATTTATTATTTACAAGTTTTACTCTTCTAAATATTTTAAAATCATTTTCTCCAATTTTTTTGGCTCAACTTTGCCATGAGTGGCGAACATTGCTTGACCAAGCAAGTATTTAATGACTGATTTTTTTCCTTTTTTATAATCAACCACGACCTCAGGATAATTTTCCAAAACCAACTCGACGGTTTTTTTTATTTGATCACAATCATCTGTTTTTTGCATTGATTCATCATTTAAAACTTCCTCAGCTGTCTCGCCTGTTTTATACATTTTTTTCAAAATATTCTCCGCCATTTGATTAGAAAAAATTCTTCGCGACAAAACTAAAAACATAAAATCAGCAAAATCACTAGCCTTGATTTTCTCGTAAAACTTATTACTCATCGTTGTTTCCATGCCAAAAAGTTTGTTAATTATCCAATCGCCAACCTTTTTAGACATTTTTTCTTCATCAACTACATCATCCCCTTCTGTTATTTCAACCATTTTTGATTTTAAAATTTCCATTGTTTCTTCGACAAATTTTAAAATTTTATCTTCCCTAGATAATATTTTAGCATACAACTGACTAAAGCCATATTGATTTGTTAATTTTTTTCTCTTTTCGCTTGGTAATTCTGGTAATAATTTTTTAATTTTTTTTAATAAATCGTCATCAATTTCAAAAACTGGCAAATCTGGTTCTGGAAAATAACGATAATCGCCAGACTCCTCTTTTTTTCTTTGACTAATTGTTTTATTATTTTTTTCATCCCAACCACGAGTTTCTAAAAAAACGAATCCCCCCTCTTCTAAAACTTTCGTTTGTCTTTTAATTTCATATTCAATTGACCTTTCAACTGCTCGAAAAGAATTTAAATTTTTAATCTCGACTCTTTCACCACTATTTAATGAAACATTAACCTCGCATCTCATTTCCCCTTTTTCCATATTAGCTTCTGAAATTCCTAAAGTTCTAGCAATTGCCTGTATTTCTTCACAATATTCTTTAGCCTGACGAGCGGTTTCTATTTCTGGGGCACTGACAATTTCAATTAAAGGAACGCCGGCTCGATTAAAATCAAGATTGACCCCATCGTCTTGATGGTAGATTTTACCAGTGTCCTCTTCTAGGTGTATTTCAATTATTTTTACTTGCTTTTCGCCCAAATCAATTTCAGCATTTTTAATAATTGGTACTTTCTTTTGCGAAATTTGATAACCCTTGGGTAAATCCGGATAAAAATAATTTTTTCGTTCAAAATAAAATTTTCTTTGAATTTGACCATTCAAAGCCAGACCAAGTTTTAAAATCATTTCTAGCGCTTTTTCGTTTAAAATTGGTAAAGCGCCTGGCTGACCAAGACAAACAGAACAAATGTTAATGTTTGGCTTTTCTTCTAAAGAAATATTTGGGCAATCACAAAACATCTTAGAAGCCGTTGCTAACTGAAGATGAATTTCTAAACCAATTATTAATTTATATTTCATCCAATTTATTAAACTTTTATAATTTTATATTTTTCAAGATTAAGCCAAATCTTGTTGGCAATGTCCTGACGTGTTAATATTTTTTTACCCTTAAAGCAAATGATTTTGCGCCAATAATATTTTTTAATTAAATGTTTTGATTCATTTCTGGCATCTTTTAAATGACTAATTGATTTTTCATGAATATCTTGTTTTTTGCCCTTTAGATAATTTCTCTGATTTTTTTTCTTAATTAATTTTTTTCCAAAATAAGGGAGTAAATCTAAAAATATGACTAAGTTCGGCTTAGGAATACCTAAAAAAACAAATTCTAAGTTTTCGAGCCATTTTAAAAACTTTATTCTTTCAAATTTATTTTTAATTTTTCCTGTCTGGTGTAAAAAGTTGGCAGTTGAATATCGGTTAGCCAAGACTATCCTTCCCTCTTCTAAAGACTTTTTAATTTTTTGACTAATTGACCAGCGATCTAAAGCATAAAGCATCGAGGCAAAATAAGGATTAACTTGATGAGCCTGGCCAAACTCGCCTCTTAAATAAGTTGCGACTAATTTACCAAAAAATCGATGATACTGGGGAAAATCAAAAACCACTGGTTCATATTTTTCTTTTTTAAGTCTTGCTAATAAAATTTTAGTTTGAGTCGCCTTGCCGGTTCCATCTAAACCTTCAATTACAATTAATTTACCACAATTTTTATTCATCTAAAAACTTTTATGTATTTTGCTAAACAAGGATGAACTTTTTTAACCTGATCGTACATTTTTTGAACAATCAAACGATATGAAGCATGAGCCATTATTGATGTTCTAAGAGGAATTAAATAAAAAAGCTCTCTTAAATTTAAAGTCATTAACACTCGTTTACGAAAAGCTAGCGGCAAAATATATTGAGCTTCATTAGGAAATTTTTGATAAATTTTTTGATAGGCGCCTTCCGCCCGTTTCATTGTTTTTTTAAATTCTTTCTCTAAATTATATTTTTTTATTGGTTCCGCCACAAGATAACCATATTCATTTGTTAGTTGCTGATTAATTTGGGTACAAACCCGATGTCGCTGTAAATCACGAAAGGCTCCATAATCAATTAAAATGTCAAAAGTATAAAAAATATTTTCAAATTCTCTCGGCACTGGCTCCATTGGTTTTCTTCTAAACAAAACTTTTTCAATAATTTTTTCTTTTTCTTTACAATCCATTTTTTGAACAAATCTATATGTTTCCCAATAAGGTTTAGAAGAAAATCGATAAATAAGCGCGGCAATAATTTTATTTTCTGCTTCTTTATCATGATGGATTAACCTTACTTCTTGATTGCTTTTTTTAATTTTTAAAACATACTTTTGGATAATTGGCAAGATCTCGCCTGGGTTTTTCTTTAAATATTCATTTTCCTTAGTCCAAGAAATTAAAGATGGAAGTTGCCCGATTGTTGTGTCTTTCAATTCTTGAGCAATTTCTTTCGCCTCGTCCAAAGAATGAGAAAACATTTTAACAATTAAGTGCCCAAGCGAACGAGCATTAATCGTCATGCCCAAATTGGTCAGCGTTGCCAAAGGCAAAGCGCTTCTAACAATGTCGCAAGTTTTGGCTTTAATTTGTGAAAGATAAAAGCCAGTTACCGCGCCGTCTTTAATGGGATTTTCTTTTTTAACTATTTCAAATATCTTATTAAATGAATCTAGATAAAAGTTCATTAACGACTCAATAGTTTTTTGATATAAATCAGCAAATTTAGAATTTTTTATTTTTAAAGGAAAATAATATTTATTTTTTTCAAAAACTTGATAACGAGTTGATTTTTCAGTAAAAGAAGCAAAACGATTGTCTTCGATAATTTTGGTTGCTAAGATAGAAACATTTTCTACGGCCAACGAAACAACAGCGTGTTCGGCGATTGAAGCATGACCAAAATCAATTACCCATTTTTTGTTAAATTTTTCAGCTTCCTCTTGAGATAATTTTTCTGCTATTTCATAAAAAGAAAGCGGTGAACGTGAACACTTAGCAAACGTCACTGCTTTTTCTTCTGGCGAAATATTAGGCAAAGAATAAATTCTTCTTTTATACTTCATAAATAAATAAATTATCAACTTAATTTGATTTTAGAATCTAAGGCGAGGCTAGTTTCTGGTTGTTGGACTTACTATTGATTTGATCTAGAAAATAGTCTTTAGTTGTTAGTTGACCACAGACCATAACCTTAGATTAAGCTGGTTGCCATGACCATAAACCTTAGACTAATTAACTAGTTATCGTGACTATAAACCCGAAACCATTTCCTTGAATATTGTTGCCTCAAAAATTAAAAACCAACCTGTCTTTATTTTAAATTTTTCAATAATTTATTAACTCGATCTTTTCTTTCCCAAAGAAATTCTTTTTCTTCGCGACCAACATGACCAAAATACGATGTTTTCCGATAAATCGGTCTAAGCAAATTCAATTCTTTAATAATACCCCCTGGGGATAAATCAAAGGTTTGTCTAACTGCTTTAACAATTTTTTCTTCTGGAAATTCACCTGTGCCAAAAGTATTAACCGAAACACCGAATGGATATTTAGCACCGATGGCATAAGCTAACTGTATCTCGCATTTATTGGCTAAACCAGCAGCAACAATATTTTTTGCTACATAGCGAGCCATATAGGCAGCTGATCGATCAACTTTTGTCGGATCCTTACCAGAAAAACCACCACCACCGTGAGGACAAATTGAACCATAAGTATCAACCTGAGTTTTTCGACCAGTCACGCCGGTATCTGAAACTGGCCCGCCAATCACAAAACGACCAGTATTATTAATATAGATTTTTGTTTTTGAGCTTATATATTTTTGACAAATTGGTTCAATTACATATTTTCTAATCACTTGACGAAGTTTATTCATTTTAACATTAGGGTCATGTTGAGCGGCAACAACAATGTCAGTCACCTCTTTGGGCTGGCCATTCTCATAATGAACAGTTACTTGACTTTTGCCATCTGGTCTTAA
>JAGXRQ010000117.1 GCA_018335675.1 Bacteroidota bacterium | reverse complement strand
TAAAACAATCAAACATAAGTCTATATTGGCTAAGGAACACATAAGCAAGGAAAATAACAATATCCACCTTCAACATGTAAACAACCTTCATGCTCAACTGCGTAAATTCCTAAGACAATTTAATGGTGTAAGTTCAAAATATCTACAAAACTATCTAAACTGGTTTGCATATAAAGATAAACTATATGGAACGAAGTCAACCATTAAACAATGGTTCTACGCAATTCTTGCTACGCCATACGCATATGAGCTGTTTTTGCAATTTAAAGATAATGCTGTTAATATTAGAACTTAGCCACATTTAATAAAACTTCGCTCCCCATAATATTGTATTTTTGTACAATTGTATTTGTTATTATGACTATCTACTTCCCTTATATCAGACTGCTAAATAATCCAATATTGAGTTTTATTTGCTTGATTTTTCTCCTTTCTCTTGGGATCGCAGTAAAAGCTCAAACAAAAACAATTGCAAAAGAACCAATTTATAACTTTTCAAACTTCAACACAGAACAAGGACTTGCATTAAGCAGTATTTCATGTGGGTATATTGACAGCAATGGGAATATTTGGTTTGGAACATATGGTGGTGGGGTTAGCAAATACGACGGAAAGTCTTTTTCAACTTTCGACAATACTCATGGCTTATCTCATAATACTGTCTGGAGTATTTTTGAAGACAAATTTGGAAATATTTGGATGGGAACAGATGGAGGTGGCATTAGCCTTTATGACGGGTATTCCTTTACTTCTATAACATCCAAACAAGGGTTGCCGCATAATACTATATGGTATATTTCCTCCGACAAAAACAACAATATCTGGCTTGCAACATATGGAGGAGCCAGCAAATTTGAGATTTCCGAAGAAAACATTTCACAACTGAAGAATAAATCTTATCACAAATCTCTTTTTACTAACTATACCACGGATGAAGGGCTTGCTTACAATGATGTAAGAAACATTATTGAAGATAGCTATGGTAACTTGTGGATGGGAACATTTAACGGATTAAGCTTATTTGATGGAGTAAATTTCACAAATTTCACAACCGATAATGGCCTTGCTAATAATGCAGTGTTAAATATCTGTGAAGATAATCTTGGTAATATTTGGATAGGAACCGATAAAGGTGTAAATAGAATTAAATATAATCCGAATTTAAAAAAAGAAAATCTCGTTTTTGAAACTTTCACAACAACTAACGGATTGGCACACAACAGTGTCAGGGAAATTGTGCAAGACAGTCGCGGACTTATTTGGTTTGGAACTGCAGGTGGAGGAGTTAGTTTTTTTGAAAATGGCATTTTTACTACTATTACAACAGAACAAGGTCTTGCTCACAATAATATTAGAAGCATTTCGGAAGATAAAAACGGCAACATCTGGTTTGGAACTGTTGGTGGTGGCGTTAGCAGATATAATGGAAGAGCATTTACAACATATACCAAACAGCAAGGGTTAATTCACGACAGAGTATTTAGTATAATCGAAGACAGCAAGGGAAATCTTTGGTTTGGAACAGTTGGTGGCGGTGTAAGTAAGTTTGACGGCAAACATTTTACTTCATTTACTACAGAACATGGATTGCCAAACAACAGCGTTTACGGCATTTTGGAAGATAGCAAAGGCAATATGTGGTTTGGCACTTTTGGTGGTGGTGTAAGCAAATTCAACGGGAAATCTTTTAAAAATTACACTGTTGATAATGGGTTGGTGCATAATAGAATCTGGAGAATCCTTGAAGATAAATCAGGAAATATCTGGCTTGGCTCTTTTGGTGGAGGTGTAAGTAAGTTTTATGGTGTAAGTTTTGAAAATTTTACCACTGAAAATGGCCTTTCTCACAATACTGTAGAATGTATTTTTGAAGATAATTCAGGAAATATATGGCTTGGAACTGTTGGTGGTGGTGCTAATATGTACGATGGAAAATCTTTCCTGGTTTACACTACAGAAAATGGACTTCCTCATAATAGAGTGAGATGCATTGCTCAAGACGCTAGCGGATATATTTGGTTTGGAACAGATGCAGGACTTGCCAGATTCGACGGAAACTCTTTCATAACTTTTAATACAAATAACGGACTTCCCGACAATGTTATTTACGATATCATTGAAGATGAAAAGTCAATTATCTGGATAGGAACAAATATGGGCATTAGCGGATTATTTTTTACCGACAAAGAGGGAAAAACTGTTAGTGCGGGAAGCATCAAATCAAACAATGACTCTTTTAAAGAGAAATACACTGCGCTCCTGGAAATTTTTAATAACAAAACCGGGTTTGCAGTAAAAGACATCAACACAAATGTAATGTGTTATTCAAAAAAAGGATTGCCCAAATCTGTGAAAAACACAAAAGGCTTAATTTGGGCTGGATGTGGAGACGATAAAGTAATCTGCTTTAACCCTGAGTATGTTAATAAAAGCTTTGAAAAACCAAACTTATTTATTCAAGACATAAGAATAAACGACGAGAAAATTTGTTGGCATACTTTACATTCATTTAAAAATCCAAATTATGATAGCATTATTGTTGCCCAAAATCAAATTAAAAAGTTTGGTCATAATCTTTCATATAATGAGTTGGAAGAGTTTTTTAAAAAATTTGCTGATGTTAAGTTCGATGGAATTACACCATTCTTCCAACTACCTCAGAAACTGATATTAACATATAATCAAAACAACATTACATTCCATTTTAATGCAGTCGAAACAGGACGAAACTTTCTTATAAATTATCAATATATGCTTATTGGTCAAGATAAAGATTGGAGGCCTGTAACAAGAAATTCATTTGCTACATATGGCAATTTATATGAAGGTGATTATATTTTTATTGTCAGAGCTCAAAGTCCTGAAGGAGTATGGAGTGATGAAGTAAGCCTCAGCTTTAAAGTTTTGCCTCCCTGGTGGAGAAATTGGTGGATGTACATAATGTATGTTTTTATTTTAGTATTCTCTGGCTGGATGATTGTGCTTTGGCGAATTCGCAATCTTCAAAAAGACAAAAAATTCCTTGAACAAGTTGTAAAAGAAAGGACTATTGAATTATTGCATCAAAAAGATGAGGCAGAAAAACAGAAAGCTTTAGTAGAGCAGAAAAATGAACAAATCGCACTCCAGCATAATCAGCTTGCAGAAAATCACAAAGCAGTTTCCGACAGTATTAATTACGCCCAACGTCTTCAACTTGCTATACTCCCATCTGCAAGAGCACTGCAAGACGAGTTGAAAAACATTTTTATTTTATACAAGCCCAAGGAAGTGGTTAGCGGTGATTTCTACTGGATGGAAAAAGGCATGAATCAGGAAGATGGCAGCAATGTTGTTTACTTTGCCGTTGCAGACTGCACCGGACATGGTGTGCCTGGGGCTCTCGTTAGTGTGGTTTGTTGCAACGCACTTAACAGGGTTGTTAAAGAATTTCAGATTACCAATACAGGAGAAATTCTTGACAAAGTGAATAAGCTTGTTATTGAAACTTTTGATAAGTCAGGAATGGATATTCACGAAGGAATGGACATTGCACTTTGCTCTATAAATTGGGATAAAAAAACCATAGAGTACTCAGGAGCAAGAATTCCATTGAACATTATTTCATCAAACAAAGATTTATCAAAAATTGATCATATAATCGTTGAAGCAACCCCGAAATCAATCGGGAAATGGAAGAAAGAAGCCAAACCTTTCGACACAAAAATCCTCCAGCTTCAGAAAGGAGATTATCTTTTTATGTCAACAGATGGATTGCATGATCAATTTGGCGGACCAATGGGCGAGAAATTCTCCGCCAAACAATTACAACAGTTAATAATTAACAATCTTGACAAACCCCTTGAAAAACAGAAAGAAATTATTGAAAAAGCCATAGAAGATTGGAAAAAAGGTTGGGATCAAGTGGATGATATTTGCGTGATGGGTATTAAAATATAGAACTTATAATAAACTCCTCTTAAAAATCATGGAAAGAAATAAAGCATTAGAATTATTAAACGAATACGTTAAAAACCCGAAAATGATCTCTCATTGCCTGGCATCCGAGGCCGTTATGAGAGCATTAGCAATAAGACTTGATGAAAACCCCGACAAATGGGGCCTTGCCGGATTATTGCATGATGTAGATGTTGAAGTTACCAATGCAGACCCGCTAACCCATTCAATGGAATCAGTAAAAATTCTTGATAAACAAAGAGTTGATCCTGAAATAATTGAAGCAATTATGCTTCACAACGAAAATGCATCTCACAACCAAAAACGCAGTAAAAAACTACACTTTGCACTTGCAGCAGGAGAAACAATTACCGGACTTATCTTTGCTACTGCACTTGTTTATCCCGACAAAAAAATCTCTAGCGTTAAAACAAAATCAATAACCAAAAGAATGAAAGAGAAAGCATTCGCAGCCTCTGTGAAAAGAGAAAATATCATGGAATGTGAAAAAATTGGGTTATCTCTGGAAGAGTTTGCCGAAATAAGTTTGAAAGCTATGATAGATATTGAGGTTTAATAATTCTTTTATTTTTCAACACTCAAATGCTTTTCGTAATTTTCATTCTTTAATGCATTAAGGGCCTCGTCTATGACGGGGTCTTTTGTGTTTAAAATCGGATAAAATGCTTCATTACCGTATATATTTCTACCTATATAAGCCTTCAGCTGAAGTTGTATAATGCCTCGTGATTTATCTGCTTTTTCACTTTCAACTTTTATCTTATTCTCCTTCACAAATTCAATAAACTCATCGTAAATGGCATTTGTAATTTTAAATTTAGTTACATAATCTGCCGCACTTCCATATTTATTAAGCGTATTCCTGTTTTTATCTGCATAATTAAATGCAAACCTATAAATCAAGCCTCTGTTAGAAATTTGATTATAGAATGCTGTTCTATCTTCGGTATTGAATGGGACAAAAATATCCGGAAGAATTCCACCGCCTGCATATACTGTACGCCCTTTCTTTGTAATATATTTTAAAGTATCCTTTAGTTTAATACTATCAAGGCTTTCATGCTCCCCGTCTAAAAATCTCTGAAAAAATTCATCATAATATTCGTCAGTTCCATTATCATATGGACTTTGAATTGACCTACCTGATGGAGTGTAATATCTTGCAACAGTAAGTCTAATCGCCGAACCATCAGCTAATTGAACTTGTTCCTGCACCAACCCTTTTCCAAAAGATCTTCTTCCTATCACAAGACCTCTGTCGTTGTCTTGCACTGCACCGGCTATAATTTCGGAAGCCGAAGCAGACCATTCATCAAGCAAAATCACTAAAGGTTGATTTTCAAACTTTCCATTTCTGCGTGCATTTGCTATTTTTTTAGGTCGGTTGTTGCCTTGGGTATAAACAATTAATTCTCCCGGACTTAAAAATTCATCTGAAAGCGAAATAGCAGCATCAAGAAAACCGCCACCATTGCCTCTTAAGTCTAATATAAGTTTTTCTAAACCCTCTCTCTTAAGTCTATCAAAAGCAGTAATAAACTCCTGATGAGTAGTGGCTGAAAACCTATTTAACTTGATATAGCCAGTTTCATTGTCAATCATATAAGCTATATCAAGACTATATGACGGAATTTTATCCCTTGTAATTGTATAATCAAAAAGCTCACTTGATCCTGCTCGGAATACTGAAACCTCTACTTTTGTGCCTTTCGGACCTTTTAATTTGCCAACAATTTCCTCAGTGCTCATTTTAATACCGGCTATAGTTTCTCCATTCACTTTAACAATTCTGTCACCTGCCTGTATTCCGACTTTTTCACTAGGCCCCCCTGAAATTGGATTAATTACTACAACAGTGTCGTTAACCATATTAAACTCTATTCCAATGCCCTCAAAGCTACCTAAAAGAGGGTCGTTCATATCCTTGAAGGCAGAAGCAGGAATATAAACAGAATGTGGGTCGAGGTTTCTCAGAAAAGTTTTAATAGTTTCTTCAGTAAGATGTTCTCTGCTTATAGAATCGACATAAGATTCATAAATATAATTCAATACATCATTCAGCTTATCGTATCTGTTAAAGCTAATTGAACGGAATTTATTGTCATTGCCTGAAGTAGATGTTCCAACATTTAAGCTAAGGCCTAGCAATACACCCAGTGCCATAACCATAGCAAGTATAATAGGGAGATATAAAGATAATCTGCTTTTTTTTGAATTTTCCATAATAAAAAACATTAAGCCTTAAAACAACAAAGCTTGTAAGAAATATGTCAACTAACTAAATTGCTGAATAAAAACATCAGTTTATAAGACCATTATTGGCCAATTCACTTTTCTTCATTGCCAACTTAAACCAGGCAAATCCACCGGCCATAATAACTATTAGCATTTGAGATGCGTGAGAAATATAGGCGAATGATGTTGCGGGCTCAACAGAAATAGCATATAGCTCAGTAAGACAGGTAATTACCACAAAATGATAAGTGCCAATACCTCCTGGAACCGGAACAGCAATTCCAATAGTGCCAAGTGCAAGAATTGCAAGTGCTGCATATATATCAAGATGCCCCATTGAGCTAATTGCAAAAAATGCAGTATAAACCATAAATAAATAAAGAGTCCAAAGCAACACTGTATAAAAAAGAAACAGCCATTTCTTTTTCATTTTAATTATACTTAAAACCCCGTTATGAACTCCCAATAATTGCTTTTTGCTTTTTCCCACATAAGAATCTGAAGAACTTTTTCTGAATTTATTTTTTATAATAAAAACAGATGCAACAAAAACAAAAAGCCCTCCGACAATTAAAACTATTAACAAGATATAATTATTCTCCACCATTGCAAATAGAGGATTAAGAATGTATTTGAAAAGATAACTTTTCAAAAGACTAAATTGAAGAATTGTTACAGTTCCTATTAAAACCATAACTGTAATAACATCAAATAGTCTTTCAGCGATTACAGTGCCAACAAGCTCATTAAACGGCACTTTATCAGTTCTTCTTAATGCAATACATCTTGATAACTCACCAATTCTAGGAAGAAACAAATTGGCCAAATAGCCTGTCATTAAAGAATAAAACACCCTCGATACACTAGGATTATAATCTAATTGTTGAATAAGAAGCCTCCAGCGCAATGCTCTAATAAAGTGGCTAAATAGAGATATCCCTGCCGAGAGTATTATCCACCAATAATTTGCTTTTGCAAATTCATCCCAAACCTTATCCAAATCCTGGCCTCTTGTAACAAAGAACAATATGACCAATCCCAACATCAAGAATAGGATAACCTTATAGTTATCTTTAAAAAACTGTTTCAATTATCAAAAGGTTAAAGTTATATTTTATTGTTATCGTTGGGGAAAACAATCATTGGCTTGAAAGTTTTGGCCTCTTCAGGAGTAATCATAACATAAGCCATTATTATTACAATATCTCCAGGTTGAGTTTTCCTAGCTGCAGGCCCGTTCATACATATCATTCCACTGCCTCTTTCCCCTTTTATCACGTATGTTTCAATTCTTTCTCCATTATTAATATTAACAATGTGAACTTTTTCATTTTCCACAATGCCTGAAGCATCCATCAAATCTTCATCAATGGTAATGCTTCCTATATAATTCAAATTGGCTTCTGTAACAGTAGCACGATGAATTTTGGATTTTAATATGTCTAAAAACATTTATAATTATTTTTTTGAAGCCACAAAATTAATCATTTATAAGAACATTATCAATCAGTCTTATTTCTCCCGCAAAAACTGCCACACAAATAACTAAAGATTTAGAATCATCAAAAAGAGAAACTTCTTCAAGAGTAATTGCATCAGAAATTTCAATGTATTCTACTTTAAGCTGACTTAATGCATTTATTTTGTCCTTAAACCATTGCTTCCATTCTAAAACGCTTTTGTCTTCAATATGTTTTTTTATAAAACTTAAAGATTTATAAATTTCAGGCGCTTCTTTTCGTTGTTCGTCGGAAAGCCTAAGATTTCTGCTACTCATAGCCAACCCATCATGTTCTCTAATGGTTTCGCAACCAACAATATTAACAGGAATATCAAACTGATTAACCAAACTTTTAATAACTAGAAACTGCTGATAATCTTTTAATCCGAAGTAAGCATTGTCTGGCTCAACAATTTCAAAAAGTCTTTTTACAACCATACCAACACCCTTAAAATGACCCGGTCGGAATTTACCCTCCATAACCTTTTCAAGCATTCCAAAATCATAGTTTGTAGTGTCTATCTTAGGATAAACTTCATCATAATCAGGCAAGAAAACATAATCGCAATTTGCATTTTCCAGCATAGCAATATCCTTTTCAGGCATTCTTGGATATTTTTTAAGATCTTCCGGATTATTGAACTGGGTAGGATTTACGAAAATACTTGCAACAGTTATGTCGTTATCTTTAACCGACCTCACAACCAACTCAATATGTCCGTGATGCAATGCACCCATAGTTGGAACAAATCCAATTTTTTTACCCTGTTTTGATAAAATATCAAGTTCGTTCTTTAATTCCAATGTTTTTTTAAAAACCTTCATATCAAGCTATTTCAAAAAGATAACAAGTGTTTTAACAAGTTGAAAAGAGTATTGTTCAGAGATAAAAATGGCAAAGCTATAAGTATTATTTGAAAAACTGGGAAATTTTTTATATCTTTGCATACCTTTTTACAGACTACTTACTGTCTCTTTATTTCAAAAAAATATCTCAACAATATGGAAAAACCAAAAGTTCTTTTCGTACAACAAGAAATCACACCTTATTTAAAAGAAACCCCAATGAGCAAGATCGGAAGATATCTTCCGCAAGGCATTCAGGAAAGAGGAAAAGAAATCAGAACATTCATGCCAAAATTTGGCTGTATTAATGAAAGAAGAAATCAACTTCACGAAGTTATTCGTCTATCCGGAATGAATTTGATTATCAACGACAGTGATCACCCGCTCATTATAAAGGTTGCATCAATTCAATCGGCAAGAATGCAAATTTACTTTATTGATAATGAAGACTTTTATCAAAGAAAATATACTCTTACCGACAAAAACGAAAAATATTTCGAAGACAATGATGAGAGGGCAATTTTTTTCGCAAGAGGAGTTATCGAAACTGTAAAAAAACTCAACTGGGCGCCTGATCTGGTGCATTGCAACGGATGGTTTACCAGTCTTATGCCTCTATACATCAAGGTAGCAATGAAAGACAATCCTATGTTTACAGACACTAAGGTTGTTTATTCTGTTTATGACGATGAGTTTTCCGGAGAGTTAAACAAAGAGATCTTCAATAAAATGAAGGGCAAAGTGTTTGATGAAAAAGTATTAGAAAAATACAAAAACCCTTCTTTTGTAAATATTTCCAAAGCAGCAATTGATTATGCAGATGGAATTATTATAGGAAGTGAAAAAGTTAACAGTGAAGTTGAAGATTATGCCAGATCTTCTAACAAACCCGTACTTGATTATCAACCTGAAAGCACATACATGGATGCTTTCAATGATTTTTATGATGAAGTATTGGTTACAGAAATGGCAATATAATAGCTACAATAATTAATGCAGGTATGCGTTGTTGATTAAATTGTGTTTTCTATTGTGTATCATTTTATAAAATCGTAATAATTTGAAAAAGATCAATTTCCCCCGATTAATCGGGGGTTTTTTAAGTTTTAGAAACAAGGTTGTAATTGTATTCGCATTTTCAATCTCATTACTAATCACATCCTGCGAAGAAACCGGACTTATCGGTCTCGACATGGTTGAAAACCCCGCAGGAATCTCGATGACAGACACTTTAAGGATTTTTGCATATTCTCAGCCCGAAGATTCTGTTCCAACAAATGAAATATCCAGAGGAGTATTGGGGATGATAAATGACCCTGTTTTCGGAAAATCACGATCAAGCATTTATACAGAAGTAAGACTTTATGAAAACAATGTTACTTTTGGCAGTGCTTCAATTTTCGATTCAATAGTACTTGTATTAAGATATTTTGATTTTTATGGAGATACTCTTACTCGACAAACAATTAATGTTTACGAATTATCTGAGAGAATACCCGAAGATTCAATAATATATTCAAACAGAGAAGTTGCTTTTAACCCAATTGCTCTTGCCAGCAAAAGAGTTATTCACAAACCAAAAGACAGTGTTGCTGTTGGTGACAAGAACCTCACTCCTCATGTAAGGTTAAGACTTAGCGATGACTTTGGTTTAAAAATATTTGAGCAAAGCGGACAACCTCCATTGGAAAATAATAGTAATTTTCTGGACTTTATAAATGGTTTTTACATTACTGTTGATGAACACAACCAAATGGGTGGGATGGCATATCTAGACATGCACCATCCATATTCCAAGCTTATCATATATTACACAAATCCTGAAACAGACACCAAGCTGGAAAAAGACTTTCCGATAAATCAATTTTGCAGAAAGTTTAACTACTTTGAGAATTTTGGCTATATGGGATCTTTGCCATTCATACAGCAGCAAATGAATAATGAAGACATCTCCATGGGTGATAGCCTTGTTTTCCTTCAAGGCTTGCACGGCATAAGAACAACATTTAGCATTCCGGGGTTAAATGATTTTGATAATCTCTTCGGTTCTGTGACAGTAAATAAAGCTACGTTATATTTACCTGTTGAAGAAACAATGCTAAATGATTATTTCAAGCCTCCTTCCAGACTATTAATGCTCGCAGTTTCTTCTGATGGCAGTTTCTTTCCCTTGCCTGACAGTCAGCTAGGCAATGTTTTATATGGAGGCGATTATGATTCTGTGAAGAAACAATACGTTTTCAATATTACTCGTCACATTCAAGCAGTTGTAAACGGGAGTTTCCCGACAACTAATTTCATTCTTAGAAGCACTAATCCAACCGAGAACGCCCACAGGGTAATTCTAAAAGGACCGGGAAGAGCAGAAAGTAAGATGAAAATTGAAATTATATATTCAGTATTTAACTAACCCAACAAAATATAATGTGCGGAATTGTAGGATACATAGGACACAGAGAAGCTTATCCCATCTTAATTAAAGGCTTACATCGTCTAGAATACAGAGGCTACGACAGTGCCGGCGTGGCACTTTTAAACTCCACCCTTAAGATTTATAAAAGTCATGGCAAAGTATCTGACCTTGAAAGAATAGCATTAAACAGCGATAAATCAGGCACTATAGGAATAGCACATACCAGATGGGCAACACACGGAGAGCCTAATGATGAAAATGCACATCCACACTTCAGTCCTACCAAAAAACTAGCTATTATTCATAATGGAATAATTGAAAACTATGGTTCACTCAAGAAGGAGCTTATTAATAGAGGTTATGTTTTTACCAGCGACACAGATACTGAAGTTCTTATTCATCTTATAGAAGACATACAGGTGCATGAGAAAAAAGATTTATACTCTGCAATAAGAACTGCATTACAACAGGTTATCGGTGCATATGCTATTGTAGTGATATCCCAAGAACATCCCGACATTCTTTTTGCTGCAAAAAAAAGTAGTCCGCTTGTAATTGGAATTGGTGAAAAAGAATTTTTCATTGCTTCCGACGCATCTCCAATAGTTGAATACACTCAAAATGTAGTTTATCTTGATGACGAAGAAGTTGCAACAATGTCAAGAGATGGTGAATTAAAGATAAAAACCATTAAGAATCAGGAAAAAACACCTTATATCCAAAAGCTTGAAATGCAACTTACTGCAATTGAAAAAGGTGGGTTTCCTCATTTTATGCTTAAAGAAATATACGAGCAGCCCAAAAGCATTAAAGACAGTATGCGTGGCCGCTTAAATGCTTCGAAAGGCATTGTTTCTTTAGGCGGAATAATAGATTATGAGCAAAAGCTAATAAATGCGAGAAGAATTATAATAGTTGCATGTGGAACTTCATGGCATGCAGGCCTGGTTGGTGAATATTTGATAGAAGACCTTGCAAGGATTCCTGTTGAAGTTGAATATGCATCAGAGTTTCGTTATAGAAATCCTATTATTTATGAAGATGATGTTGTAATTGCAATCAGCCAATCAGGAGAAACAGCAGATACACTTGCAGCGATTGAACTTGCAAAGAGCAAAGGAGCAACTATTATCGGGATATGCAATGTTGTTGGCTCCTCTATCCCAAGAGCTACACACGCTGGCTCTTACACACACGCAGGGCCGGAAATTGGTGTTGCATCTACAAAAGCATTCACAGCACAGGTAACAATTTTGGGATTACTAGCATTGTCACTAGCCAACAAGAAAGGTTCTATTTCCAAATCGCGCTTTTACCAGCTAACTCACGAGATGGAGTCTATTCCTGATAAAATTGAGCAAGTTCTTTCTAAAGATAAAATCATACACAATATAGCTGAGGCTTTCAAAGACTCTCGTAACTTTCTTTATCTTGGAAGAGGATACAACTTCCCTGTTGCTCTTGAAGGAGCATTAAAACTGAAAGAAATCTCATACATTCATGCTGAAGGTTATCCCGCCGCTGAAATGAAACACGGGCCAATTGCACTTATTGATGAAAATATGCCTGTGGTTGTTATTGCGCCTAAAAAAGGGCTATATGACAAGGTAATTAGCAATATTCAGGAAGTAAAAGCCAGAAAAGGTGTTATAATTGCTGTGGTTACTGAAGGAGACTCTATAGTGAAAGAGATGGCTGACTATGTAATTGAAATACCAGAAACAGACGAAATATTTGTTCCACTGGTGGCCTCTGTTCCATTACAGCTTTTGTCATACCATATAGCTGTGCTTAGAGGGTGTAATGTTGACCAACCAAGAAATCTTGCAAAATCAGTTACAGTTGAATAATTGATTTTCAATATAGAAACATTATCTTTGCACCACTTTTTTGTTCTATAAAAACCTTCACTTATGAGTTTATTAATTGTAGGCACTGTTGCCTTTGACGAGGTTGAAACGCCTTATGGGAAATCGGGAAAAATTCTCGGTGGAGCTGCAACATATATTGGACTTGCAGCTAGCCAATACACCAAGGAAATCAATCTTGTTTCTGTTGTTGGGGGAGATTTTCCTCAAGAACATAAAGACCTTTTAAAAAAATATTCTATCAATACCGATGGTTTAAAAGTAATTCCGGAAGGAAAAACATTTTTTTGGGCAGGTAAATATCACAAGAACATGAATAATAGAGACACTCTTGTTACCGACCTTAATGTTTTGGCCGACTTTGACCCTATTCTTCCTGAAGGCTATAAAACCAGCAAATACTTGATGCTAGGCAATCTTACCCCTGCAATTCAAAGGAGAGTTATAGAACAAATGACTGAGCGTCCGAAGCTTATTTGTATGGATACAATGAATTTCTGGATGAACATTGCATTGGATGATCTTCTTGGAGTGCTTAAAATGATTGATGTTTTGACAATAAATGATGAAGAAGCGCAACAATTATCGGGAGAAAACAATGTTGTATTAGCAGCAGAGAAAATTCTAACAATGGGGCCAAAATTCTTGATAGTAAAGAAAGGTGAACATGGCGCATTGTTGTTTGCAGATGGCAAAATGTTTCATGCTGCAGCAATGCCGCTAAATGCCGTTGTTGACCCAACCGGCGCCGGTGATACATTTGCAGGTGGCTTTATGGGTTATATTGCAAAAACTCAGGATATTTCTTTTGAAAACATGAAAAAAGCACTAATTCATGCTTCTGCAATGGCTAGCTTTACGGTAGAAAAATTTGGAACCGACAGGCTTACTGAAATTAATGAAGCTGATGTAAAAACCAGAATTAAAGATTTTTACAATTTAGTTTCTTTCGAAATTTAATGGTTTTTTACATTGCCATTAAGTTTTTTTATAACTTTAGCCACTTTTTTGCAGGGCATTGAGCTTTTTTTATTATAAATATTTGATAGTCAAGCTAAAACAACATAAATCAAAGCAATTAGAAAATTTCAAATCAATTATACACGTATTAAACTTTTAAATTAGGTTATGAAGGTATATCAAACAAACGAAATCAAGAACATCGCCCTTATAGGCGGTACAAAATCCGGTAAAACGACCATAGCAGAAGCTATGTTGTTTGAAGGGGGAGTTATAAACCGCAGAGGATCTGTTGATGAAAAGAACTCAGTATCAGACTATCGTGAAATAGAACTTGAACGCCGAGCTTCTGTTTTTTCAACAGTTATGTACACAGAGTTTAATGGCAAAAAGATAAATATAATTGATACTCCAGGATTTGATGACTTTATTGGTGAAGCAATCGCATCACTAAAAGTTGCAGACACTGCTGCAATGATTATCAATGCGCAGAATGGGGTTGAAGTGGGCACCGAAATTACCTGGAGACAAGTTGCTCGTCTGCACAAACCTGCCTTCTTCATTATGAATCAGTTAGAGCACGAAAAAGCAAACTTTGAAGAAGCTATTCGTCAGATGAAACATTCATTTGGTGAAAAAGTTGTTGTAGCTCAATATCCGATTTCAGTAGGAGCCGGCTTTGATACAGTTATTGATGTATTGAAGATGAAGATGTACAAATTTCCTAATGGAGGTGGCGATCCTGTTATTTCTGAAATTCCGGATGCTGAAAAAGCAAATGCAGAAAAGTATCATAATGCGATAATTGAAGCTGCTGCAGAAAGTGATGAGTCGTTAATGGAAGCATTTTTTGAGAACGGAACATTAACTGAAGAGCAAACTGCAAAGGGAATAAACCAAGGTATTGCTACAAGAACAATGTTTCCTGTTGTTTGCGCCTCTGCAAAACACAATCAAGGTATAAGAAGAATATTAGAGTTTATTACAGAAAACCTTCCTTCTCCAATAGAGGTAGAAGCTACTAAAACAAAAGAAGGAAAAGATTTAAAATATACTGCTTCTGAAGCACCTGTAGCTTTTGTTTTCAAAACATCAGTAGAACCTCACCTTGGAGAAGTGTCATTCTTTAAAGTTTATGAAGGAACTCTTACAGAAGCTATTGACCTTATCAACTCTACAACAGGTTCAAAAGAAAGATTATCTCAGTTGTTTATTACTGCTGGAAAAACACGTCATAAAATTGACAAGATAATGCCAGGCGACATTGCTGCGACAATCAAATTAAAAGACACTTATACAAACAACACTCTAACATCCACAAAAAACTCTGGAGTAGCTGTTGAGCCAATCTCATTCCCGGATCCAAAGTTCCGTACTGCGGTAAAAGCTAAAAATGCTAATGATGAAGAAAAACTTGCAACTATTCTTAAAGAGATGAACAGCATTGATCCAACTTTAAGATATGAGCATTCTAAAGAACTTCGTCAGTTAATACTATCAGGGCAAGGCGAACTTCATCTTAACATTGCAAAATGGATGATTGAGAATATTAATAAAGTTGAAATAGAGTTTATTCCTCCAAGAATTCCTTATCGCGAAACTATAACTAAATCTGCCAAAGCCACTTACAGACACAAAAAACAATCAGGTGGTGCAGGACAGTTTGGCGAGGTACATATAATGATTGAGCCACATTTTGAAGGAAAAACAAACCAAACAGAATTCCCAGTTCGCGGACAAGAAGAACACAAATTGCCTTGGGGCGGTAAACTTGTTTTCAACAACTGTATAGTTGGTGGTGCAATTGATGCTCGCTTTTTACCTGCTATTCTTAAAGGTATAATGGAAAAGATAGAACAAGGCCCACTAACAGGTTCTTATGCTAGAGATATAGTTGTAAATGTTTATGATGGAAAAATGCACCCTGTTGATTCAAATGAAATCTCATTTAAACTTGCAGGACGTAATGCATTTAAAGATGCGTTCAAAATTGCAGCTCCAAAAATTCTTGAACCTGTTTATGATGTTGAAGTAATGGTTCCGGAAGAAAAAATGGGTGATGTTATGACAGACCTTCAAGGCAGACGTGCTATTATTATGGGCATGGAAGCTGAAGGTAATTTCCAGAAAATTAAAGCAAAAGTTCCATTGGCTGAAATGAACAGATATAGTACAACTTTGAGTTCTATTACAAGCGGTAGAGCAACTTATACTATGGCTTACGCAGATTACCAACAAGTTCCATCTGATGTTCAAGATCAGCTTCTGAAAGCATACGAAGCAGAACAAGAAGAAGAAGACTAGACTTAGTCTTAAGTCCCAAGTCCTAAGTCCCAAGTCCTAAGTCCTAAGTCCTAAGTCCTAAGTTGAAAAAACTTAGGACTTTTTTTATACCCCTATACCCCTATACCCTATACCCTATACCTTAAACCCACCCCTACATCTCCATCTCCATCTGTGGCAGTGGGCTTTTCTTTTCTTCTCTTTGTCTGATACCAAAATTATATCTGATATTTATACCAAAGCGCATATTATCAGTATAGCGGCTGCCATAACTACTAACACCACCTTGATTGAATTCAAACTCATTTACCATAGTTCTTAAAACATCTCTTGCGCTTAGAGTAACTGTGAGTTTCTTATTGAGAAATGTTTGAGAAAGTCCAAAGTTCAGCATTCCGAAAGTTTTAAGTTCATAAAAGTTCCATTGGCCATTTGTCATCATAAATCCATTCATAGTAAGCCTGGTTTCCTTGAAAAGCCTAAGAGAGTGAAAAGTAAACAATCTCCAACTGCCATTGGTAAAAGTTAGTGGTTCGTTATTGTAGATACCATCGTATTCGAGATAATTGTACTGCCCACCAACTGCAAAGAAGTATTTTCCTCCGGGAGGGATTCCCAAAATTCCTCTAAAATATGTTTCCTTGTTTTTGCCCAGATTATCAAGTGTTCTAATTAAAACACCATCTTGATTTTCATCCTGATACATAACAGAAGAAAAAATATCTTTTGTTTTGTTTTGTCCAACGGCAAATACAGGCATATCATTAAAGCTGATGTTAACTTCAATATTTTCAGTAAATTGTGGAGTAAGAGCAGGGTTGCCGGTTTCATATAAAAACTGGTCAACGAATCTAATATATGGATTGAGGTCTTGATATCCGGGGCGATTAATTGTTTTCCGATATATTACGTATCCAAAAAGTTTAATTCCCATAATATCAATCAACTCACGACTTAAATAAACATATGGAAACCAATCGGCACGGTTCACCACAAAACTTGTATCTGAGGGGATAGTTTGGTTTCCTTCCATAAAAGTATGTTCTAACCTAACACCGGCCTTCAGGTTAAAACCAAGTCCGATATTTCTGGATGCCTGAATATAAGCGGCATTTATACTTTCATCGTAATAAAAGGAATTAGTACGAACAGTATCTTCAATAAGGGAGTTGTTTTGATGAATAAAAAAGTCGGCTTTTGAGTCGTAATTCTGGAATGCACTTTTTATTCCTGTTTCTAACTTGAATTCAAGCGGCAGATGATATGTTAGATCTGATTGAAAAACCATAAAATGCCTTCCTTGATTATTATCGCCTTCACCTGAATTTGATAAAGAAAAAGGCTGAAAATATTCAGTGTTATAATCTTGAAAACCCGTATTTCCGGAATAATTATAACTAAATTTTGTATCCCAATCAGATCCAATGGTGTCGAGCTTAACAATCATACCCAGGTCTTGCTGAATACTCAAAAACTCCGAAAAATTATTAGTAATATTTTCACTTTCAGAAAGAATTGCATCCTCTATTCCGAAGATTATATTCATATTATTTGATGAAGAATTTCTGAGGCTGGCGTTTACTCTCCCATCATAAGCCAAATTAATTGAAGGTTTTACATCATAATTAATACCATATCCGAAAAACAACTGATTGTTAATTCTTCTAGTGTCGGCCGCCTGATCAAGGGTACTTTGAGGATTCAGAATTCGAACAGAATTTAGTTCTTCCAACATATCGTTGTAGTTATAATTAAGATTAGCGTACATTGTAGATTTTTCACCACTGTCGTTATAACTAAAGCCGGCAAATCTATTACCATAAACACCTTGGTTCATGCCAAGGCTTGCAGATCCAAATCGACCAATTTTGACTCCTTTTTTTAGAATAATATTAACTATGCCGCCGGAGCTAGCAGCGTCATACTTAGTGGAAGGGGTCCTGAGCACTTCTATTCTTTCTACACTATTTGGAGGTAGGCTTCTAAGAATTGTAGTAATATCCTGATTGCTCATTTTTTGTTCTCTCCCATTTATATAAACCGCAGCAGGTGTTGTGCTAGTTAAAAATATCCCACCATCCTGATCTACATATAGTCCGGGAGTATTTTCAAGGATTTCAAGAGTGTTTGTGCTTATACTTGCAAGTGGTTCAGGGTCGATAATCATTTTATCATCTTCCTGCCTTATAAGCGGCTTTCTGGCTGTTATAGTAACTTCATCAAGGTTCAATGAAGCAGCTTCCATTAAATACTCAAAACTACCTGCGCCCGGCCTTATGTTTAATGATTTTTCAACAGGCATAAAGCCAACATAAGTGATTTTTAGTGAATATAATCCTGTTTTTATATTATCAAAAACTGCTAAGCCATTATTATCTGTTACTTTAAAAACCGTTGAATTATTATCAACATTAGATAATTGAACAGTTGCCCCTATTAGAGGCGTTTTATCTGTTTCTTTAACTGTGATTTTAACAGTATTAGAATACACCTGCAAAGAAGCAAAAAGTATGGAAACAGAAAAGATTATTACTTTATAAAATGTCATATGTTTAATATTTGAACGCGAAAATATAACAAAAAACGCTCAACACTACCGCTTTGTTTTCTAGATGTTTAAGATTATAAATTTTTGTGAGATGGGAAGACAAATTATCTTCAAAACCATAAAAGTCTATAGAATATCGTTGGAGGCACTTTGACCGGCAAGCCAGCCTGTAGAGTAGGCTAATTGAAGATTAAACCCACCTGTATTGGCATCTATATCAATAACCTCCCCTGCGAAGAAAAGATTTTTTAGAATTTTCGACTCCATAGTTTTGGAGGAAATTTCGGTTGTAGAAACACCTCCGGCAGTAATTATCGCTTGTTTAAACCCATGATGTCCGGAAACTTCAAAGCGAAAGTCTTTAATAAGTTTTAGAACTTGCTTACGCTCTTGTGCGGAAACTTTGTTGCAGATCTTTTCTCCATCAATCTTTGTTAATTCAAGAATAACCTCGGCCAAGCCTGACGGAATAAACCTTTTTAAAATATTATCAAACTGCATTTTCCCATGATTGTCAATTTCTTGAAGCAGCCTTTTATCAAGAGTTTTTTCATCCTGCTCAGGTATTAAATCAATACTTAGCTCAACCTTGCAACCCTCAGACAATTTTTCAATTACAAATCTGCTTAGATAATAAATTGCCGGCCCTGAAAATCCGTAATGCGCAAACATTACATCTCCCAGCCTTTCTGCAATTTTTTTCCCATCTGCCCAAACTACCACTTTTACACTGCTTAAACCCAACCCTTGCATTTTTCCGGCTGTATCTCCTCTTGTAATCAATGGTAAAAGTGCTGGTTTAGGCTCAACAATAGAGTGTCCGGCTTGTTTAGCAAGCATATATCCATCACCCGAAGAGCCTGTTTCCGGGTATGACTTTCCTCCTGTGCAAATTATTACTTTTGACGCCAAAAAATTAACCTTACCTTTTGGGGTTTCTGCAGCAACTCCTCTTAGTGCACCTTCTTCAATAATAAGTTCCTTTACCTTACAGTCATAAATAAATTCAACATCAAACCTCCTAACCCAACTCATAAGAGCTTTCAACACATCCATTGCCTGATTGCTGACAGGGAACACGTGATTTCCTCTTTCGAGTGTTGTTGGGACACCTTGATCGTGAAGTATTTTTAAAATATCATCAACAAAAAAGCTATTGAATGCATGCTTTAGGAAGCGAGGATTATTAGTAATGTTTTCGTAGAAAAACGGTATATCCGCTTGGTGAGTAATGTTGCATCTCCCCCTACCTGTAATAAGCAGTTTACGACCGGGCTTGTGCATTTTTTCAACAACCATCACTTTAGCTCCCTTGCTGGCCGCACTTCCGGCAGCTATAATACCGGAGGCTCCGGCACCAATTACAATTACATCGTATTGATTTAATTCTTTCTTCATTTTTTACTCAAATTATTGCAAATATACGTTTAATGACAATTAGTGTAAACTATCTCCAAATTTTTACGTTTTAAAAATAAATATTTGTACATTTGAATACCATTATTCAAAACGCCCATCTAATAAAAATCTTCTTTTCGGAAAAAGGGCAATATTTAGTCACTAAAAAAATAAAACATCATGAAAAAGCTAATGTTTATCATTGCTATTTCCTTGGGTTTTTTCGCATGCGGAAATCAAGGAGATAGTGGAACCACAAAAGAAATGACCCCACAAGAAGAGTCAGCGTTTGTAAATGAAGAAGCTGCAATAATAGATTCTTCTGTTAGGGAAGTAAAATCTGAAGTTGAAGAATCAGAGAAGCAAGTAAATGAATTATTAAAAGGAATTTAAAAGGAGAACATAACAATGAAAACAGGAAAAATTACAACAATAGCATTAGTGCTATTACTTTCAGCCGGAATTTGCTATTCACAAGGAAAAGGCAAAGGTCAAAGTGAAGGCAAGGGCAAACAAAATCAACAAAAAGAAAAAGTAGAAGAAGAAAAAGGACGCCAAGAAGAAAGAGGACAAGGTCGCCAGGAACAAACAAGTACGCAGAGAGAAGAAAGACAAGATGCAGGGCAAGCAAGAGAAGCAGGCAGAGGTGATCAAGGGCAAGCAAGAGAAACAAGTAGAGGCGAGCAAGGTAAAGCAAAAGGGCATGCATATGGAAGAAACAAGGGAGATGCTACAGGCAGGGAGTTTGGAATGATTCGCTCAGAAGAAGCAAGACAAAAAATGAATCAAAAACTTGAAGAAGCTGATGCGGAAGTTGAAAGACAAAATGAAAGAGTAAGGCAAATGAATCAGAACATACAACAAGCCAGAGAAAGAAACGAAGACAATTATAAGCAGAAAAGAATTTCCAAGCAGCAATATGAAAATAATCAGCAAAGGATAAAAGATGCTGAACAAGCTTCAAAAAGAGCTGAACAAAGGGTGAGAGAGGAAAAACAAAAAGTTGAATCTGCAAGGAAAGAAATAAAATAGCAATATTCTATTTTTGAAACTTCATTGCACTGAAACACCTTATTTTTCAAGCATTTTAGCTGCATCCTTCTGGAAATATACATTCCAGGCGTGAGGATTTTTACCTTTGGCAGGGTCTTGTTGTATTACCCATTGAAGGTCTGAAACAAAACCCTCATCGTTGCCGGTAATACTGTATAAGTATTTTGCTCTGCCCCATCTGTTTACATAATAATCAGGACCAACCTCAACAGCCTTGTTAAATTCATCCAGAGCTTTTTGCTTGTCGCCTCCGAAGCGTTCAGGAACTGCTATATAATACAATGCGCGCGAAAAGTAATTGCCGCCTCCGGCCCAATTTGGGTCTATTGCATCTATCAATGCAATCATATCATTGTTTTGGAAAACAATTTTTGTATTAAAAGCTCTTCCAATAGGCGAAAGGCATTCTTTAAAATAATAAAACCTTGCCGTGTACCAATAACCCATAGCATCAACTTCATCAATGCCCAACTTTTTCGCTGCTTCAATAATTTTCGCTCCTGAAAGAATCTCTTTCTTGTATTCAGCATTTGTAAACATTGCTTTCTCGCAATATCTTATTGCCTCCCTGTAATATCTTTTTTTGTCCTTTTTCTTCTCACAATGCGCAGCACATATTAAAAGACTATAATTCCCAATTTTCCAAAGGGCATAATAGTTTTCAGGTTCGGCTTTTTCTACTTCTTTATATGCATCAATAATATTTTGGATATCGCTAGCTGATGATGCATTAACCTCCAATTGTTTAGCCTTAATTAGTAATCCTTCTGAATTAACTGAGCTGCTTTTTGTTTCCATATGTTTATAGCCTTTTTCAAACGACACACACGAATAAAACATTGATAGTATTATTAGAAATACCGCCGGTTTTATGAAACGTTTATCCATAACTTCGTTTTTTGGTTAAAATTAAAAAATAATGTCATATCCTAATCCGTCTTTTCTTATCACAAAAGACTTCTCATTATCAAAATCCGGAGACTTCCCATGCATCAAATCATGATAGAATTTTCTGATGTTTTCACTTTGCTGAGGTATCTTTCCTATAAAAAAAGTGTGAGAAAGATAGGAGGGAAATCTAAGCCCAACAGAACGGGAAAAATTAATATAATTTGCATTAGGGGCTAAAGGTTTGTGCAAAACTTCTCCTAGCTGCTTTCCTGCAAGGGTGAATATTCTGGCTCCTTTAAGGTTAAAATCGTGTCTGTTGCTTATAACATATATTTGATTATTGCATTTAATCTTTTCCAACCATTCCTTGTGATTGTATTGTCTCACTGCAGCGGCATTAACAACAATATTATCAAAATCAAAGATGGACTTTCAGGCATCATATTTAGTTCAACCATCTTTTGAAGATAAAGGTTGCCCAGGCTATGCAAAAACAAGCTTAATCCGTTGTTTTCAAAGAACTCCGTATTCTCTTCTCTAAGCTGCTTTAAAAAACAAATCAATGAATTAAAGTGATAAATAGATTTCTCTACATTTTTTTTTGAAGTGGAAAAATTCTTATATCCATTAATAATTTTATCCTTTGAAGGCCAAGCAAATACAACAACATTAACATTATAAATACTTCTTATTTCACATCCGCTTAAAACAGCCTCATCAAACGTTTTAGCATCTCCATGCACAAAAACAAGCCAATTCCCTTGTTTACTAAGAATCTCAGACTTGAAAGCATTCAAAGCTATTTCATTAATCCTAATACTTGATTGATCAGTATTACAAGCATCAAAAAATCTTAGAATATCTTTGTCTTCAACTTCATTAACAAAAGATGCAATTGGGTAAGAGCTTTCCAAAACCCTATTGGTAACAACCAACAACTTGCATTCCGTGTTTTCCATAACTAATTCATCATTGTTTACGCCAAACACAAAGTTAACAAGGAATATGCATAACATTCCCAATAACAAATATTCTTTAAATTCATTGCGATTTGAGGCATTCATTTGTGGTCAAATATACACTTCAAATATATGTAAAATAAGCATATAAAAAAATACTCGATAATTGCTTACAAATAAAACAATGAGATATATGCGTGTACAATCATTTTTTATTTCCGGATTTTGGGTAAATAACAAACATTCTACTTTCGCAATTCAAATAAATTCATATTTTTGCTTGACTTAAAAGCAATTATATGAACCAACCAACATCCTACCGCGGGAGCTTTATGCTCATAACTGTATTATTTTTTATGTGGGGTTTTATTACCTGCATGAATGATATTCTTATCCCTTATATGAAAAAGATATTCGAGCTGAACTATGCCCAGGCTATGTTAGTTCAATTCGCGTTTTTTGGCGCATATTTCATTGGGTCAGTTATTTATTTTATAATTTCTTCGCTAATTGGCGACCCTATACAGAAAATCGGATACAAGAAAGGTATAGTGATAGGACTTCTTATCTCTGCCATTGCTTGTTTTATGTTTTATCCTGCGGCGCAAATTCAGGTATATAATTTTTTCCTTGCCGCCTTGTTTATTTTAGGATTAGGATTTACAATGTTACAGATTGCCGCAAATCCTTATGTTGCTATATTAGGAACTCCAGAAACAGCATCGAGCAGGCTCAATCTTTCGCAAGGATTTAATTCTTTCGGAACTACAATTGCACCGATAATCGGAGGATACCTTGTTTTCCATTTTTTTGCCGGACATGGGACTCCATTGTTGGATAAATTAGGTCAACAAATTCTTACAGATACCGGACTGACAATGTCGGCAGCCGGAGTACAAATTCCATACATAATTTTCGGAAGTGTTTTTGTCCTGCTGGCTATAATTTTTATGTTTGCAAAATTACCCTCTTTGCAAACCGGAGAACATATTGAAAAAGGAGCGAAAGCATTAAAATACAGCCAATTATCTTTTGGCATTATAGCAATATTCTTTTATGTTGGTTCTGAAGTTTCAATTGGCAGCACAATTATTAACTATCTCAACGAGCTATTAGGTTATCCTGAAATGGAAGCAAAAATTTATCTCGCATTCTATTGGGGTGGAGCAATGATTGGTCGATTTATCGGGGCCGTATCTTTGGGTTCATTTACTGCTAAAACAAGACAGTTTCTACTTATGATGCTTATTGCAATTATCGGGTTTTTAGTCATTTATGGTGCTTCTTATCTTGAAAGTAAAATCTCAATAAAACTCGTTTTACCATTTTTCATTCTTATTGCTTTAAATCTGATAGGGTTTGTAATTGGCAAAAATTTACCTGCAAGAACATTAACTGTTTTTAGTTTTTTCATTATAGCATTATTAATAACAACAGTTTTCTCCGACGGCAAAGTTGCATTATGGGCAATTATTGGAGTTGGATTGTTTAATTCAATTATGTGGTCAAATATTTTTACATTGGCAATCCACGGATTGGGCAAACACACATCACAGGGATCATCCTTGCTGGTAATGGCTATTCTTGGGGGTGCATTGCTGCCGCTTTTACAAGGTGCTGTTGCAGATATTACCGGTCTGCAAACATCTTACCTAATTCTTATAATCCCATATTTATATCTTGCTTTTTACGGCTGGAGAGGTTATAAACAAAAAATCACGGATTAACAGGAATTTGTATTTCGTATCCTTTGCCCTTAGGGCATATGGGATGATTTCCGTAACCGCTACGCGGTATTAAAAATGCATATTCCATTTTGCCTACAATACCAAAACCGCTACGCGGTATATCAATGTGCGAAAACCATTTTAACAAAATTGTCAAAACCGGAATGAGGGATAACTTTATCTATTGTTATTGTTATTGCACCCTTTGCCCATAGGGCATTCAGTATTGTAGAACCGATGAATGACATTGAAATTTTATTGCCCGTAGGGCATATGGTATAATTTCCCGTAACCGCTACGCGGTATTAAAAACGCATATTCCATTTTGGCTACAATACCAAAACCGCTACGCGGTATAGCTTAGTCTACTTTGCCAAAATCACTATGCGGTGTAATGTTATCCATTGCCCGCAGGGCATTCAGTATTGTAGCACCGATGAATGACATTGAAATTTCTTTGCCCGTAGGGCATGTGGATTAATTAATGTCGTTTAAAAAAGAAAATAAATATTTTTCAACAAATTCAATATTGAATTTTTCCAAAAAAGCAATGTATTCGCTTCTAAAAGTCTGCTTTTGATGATGTTTTTCTTGGTTTAAAATATAATTATAGACATTGGAAATATGAGAACGACTGTATGTAAAAGAGCCATATCCTTCTTGCCAAAAAAAACGCCCCTTGCAAAGTTTGTTTTTATTAATAAACAAGGATGATCCTCTTTTAATTTCAAAAACAGTATCTGATGCTGACTTGTTAGGGTTCATTCCAATAAATATATGGATGTGGTCAGGTACTCCATTTACAATAATAGCTTTATGTTTCATTTCGCTTATAATTCCGCTTATGTATTCAAATACACGATGTCTGATTCCATTATGTAATAATGCATCAGAATTTTTTACAGCGAAAACCAATTGTACATACATTTGTGAATAGACAGCAGGTTTCATTTTTTTTGTTTTTGCAAATATAGAGATATAAATTATATAAACATTACATAAAAACATATTAATAGCATATAAGCGCATACAAAAAAATTAATGGTTTTATTTCCGTAACCGCTACGCGGTAGAGCTTAGTCTACTTTACCAAAATCACTATACGGTGTAATGTTATCCTTTGCCCGTAGGGCATTCAGTATTGTAGAACCGATAATTAATAGAAATCCTTTGCCCGTAGGGCATCCGGTATTGTAGCACCAATGAATGACATTGAAATTTCTTTGCCCGTAGGGCATATGGATTGTAAAAAGAATTGTTGTATTTTTGATAAACATTTCTAAATCTAATTCATAAAAATGACACCAAGCAAAACCAAAAAAACTATTGCATCCTATTTCATTGCCGGAATTGATATCGGAGGAACTTCCACTGTTATTGGATTGGTTGATAACAACAATAATATTGTTCAACGAAAGGCGATACACACTGCAACTTATGAATATGCTGAGACGTTTTTGGAAGAAATTTGCGATACTATTACAAACTTTGATCAACTGTCAGATATTTCGCTTCTTAAAGGCATTGGGATCGGAGCTCCTAACGGAAATTATTACAAAGGAACCATTGAATTTGCCCCAAATTTAAGGTGGAAAGGAATTATTCCTGTAGTTGATATTATCCGGCAAAAACTTCCCGGAATGCCGGTAATTCTCACTAACGACGCCAACGCTGCAGCAATAGGCGAAATGATGTATGGAGATGCTAAAGGGAAAAAGGATTTTATAATGATTACCTTAGGCACCGGTGTTGGAAGCGGAATTGTTGTTAACGGAGAGCTTGTTTACGGCCATGATGGCTTTGCCGGTGAAATTGGGCATACTATTTATATTCCCAACGGCAGACAATGCGGATGTGGCAGAAAAGGCTGCCTGGAAACCTATACCTCTGCATCAGGCATAGTTAAAACAGCAATTGAGTTGCTAAACAAAAAATCTGATGATTCGGAATTAAGAAATATTCCTGTTGATGAATTAACAACCCTTCATGTAGGGAATGCAGCAAACCGAGGCGATCAAATTGCAATAGATACCTTCGATAAAACAGCGGAAATTCTTGCAATTAAGCTTGCTGACAGCGCTGCACATACAAGTCCTTCCACAATTTATATTTTTGGAGGAGTAGCAAACGCCGGAAAAGTTTTGATGGAGCCATTGAAAAAATACTTTGAAGAAAATCTTTTAGAAGTTTTTAAAAATAAAATTCAGATTAAACCATCAGCACTACATCAAAATGACACAGCAATTTTGGGTGCTGCAGCATTGATTAAAAAAGCTTTGTAAGTTTTTGTTCCTCTTTATTTGTAATTTTGTTGTTAGGTGAAATTCGGCTTTTTCCTCAATAATATCTTACATCTTTTATAAAACATGAATATGAAAGCACAAGACCAAACAACTTTCTTCGACAAATCACATCAAATTGCCATAGTGGGAGTATCAAAAAACCCAAAGAAATTTGGATACTTGGTATATGATAAGTTAAAAACAAACGGATATAATGTTGTTGCAGTAAATCCATCTGCAGAGGCAATAGATAATGAAAAGTGCTATAATTCCATTGAAGCATTACCTGATACAGTGAAAAAAGTTCTTATTGTAACACCTAAACATCATACAGATGCATTAATTAAGCAAGTCGCTCAAAAAGGAATAAAAGATGTTTGGATTCAACAAATGAGCGAAACTTCAGAAAGTATAAATATAGCTCAATCTCTCGGCTTAAATTCAATAACAAAACGATGTGTTTTCATGTATGCAGAACCTGTAAAAGGCATACATGCATTTCACAGAGGATTTTTAAAGTTTTTTGGTAGGTTGTAAAATAGAAAAAACAATAAAATGAAAATCGCAAAAAAAACTATGATATTGGCCGTTTTGGTAATAACAATATCAGCAGGCTCCTTATACCTCTTTTCTAAAAATGACATAAAAATATCATCTCCCTCAGGTGAAATCATTTTAAATGTTGTTGAAAAGGACAACAAGTTGTTTTTCAATGCAACTTTCAACAATGAAAAAATCATAGATAACTCTTCTCTTGGCTTTGTGTTTAGCAACAATGACTCATTAATTCATTTTAAAATTTTAGAATTTGAAAAAAACAGTTATGATGCTACCTGGAAGCCGGCTTGGGGACAATTTAGTGAAATTCGAAATAACTATAACGAACTAATAATAAAAGCGGAAGACCTTATAAATAATCGAATATTGAATATATATTTTCGAGTTTATGACGACGGATTTGCTTTTAGGTATGAATTTCCAGATAATTCGAAACCAATTATTATTATGGAAGAACTTACTGAGTTTTGTTTTACTTATGATAATAAAAGCTGGTGGATAGAAGCAGACTATGGCTCTTTAGAAAAACTTTATAATGTTACAAATATTAGTAATGCCTTGAATGTAGCAACTCCTTTTACAATGAAAACAGCAGAAGGAAATTACATAAGTATTCTTGAGGCAGAAATAGATAATTATTCTAGCATGACATTAAGGGAAAGCGACAAAAAAAGATATTGCTTTAATGTAAGCCTTGTGCCCTGGGCTGATGGCTCAGCAGTCAAAACAGAAGGCGCTTTTACTTCTCCATGGCGATGTGTACAAGTGTCAAAAAATGCCGGAGGGCTTATCACGTCATCACTTGTATTGAACCTTAATGAGCCTGCGAAGGATGCAGATTATTCATGGATTAAGCCAATAACATACGTAGGTATATGGTGGGAAATGCACTTAGGAATTTCGGAATGGGCTATGATTGACAACAGACATGGAGCCACAACTGAAAACACAAAAAAATATATTGATTTTGCTGCAAATAATGGAATTCAGGGAGTACTAATTGAAGGTTGGAATACAGGCTGGGAAAAGTGGGGAGCTGAAGGAGCCTATGATTTTACAACCCCTTATCCCGACTTTGACATAAAAGCAATTGTGGAATATGCAAAAGAAAGGAACATTGAGATTATTGGGCATCATGAAACAGGTGGAGACATAATCTCATTCGAAAAAAACCTTGAAAAAGCTTTTCAGTTTTATAAAGACCTTGGAATAAATTATGTAAAAACCGGATATGCCGGAGGAATAATACCCCGAGGCGAGCATCATCACGGACAATATATGGTAAATCATTACAACAAAGTAATGCGTACAGCGATGAAGTACCAAATTATGCTTAATGTTCATGAGCCGGTGATACCATCAGGACTTAGCAGAACCTACCCAAATCTTATGACATTTGAAGGAGTAAGAGGCGGCGAGTGGAACGCATGGAGCGAAGGCAATCCGCCCTCTCATACTTGCATATTGCCATTTACAAGAGGATTGGCCGGACCTATGGATTATACTCCGGGAATTTTCAACATCAAACAAGATAATTTTGAACACAAACGAATAAAAAGAGACTGGCAGCCATATACAACAACCGAATCGCGCAGCACAATATCTAATCAAATAGCACTAATGGTAATTCTATACAGTCCATGGCAAATGGCGGCCGACTTAATTGAGAATTATGAAAACCATCCTGCCTTCAGATTGATTTCGGGCATGCCTGCTACCTGGGATGAAACAATAGTGATTGAGGCAGAAATTGGCAGATATATTGTAATGGCAAGGCGCTCAGGCGAAAAGTGGTATGTTGCAGGAATTACCGATGAACTTGAGAGAGACATCAAATTGAATTTTGATTTTCTTAATTCATCAAAACATTTCACTTTTCTATTATGTAAAGACACTGAAGATTCTCATTATAAAAACAACCCGGAATCATATCTGATTAAACAACAACAAATTAGCAGCACGCAACATATGCAAATAAGAATGGCTGCTGGTGGTGGTTTTATAATGATTATTGAGTAACTTACTTCCACTGCCCTATCAACTCAAACGCTGCCCAATAGTATGGGTGAGAGAATTTTTCCGACTTCATTAAATCTCTTTGAGCATTTGTTATTGCTTCTATTTTGTTTTGACCATCGAGAAGGTTTTTGTAAAAACGATTCATCAACTCTCCTGTTGCTGCATCATCAACCGCCCACAAACTTGCAATTGCTGTTTTTGCACCTTTTCTTAGAAAAGCCTTTGCGGGATTGTTAATCCAGCCCTCCAGTTTTTCATCATTTATTGCCGTATTACAAGCCGACAAAACAATAAGCTGACAATTTCTTAGTGTGCGTATTCGGTTAATTTCATTCATAGTGAACATCCCATCTTCTCCGGCTTCTAAGTTCGGCGCAAGTGTCAGATATGTATTCCTAAATTCAAGTAATTAATGCAACTTTTTACGAGGATATAAAGTAAATAATATTTTTCAAGACAAAGGAGAAAGAAATTATCTTTCCCCTTGTCCTGATGGATAAAGTTTAAATTGGCTTTCCTCGTCAAAAAAAAGTTGCAAAATGAAACATTTAACCAGAGAACAAAGGTACACAATTTCTGAAATGAGAAGTAGTGGATACAAACAACAAGAGATAGCGGA
>JAGXRQ010000116.1 GCA_018335675.1 Bacteroidota bacterium | reverse complement strand
CTTAAACACTTTATACCTACATAATTACCGGTAATACTATTCCCCATTAGAAGCGGTGAGGACTCAAGTAGATTTATTCCCGTAGAATAGTTTGAGTGGATATTACTATTGTATACTCTTGTACCTTCATCCATATCCGGTTGATAATGTGAATCATAAAAATATATTCCGTCTGTGCAATTTTTGATTTCACAGTAGTTAATAAACGGTTCGGATGAACTTACCTTAATACCGAAATAGCCGTTTTGAATAACACAATATACAAGTGTATCTAAACTACCGGCATTTAGGTATATCCCGTTTTGCGAGTTCTCAGCTACCGATTGAAAATTGAAATCTATCATACTATTGGATGTACCTATTGCAGTAATACTACCGTGAACAATAAGTTTAGCTCCGTTGTGAAAATTCAACGTTGCACCAGGACTAATGACCAAATTGCCTCCACTTTCAACTATAAGGTTTTTTTCGCAGTTGTACGTTCCGTTTACGGTTAATGTTTTACCGCTTTTTATTTTTAGTTCACCGGTTAATTTATTTGTACCGCTTATGCTTTCGTTTGCATTTAATTCACCACCTAACAGAATAGTCGGTGCTAAACCGTATAGTATTCCATCACCTTGTGGTATAACATCTGTAATTTCGGCACAATCATTCCCGTCTTTTATGAAACTTACACTTGTTGTGTCAATATGATTTAGAAGTGTCCAATTGTTAAAACCTGACAGATTTTGTAACCCAAGTTTTAGATCTTCTCCCTCACTGTAATACCGATTTACTATCATAAAATAATCAATATTAGAATTGATAGGATGGTTGAAATAACCTACATCAATATTATAGATTGTAGTAATTAGATTTTCCGGAGCTATCACATATTTAAGTTTATTATGATTAATATTGTTATAGCTCTCCGGTAATATATTTGCTAAATTAAGATTAACAAATTGAGTATCCTGTACAACTTGTTTCAATGTTTTTCCGAATAGACCTGACAAACGAGGTTTAACTACATCCTTGAAAAACTCACCTAAATATGATAATGTAGTCATATTCTGAATATCTCCAATCAACCCTTCACGATATATTTTTGATACCTCTTGTCCATCACAAACATATATATTGTACCTTGTAAAAAGCGGATCAACAGTTAATTCCCGGGCTCCGAACAATAATCCGAGATTTATATGATAATTCATTTGCGACGTTGTCGGATTAATAGAAAATGGCCAGGTATTGTCACAATCCTTATCATAATCATAAAACCTGCCGGATTGAGTGGAATAACTAAAAGGAATATCCCGTTCCGGTACGTTAAACTTTGCTAGTGTTGAATCGGTAACATAAGCCACATTAAGCTTATAATAATCAGGGTCGTAAACATAATTCGGGCTAGGTGTTGGTACAAATGGATAATCGTAATTATATAAGTTTATAGAGATATAATCCAGACCTGCGCGCTTATAAAACTCATAACTTGGACAAATATCCGGACTATTCACACCTTTATAAAAACCATGCCAGGTATATCTACCGTAAGGACCAGAAGTAAATGAAGTAAAAACCCTAAGCTGAGGGTTAACCTCTTTGACCAAATTATTCATTTCCCGAAATGGTAAATAGTTATCAATACTAAACGGTTCGCCTAATCCGTGCCAGCCAAGTACATGCTCTTCATCACTGAATTGCGAGATTGTTGTGCGTATACTCGGTCTTGTAAAAGTAGTATCAGTAAACAAGTCACGTCCTTTATCATCGGAAATAAAGATACTATCAACCGATAACCGTAAAAAAGAGAGACCGTTCCATTCTACTTTATATTGCATAAATTCGGATGTGTATTCAGTCGATTCTATTGGGGAAGGGATTTTTATTTCGTTTTCGGTTAAATATTTTAGATTCATTAGATTATACACGGGGGTATAAAAATCCGTCCAGACTCCCCATCCAGTTCGAGTAAGAAAATCACTAACTTTTAATACTATCGGTTCTATTACATCAAATTCTGAAGCGAGATTTGATGCTGTTACTCTTAACGTACAGACTTCCATATCTTCGTATCCTACAGGTAATTCTTCAGGGATATAACGGTCGATTTTTAATTCATACTTAGCTGTATAATCAATCTTGTATTGAAGTTCCGGTTTGCCCATCTTATAATAAATGTATTGATAATAATACGGTCCATAAATCAATGTACCTGCAGGAGCACCACCTATTGTTATAACAGATTTACCGTCCTGTGATAATTCACCTATTTGGGGATTGAAATCTATCTGTGCATCACCCAACGAACTGTCTCCTTTACCTTCTGCCTGCCAGATTGTATATACGGCATCGGTATATTTTACCACCTCAAAACGATTAACCCCGCTATACCATCCTATCTGCAATGGGAATACTTTCAGATTATTATTGATAAATATGTTGTATGTTGTATTTGTTAAATCAACTGCATAAAATCCATAAATACCCAATTCATTCATTTTTTGAATTAATTGTTGATTATATGCAATAGCATCTGCACTGAGATTTGTATGAGCTATTACGGGTATCCCGTTATAGCTGTCAAGGTAATGTACCTGTGTATAAGTTCTCAAAGTAATCATGAGAAAAAAAACAAAAATGAAATAAACAGTAGTTTTCATACTATCCTTCCTTATTAATGATTAGTTAAATTTAATTTAGTTTTATTTCGTTTTATTTCGTTTATCCTTGATTGACTTATCCGATAATTATTTCAACATTAACATCTTTTTCATGTCCATAAATTTTGGTATTCCCCCCTCCCCAATTATTTCTATCCTGTATAAATATATTCCGCTGGCAAGATATCTTAAATCTACTTCCGTTTCATAAAAGCCCGCTTCTTTCTCTCCGTTCACTATTGTCATAACCAATTCACCAGTTAAAGTATATATCATTAATTTGACGTATCCTCTCTCCTTCAACCCGAAATTAATCCTGGTTGCTGAATTAAAAGGATTAGGATAATTCTGGTATAATGTATAGTCCGTCAGTATCTCATAACTACCTCCTTCAATTCCAACCAATACAACAGTAATAAGTTGTCCTGAGATACTCTCGTTGCCCTGGCTATCAATGGCGGTAATCCTGTAATATAGTTTCTCATAACCGGTGGTTAAAGTGTCGATATAAAATGCTATTGGAACCTCCGAATATTTTGTCGTACTGTCTAATTGAAAATCCGGTTTATCACTCCGGTATATTATATAATTCTTAAAATCGTTTTCGGTATTCATTTTCCAGCTTAGAATAACGTTCTTTGAAATAGTGTCAATCGTAATTATAAAATTTTGGGGAGCCCGGGGTGGAAGGTCTAAATATTTATATGCCTTTCCAAGGGGACCACCATATAATCCGATATCGCTTCTCGTACCGTCAACATCAAGTATGTTCGGGTCGCCTGCATCTATAGCGGGTGAATACTTTTGCAAATGATAATCTGCTTTTAATGTGTAACCGAGGGTGTCTTTTACAAACATCGGATCGGC
>JAGXRQ010000115.1 GCA_018335675.1 Bacteroidota bacterium | reverse complement strand
GAACAATTCACTTTCCAATAGTTCTTTCGGAATAGCAGCACAGTTAATTGCTACAAACGGTTTTTTCTTTCTGTCACTTTGAAGATGTATCTGTCTGGCTACTAATTCTTTACCAACCCCGCTTTCACCGGTTATAAGAACTGTATTATTATTTTGAGCAAAAAGAGAGATTGTTTCTTTTAACTTCATCATTCTATTACTATTACCAAGCATCAAAGCATAATGTTTGATAGTCTCTTCTTCAAGAGATTTGGTTCTGCTTATTAAAAGCCTTTGTTGAAGTGCTTTATCGATAACTAATTTCAATTCTTTTAAGTTTGGGGTTTTTGAGATATAATCGAATGCACCGAGTTTCATTGCCTCTACCGCAGTATCAATTGATGCATAATCGGTAATTATAATCACCGGTAAATCTTCATCCACATCAGCTATTTGTTTTAATATTTGTAATCCATTTGCTCCGTCTCCGAGCATAAGATCAAGTAAAACAACGTCGGGATGATTCTGTTTTATCAACTCCACTCCGTCTTTTCCATTATATGCAAATGAACAATTAAAATCATGCCCGAGTATCAGAGTAAAGTCGTTAATAAATTCTTTATTGTCATCTATAATCAATAATTGTGTTTTCATTTTAAGATACCTTCGTTCAGTTCGATAGTAAATACGGTTCCTTCTTTTTTACTACTTGACTTGACAAATATTCTACCACCGTATTTTTTTAATACTTCACGTGCTGAATATAGTCCATGTCCGGTACTTTTTCCTTTTGAGTAGCCGCTTTCAAATATTTTTTCTTTTTCATTCTCTTCAATACCGGAGCCATTGTCTGCAATATCTAAATAGATTTTCGGAGCCAGACTATATACTTTAATAGAAACCTCTTTTCCCTCTGTTGATGCAAGGGCTTTTACCGAATTCTGCAAACAGTTATCTATTATATCGGCAAGCTCATAATTTTTAATCAAGACCCCTTTTGTTACTTCCAAAAAATTACTTCTTGACAAAGTTATCTTATTTTCGTCAAAAAGGTTTTTAAGAGCATCACACGTAGTTTTGATTACGTCAACCGGATTACATGAATAATATATATAAATTGTTTTCTTTATTGCTGAAAGAGAGTCTTTAATTGTGATTATTGCTCTTGCCAGTTCGCTGCTTTCATTTTCACATTCATAAATTTTAAAGCTGCTGATTTTTTTAATTGAGATTTTCAACGACTGAATCAACTCGGCATTTATACCTATGGATTCCGAAAGGTTTATAATCGAGTTTAATTTCGGCAATACCATCTCATTGAAAGTTGAATTTCTTTCATTTAAAGCTTCAATGTACTTGCTGTTATTAATGTTCCCTTTAATATTTTCAAATAGTAATTGTAAGCTGTTCAAATTTGACAAAGCCCACGCCCCGTGAGAGAATTGTATCAATTCAAAAAACAGATCATCTGAAATGCTCTCCTTTGATCTCCCTTTACTTTGATTTCGTGTAATCCACAAAAACACAATGTTGGGGATAAGAATGCCGGCAGCGGCAATCAGCATAGGTAGATAATACTTTTGAAATGCCGATTCTGAACTTTGTGTTAGTAGTAAAAGCAACCAATAAATTGAAATACTTGCCGAAACAAATCCAAGCGATAGTTTTATGTCCCAATGATACTTCTTTAATCCCCACCTCACACCGAGAATCAAAATAATGAATGTTAATAAAGTTGTAATCAGATAATATTGTATCTCTCTAATTTGCAACACCCTTAATGTCAAACCCGGAAATCGGTAAAGAAAAGCGTAAATTCCCGATAGTTCATCAACATAGTATGTTTGTCCTGCCTCCAGATTCTTTAATACAACTTCTTTTCCGCCATAAAATTTAATTTTTACATCATACCTTTTATTTGCATCAATTCCAAAGTGAGCAATGTACTCACCGTTTTGTGCATTCCCGAATGCTTCCGCTCCGATTTGGTGATATCCCTTTAAGTAAGAATTATTATTCAAATATCCCGCTTCATAAATCCAGACCTTAGCACCCCAACCGTCGGTATTAGAGATAACTCCCCTCGGCTTAATCTTGATGTAATTATAATCGTTTAAGTTATTTATCCAAAGAGCATATTCGTTACTGCCGAAAGACAAAATATCGATATCCCCGTCGTTGTCAATATCGCAGGCTATGGCATAATGAAGTACGGGAGTTTGGATTTGCATCTCTTCCGTTCTATCAATAAAATAATTTCCCCCAATATTAAGCAAAAGATAATTACGCTCTTTTTTTTGACTTTTATCGGCGATAAAAATATCCACAAAACCGTCGTTATTATAATCAGCAAGAGCAATAGAAGCATAAGTTATAATTGAATCCCCTGAAGTTATCTTATCCAAACCAACCTGTGAAGTAACATCTGTGAAAAAGCCTTTACCGTCATTCTGAAAAAGTGTTAAAAAATATTGATCTGAAAGAGTGAGAATATCGAGATTGCCGTCGTTGTTAAAATCTGTCGCACATATACCTATAGTTTCAGTAGATTTCAAATTTGTAATTCGCTTATGGGATTCGTCATTATAACCCTCCTTATTTTGAATTACTACTTTATTGGTTTTCCACTTGTTGGCAATTATCCAGTCCTTCAAATCATCGCCATTGAAATCGGCAAATAAGGATTGTGTATTCCACCCTCCTGTCAATTCAACAAATGATGTGTCAATTGTACCGAAACCGTTTAAAATCGTATTCATTAAAATAATTTCATAACCCGGCTTACTAAGCTGTCCATAATAGAAGCTCACACATAAATCTATCAAACCATCACCGTCAAAATCAACAGGTTTTAGATTATGCGGGTTGCGGGAAATATTTTCTCCCGGCAGAGGTATGGATCTCTTCTTAACAAATTCTCCTTTACCATCATTTTCATATAGAATTAAATTTACTCCCCCGGTATCTGTCTGCACAATCACAAAATCAATAAAATAATCGTTGTTAAAATCAAAGAAAGCAGCCGAACCTAATAAATCATATTGTGAAAAATTTGAATAGTTTATACTACTAAATGGCTCCGGATAATTATTAATAAAGAAAGAAAGATTTTGTTTTGTACTTCTGTTTGCAGACATA
>JAGXRQ010000114.1 GCA_018335675.1 Bacteroidota bacterium | reverse complement strand
CGGCAGCAGTGGATTCTAATAAAAACTTCTCCGTTAAAGTGGAAAAATCAAAAAACGCATCTGTATCTTATAATTTAATTGAAAATGGAATAGAGATTAATAAACTGATAGATACAACTTTCATCGTCGGGAATAAGATTAACGGAGGGATTGATTATAGCGATTTAGAAGGAAGTATAATTGTTTCAGGGAATACTTTTAAAGATAGTACGTTCGAAAACAAGTTTAACTTTGATTCTTTCGAAAAAACAGTTTTCAGCAACAATCATTTCCCCACCGGAGGGAAGGATCTTTTTATTAATCTAAATAAAATCGGTTTTGCTGAGATTAATTATAACAAACATGTTGCACCCATATATATTAATATGAATAATACAGGGCTGCAGTTGAATAAGAAGAATACCAATCCTTTAATTGAAATAATAGGTAACGAGGTAATCGGTGACACTGTTGGAACAATAATATACAACGGCGCAGAATTGCAGATACCAATAAAGATAAACTTGAATAAAAAATTTGGTGTAACTGCCGAAAAAACATATAACGCACAAATTATAGACAATTATCTCTTACGTGTTCTGGATTTATCATATTTGAGAGGGGAAACCCAAATTAAACAAAACAAAGCTTATGCGGGAGCAAAAATAAAACATGTAAATGATGATGCTGTTAAACAATCCAGGATTATCATTGAGGATAATACATTCAGAGACGATACTACCGAAATCTATAACAAGACGGCATTAAAGATTAAACATGTATTAAAAGGGACAGCACAGATAAATTCCCATTTGATAAAATCAAACCGATTTGACGGCAATTATAGTTATAAAATTGGTATTGATTCGTCGGATTTTTTCACTATTTCAAATAATATTGTATACGGAACATTATCATTCATTAAAGTGAAAGAAAGTGAAATAAAAGAGAATGCTTTCCAGGTTATAGAAGGAAAACCAGCAGGTAACGGTATCAATCTTTTCGACCAATGTGAAAATATAAAAATAACAGATAATCTGATTGGAGGGTTTTCACAAGATGGAATTAGTATTATGTCAGATGTAAAAAATATAGAGATAAATAATAATAAAATCGGTACGGATGAAGATGGTTTGGTGGCTGTACCCAACCGTGTCGGTATTTCTTTGTATAAGAAATGCTCAAATATAATTATCGATGGGAATCTAATTTCAGGAAATTCAGCGGCAAATGTAAAGTTTTATCACGATTGCAGCAATAATATTATTAGAAATAATATTATTGGTCCAAATGCCGCGATTACAGAACGGTTTACCAATACTACCGGTATTCAATTGGAGAGAAATTGTGATGGAAATTTAATTGAGTATAATATTTTATCGGGCTTAGCCTTTGCAATCGAAATCAAAGATCGTGACAAAACTTCCTGCGATAACAATATAATAGACAACAATCATTTTGGGATTAGTAATCTTGATCCAGGAAATTTCAGTAACATGGTTAAGCTTATGAATTTGTCTGATATTGTAATTAAATCCGGAATTGGTAACAGGATCGAAAATAATTATTCACCTGCCCATGCCGGTTTTTTAGTTTTAGATGGATCAAACTCAAAGATTTTGAACAATGTTTTAGGAATGGTAAATGATGGTGAAATGGGTGGTGTTTCAGGACTAGGATTTATTATCGAAGGTTCGGATAATCTAATTGAGTATAATACAATAAATTCATGTTATGCCATTATGCTTGGAGGTAATGGAACATCTAGAAATACAGTGAAAAATAACAAAATCGGTATTAATAAAAGTGGGACAAAATTAATTAGTCCATTAATAGGTGTGTCGGGAATATCAGTTGCAGAACAAGCTTCAAGTAATACTATATCGAATAATATTATTGGAGGCAATTCTATATTTGGTATCTTGATAATCGGTGTTGGTACAAAATTCAATTCTATTCAAGATAATATTATTGGGACCGACCAATATTTCTCCAAGAGATTTCAGAATAAGAATGGAATTGTACTCATAAATGCAGCAAACAATATTATACGCCATAACACAATAGGGCATGCCGATACTCTTTCGAATGCGGCGATTTTTCTTATTGGGGAAGAGACGAAATACAATTTATTATACGGAAACCAAATCGGAACCAGTTCTACCGGTATTCCGAAGATTACTAATTACTATGGGATTCTCTCAGCCAATACGTCGGCAAATACAATTTCAGAAAACAAAATATGGTACAACTACACAGGTCTAGCCGAAGAAAACAGCAACAATATTTATCATGATAATGATGTTCAATTTAATTACGGAAACACCGGTGTATCTCTTAATAATTCTCATTCAACTTTTACCGGGAATATAATTGCTAATGACAGCACAGATGGTTTCAAATGTAAGAACGGTTCAAATCCAACTATAATCAATAATAATATTTTCAATAATCAAGGGTTCGGGTTAATCAATATTGACCCTTCTGTAACAGTAAATGCACAAAATAATTGGTGGGGAGACCCAAGTGGTCCTTCCGGCAGCGGACCCGGAACCGGTAATGCCGTTCAAGGTAATATCGCATTTCAAAACTGGTTAACTCAAGGAATTAATTTAACATTAAAAACTTCTGTTGATACTTTGTTTTCAAAACCGAATCAAACTGATAGCGTTTTCCTATTTTATAAAAACCATAATAATCCCGCGGATACCTTGAAACTCACTATTTCTTCTAATAAAAATTGGATTATTAGCGATACGGTATTGATTGTTGATTTAGATTCCACAGGCGCAGGGAAAAGCAAAATTCTGTTTTCAGTACCTTCTAATGCTTTGATAGATGAAAGCGCAAAAGTATTTGTGAATGCAGTTTCTCAAAGTGATTCTTTTTTAACTACAAATGATAGTTTGATAGTGCGGCTTTATAGCGGCGAACTAACTTATCTAATTGTGAACCCGGATTCTATCGAATGTGAGCCCGGAGATACTTTACAATTTTTTGCTACAGGTTATGACCAGCATCAAAATCAAATACCTATTCAAGTTGTTTGGCAATCTACGGGCGGTTCAATCGATACAACCGGAAAATATACTGCCGGTAGTATCCCCGGGATTTATTATGCAAAGGTATTTGATCCCGGTTCAAGTATTGCTGACAGTGCAATAATTAAGATTAAGGGGCAACCACAAATTCCAACAACTCCCATTTTAACTTCACCATTAAACAATAGTGCGGGAATTTCGGCAGAAAGTGT
>JAGXRQ010000113.1 GCA_018335675.1 Bacteroidota bacterium | reverse complement strand
TTCAAATTTTCTGTTTTTCTATGGCTCGGAAAATTCAAATACATTATTCAGCAAAACACTCTTATCAATATAAAATAATAATATAATAATATAATAGACGTATTCATAAGTTATTATCAATTATAGATGTAATCACAAAAACTTCACGAAAGTTTATTATATTAATTAGAACACAAAAAACAAAAAGTGGAGTAAATGGTTATTTCACAGTATTCGTGAAACTAATTACGCTTTTTTGTTGAATTAAATATAAACTTTTAATAATAATAAAACAAAAAAAATCATTTATTTATAGATTAGAAATTATTTTCCATGATAAATCCATCCACTACAAAAAAACCGGAGCGCTTTCCCCAGTTCATTCAATGTCGTTAACATCCAACCCAAGCCCACCATGGCGGATTGGGTTCCATAGAGGTACCCCCTAAATTCGAGGTAGGATTCCTAACCGGGTTTAGTTTGGTTACATACTCCAGCTATCTCCGGATTCAAAATTTTTATTGCTTTTTAGACGGCTCCATAAAGTATAAAAAATCAATCCATAACTCGATATATAACCGATATTTTTCAACTTATAACTTGAAATATTTGTTGGATTTGTCAAGTTGTAGCTTTAATATAGAAAATCCCCGGAAGCGCCGGGGATTTACAGCTCCTCGAACCTATATCCCTTCCCTGGATTTCCATGCTTTAAGTTTCAACTCTGCTTTATGGGCTAATTGACTATCGGGATATTCTTTGGCAAAAACAACTTTCCAAGGACGGTATCTTGACTTCTGACAATTAGTGCGGTAAGAGATTCCAATCTTTCAGTAATTATGATTTTTTTAATGAGATAACCGGGAGAGGGTTATTAGATGTATAAATTCCCAGGGGGATTTGTTAAATTTTAAGTTCTTGAAATTGTATAATTTAACTCAAGACATAAGTAGATGTATTGATAGAAACCTTAAAACACAAGTTTTAAGGCTTTCCGAGCCACCTGCCGGATTCGAACCGGCGGCCTGCTCATTACGAATGAGCTGCTCTACCAGCTGAGCTAAGGTGGCTTTAATTGTAATTAAAGATATAAAACAGAATGCTTATCTTAAATTGAATCGTAAAATATTGTTACGATTATCTCAATTTCTTTTTATGTCTGTTCTTTCTTAATCTTTTCTTTCTTTTATGGGTTGACATTTTATGTCGTTTGCGTTTTTTACCGCAGGGCATTATACCTCCGTTTAATTATATTGTTAAAATTAATGTGATTCTAATAATTGTTTGGCTCTTTGTGCATACTCTGTAGCCGGATTAATTTCAATCGCTTTCCTGAACCATTCCTTAGATTTTTCCGTGTTTCCTCTTTTCAGATTAACCACTCCTAGATTTAGATGTCCTATTTGATGTTGAGGATTAAAAACCAATGCACTCTGCATTACCGAGTCAGCAATTTCAAGTTGATTTAACTCAAAATAACAAACTCCCATATCAACAATAACATCCGCATTTTTAGGATCTTTAGTTAAATACTTTTGGTATATTGAAATGGCTTCTGTAAAGAAACCTGAGTCCATTAAAAGATGTCCCAGCTCAAGTACCATTTCTAAATCATCAGGGTTTGTCTTTACACTCTCTCTCAACTGGTTAATTCTTTGTAAATTGTTTAAATCAACGCCAGATGAGAGATTATTACTCATCAGTGCGTCGCTTTTTTTTACTGAAGAGTCAAATACACCCGAAGAATAAAGCACAACTAAGCCAATTACCAAAACCCCGCTAAAAATCGAAATCAATTTGCCCGGAGAGAAAGAATCGGTATTTTGATTCACTTTCTCTGTTTTCAAAGCCGGTTTCCTTTGTTTCTTCTGAGTAGTTACTTTTTTACTCTTTTGCGTCAGCTTTTCCGGGATTATATCTCCAGGAAGTTTAGCACCACAACCAGAACAAAACTGATTATCAGGAGAATTTATTTCACCACAAACCTCGCATGAAAACGATTCAGCATCTTTTGCCGCATCATTCTCTCTGTAATTTTCTATGAGTTCAAAACCGCAGTGAGGACAAAATTTAAATTTCTCCTCAATTTTGTTGTTGCAATTTTTACAGTTTAATGCCATCAACCTTGCTGTACATTTTGTTTTTGCATACCCGCATTAACGACGTTTTTAAAATCTTTGGAAAATTTAAAAGTCGGTACAAAATGCTCGGGGACAAAAACCTTCTCTCCGGTTTTTGGATTACGGGCATTTCTGGCTGCTTTCTTTTTAACTTTGAAAGTTCCGAAACCTCTAATTTCAATACCACTACCATTTTTTAGAGCTTCAATAACTGCATTAAAAAAACCCTCTATAACTGCTTCGGTCTCAAGTTTAGTTAAACCTGTACCTTGAGCAACAAAATCAACCAAGTCAGCTTTTGTCATTTTTGCCTCACTTTAATGGATACTCTAAAGCCTTAAAAATTAAGAAAATAAAGATATTAAATCTGATGTAGAAAAACAATTTTTAAAATTATCATTTCTTCTGATTTTTAGAAGCAACTTAGCTGTTAAAAACTTACCGGAAATGTTTGGTGGATATAAATATGTATCAAAATGATAATTTAATCTCAAAAGAATACTGTGCTGAATTAGTTTGAAACCTATGTAAATCATGACTTACCAACTCCCAATTGGAATCGCAACTAGACATAAATTCATAATGCTAACTGTTAACATCTTTATTTATAATGAATTATAAGAATAAAATGTCGGGAAAATTTTAGTGTGGGTTACTATTCTTGAAAAAAAAGAACCAATTTGATATTCAAATCAGAAATGGCATTATTGTTGTATAACATAAGCAGAAATTTAGAAAATGTTAAATAGTTTTAGATAAAGGAAAAAAATGGAACTGATTTCTCTCATAAAAATGGCTTTATTAATTTTCACCGGTGTTGTTACGGTTATAATTGCGGTTTCGTACATAATTTATAAGTTCAGAGATTCAAGAGCAACGGCTAGACCTGCATTGGCTCCCGTCCCGGTTAGAGTGGATAATAGAAGAAATGATAATCTTTATAAAAAAGATTATATCGCTGCTTATAGCGAACAGCAAAATATGATACACTTCAGAAACACACAA
>JAGXRQ010000112.1 GCA_018335675.1 Bacteroidota bacterium | reverse complement strand
GTTGCAATTATCTGATCCGTTATGAATGAAAAATCGGTTGAATTTTTCATATAAACCACACCTATAAATTCTCCATTAATTACTAATGGGACAAAAATGTTAAACTCGTTATTTATAAGTTTACTGTGTATCTGCTCTGATTCTGCTATAGAGTTTTTAAACTCTTTATACATTTCAATTACTCGTCTTTGGGATTTTTGGACAGGAGATATTTTCTTGGAATCTTTAAGTAAAACCTCAAAAAGCTCTTTGCCATTATCTATTAGAATAATCTCATCCCCATGATTTATTAGTATACAGATTTCTTCCAAATTATGCTGAAGTTTTTGTTGACTTAAAATTATATCAAATGACTGAATAACCTTTCGTTCTGTTTCGATGTTTAATTGCTCTTTAGAAACCACACTCTCAATTATTAGTTCAAGTGAAGTGGTGGTTAAATTAGCGAGATTTTCTGCTGAATCTTTTTGGTACCAGTCCCGTGTTTCACTTAATAACGTATTTACCGAGTTCTTATTTATAAGTGTGATAACCAATTGAAAGGAGATTAAAACTATAAAAAGAACAGTTAAATGCTTAAACTCAAAATGATATTCTTTAATTCTTTTAGATAATCTCATTTCTTCTACTTTATTAATCCAATTTCCGAGTTAATTTTCTTCTCTGAATTAATTAATGCTTCATCAACGGTGATATCACCTTTGATTGCTTTACTCAGGTTTTGTGAAACGATATCAGATATTCTTGTATAATTCTCCAAATAGGGTCTATGAACTCCTTTTGAGATTAGCTCAGAAAAAAACTTCATTTCCGGATTAGAGTTAATAAGTTCGGGGTTATTATATAAGTTGTTGTTGATAGGTAAAAACCCCCCTTCCTCAAAAAGAATTTTTTGTGCTTCTATACTTGATGCAAATTCAATAAAAATAGCCGATTCATTTTTATTTTGAGAGAATTTCGAAATCATAAGGTTCCATCCTCCGAAAATTGAAACTCTTCTGCCACCCATGAAGTGGGGATTTGGTATAAATTTTACAGCTTCATAAATCCCGCGTTCCATCAAAAGACCTTTATACTCTTTTTTAAAACCTGGCCATCCCCGCAGAAATATCCTATTATTAGTAATAAAACTGTTATAAGAATCATTTTCCATAAAACTGCTCACCTCTTTTGGCGAAACTTTATATTTATTCACTAAATTCACAAGCAGTTCTAAGGCTCTTTTAGGTTCACTTGCATTTAATACAATCTTTCCATTCCTTATAAATTCAAAAGATAAACTTTCAAGCATCTCAATAAAAATGCATGTCAGTCCCTCATAATCATCTGCTTGAAACAAGAAATAAGGTAAATCGAGCTCACTTATTTTAATAAAATCTTCCCAGGTAATCGAATTCTCTAATTTTGACATTAAAGAATTAAAGTTTTTTGTTTTTTTTAGTAAATCTTCGCGATAAAACATTAATGAAATATCCAGATAAAATGGAGAAGCATATAAGGTGTCGTTATGATAACATGAAGTGAGGGCATAATTTAGTAAATTATTCTTGGTAGAATCCTTCAAATACTTCTCAAGAGGAACTGTCCATTTAGCAAACCTCGGTACCCATATCTGATCAACAGCTATTACATCAATCCTTTCACTTTTACTTCTTAAAAATCTTGTAAGTAATTCTTTTCTTTCATTAGTGCTGAACTTTTCGAATGGAATATCAATTGGGATTACTTGAATTTGTTCTTTGTAAATCTCATTGAATCTATCTATTAACTTTTGATGCGCTTTAGAGATATTATCAACATAATAGATTTTTTTTAACAACAGACTTCCTTTTTCTGGTGATTTTGATGGAAAGAAAAAAAATGTTAAAAGAATTGAAACTATGACTACAGTCGCAATTAATAATAAGTAAATAAATTGTTTAGTCTTCGCTTTAAGAAATTTATTGTTAGGAATTTCTTTCATATATCAATTATTTTATCTTATTGAGTGCATTGTTAATTTTTAGTTTAGCAAAAAGCATACCTCGTAAAAACTCCAAATGATAGAATAATAACCGTCTAACTGAATTATAAATATATTTTTCTGTTAGTTAACCCGGAATAGTTATCATTTTGATAATGTCTCTATTATTAAAATGATAACTAGAATAAAGTAAAACTATCTTTCCATTTAAATTCTACTCATTTCATTAATAAGATTGTCATCATTATATAAATTACTAGGCATAGTATTTGAAATCTCACTCCAAATTAATCTAATTATTCGTAGAAAAAATTTATAAGCGGAGCGCATATGGCAACAAATCCAAAAAATGAAAAAGCTAATATCTCAAGCACAAATATAACAAAAAACTATACGCTTGAGCTGACCATACTAACCACTCTATTTTTTATGTGGGGGTTCATTACGTGCCTTAACGATATATTAATACCTCATTTGAAAGCGATATTTGAGCTCACATATTTTCAAGTAATGCTAATACAGTTTACATTCTTTACAGCATATGCAATAGTTTCACTTCCTGCAGGTATTCTGGTTGAGAAGATAGGTTATAAATCAGGAATTATTTTGGGTCTATTAACTGCTGCATTGGGAACTGCACTGTTCTACCCTGCCGCAGATTACCGCTCTTATGGAATCTTTCTTTTTGCTCTCTTTGTCCTAGCTTCGGGAATCACCTTGCTTCAAGTGGCTGCAAATCCATATGTTGCTATTCTTGGGAACCCCGAAACAGCACCCAGCAGATTAAATTTGTCACAGGCTTTCAATTCACTAGGGACAACAATCGCCCCAATATTTGGGTCAATGCTAATATTATCAGTAACCGTTCTTAGTGCAGATACAATCGCCAGTATGACAATTGAGGAGGCAGAAGCGTACAAAATTATGGAAGCCAATGCCGTTCAAACCCCTTATCTTATTTTAACAGGTATGCTAGTTCTAATTGCCATTCTCTTTTCACTTTTCAAACTGCCTAAAATTGATGCCGCTACATCAACATCAGGAAATGATATAGCAAGTAATGATAATAATCATAAAAGTGCTTGGCAGTACAAACATCTTGTCTTAGGTGCCGTTGCAATATTTGTCTACGTAGGTGGTGAAGTTGCTATTGGAAGTTTTCTGGTAAATTATTTTAATGAACTATTAAAAATGCCTGAAGCAGAAGCAGGTAAATATGTTGCTTTGTATTGGGGGGGGGCTATGATTGGTAGATTCTTTGGTTCAATTACTTTATCTGGAATGACTAACAAAAAGAAAAAAAATATTTATTCTTCTCTTGTATTTGTGCTTGCACTTGTACTTGCACTCTATATAACTAAAGAATATCAAAATATTTCAAACATTTCATTTTCTGGATTTCCCAAAACAGCTACCTTTTTAGTTTTAGTCGGATTAAACTTTATAGCTTTTAATTTAGGAAATCGAAAACCAGGTAAAACGCTTGCGATTCTTGCTGTCTTTGCTGCGGGTTTAGTAATCATTTCTATGATTACTTTTGGTCAATTTGCTATGTGGAGTATTCTAGCAGTTGGTTTATTCAACTCAATCATGTTCCCAACAATTTTTACCCTTGCCATA
>JAGXRQ010000111.1 GCA_018335675.1 Bacteroidota bacterium | reverse complement strand
AAGCCATAAAGTTCTTGATTAAAAAAATTACCCCAGCGTCCAATAGCTAGCCCTAAGATAATTAAGGGAATGAAAAAATCTAGAAGTTTTAAAAATGATTGACGATATTTTTTTGTCCAGAAAAATATTGTCAAAATCCCTCCAAGAATTGCGCCGTAGATTCCTAAACCACCGTGCCAAAAAGAAAGAAATTCTTTGGGATTATTTAAATAATAGGGCAGTTCGGAAAAAACATGGTAAAGTCGAGCGCTGAGCAACCCAATAATAAATAACCAAAAAGCTAGGTCATAAATATTTTCTTTAGTCAGATTATATTTTTTTGCTCTTTTTAAAGCAATGAAAAAACCCAACCAAAAAGCCAGAAAAATTAAAAAACCATACCAATTAATTTGGATTAAGCCAAGATTTAATAAAATTGGACTAGGAGATAGGTTGAACATTTTTATATATTAACATATAATGCAGTAATAATAAATAATATTTTTTTATGCTTTATGCGATTATTTCAGTTTTAATTGTTAGCTTGATTTCTTTAATTGGCGTTTTTGCTTTTGCTATTAAAGAGGAAAAATTAAAAAAAACCTTGCTTCTTTTGGTTAGTTTTTCAGCTGGGGCGCTTTTAGGCGGAGCTTTTTTTCATTTATTGCCTGAAGCAACAGAAGAGATTGGTTTTGAAAAAGTGGCACTTTATACTTTAATTGGTCTAATTTTATTTTTTATTTTAGAAAAATTTATTCGTTGGCGTCATTGTCACGTGGTCACTTCAGAAAATCATCCTCATCCAATTGGTTATATGAATTTAGTTGGTGACGCCGTGCATAATTTTATTGATGGAACAATTATTGCCGCGGCTTATATTATTAGCTTGCCCTTGGGTTTAACAACAACCCTGGCAGTAATTTTACATGAAGTTCCACAAGAAATAGGGGATTTTGGCATTTTGCTTCACGCTGGTTTTAAGAAAAAAAGAGCCCTATTATTTAATTTTTTATCAGCGCTTTTTGCTTTAATCGGTTGTTTGGCCACTTTTGCTTTAGATCAATTTATTGAAAATTTATCTTTATTTTTAATTCCTTTTGCGGCTGGTGGATTTATTTATATTGCTGGTGCTGATTTAATTCCTGAATTAAAAAAAGAACGTGGCTTTAATAAATCTTTTTTTCAACTGATTGCCTTGCTTTTGGGCATTGTTTTAATGTTTTCGTTAAAATTTTTAGAATAAAAAATCGGTCCGGACGGGGCTCGAACCCGCAACCTCAGCCGTGACAGGGCTGCGATCTAACCAATTGATCTACCGGACCCTAACAACTAACAATTATTTGATATTTTTAACAATTTCAGCAAATATTTCAGGATGTTTCTCGGCTAATTCAGCTAATATTTTTCTGTCTAATTGAATATTGGCTTTTTTTATTTGACCAATAAATTTTGAATAAACCGTTTGGTTTTCTCGGCAAGCAGCATTAATTTTGATTTGCCAAAGTTGGCGCATATTTCTTTTTTTATTTTTTCTGTCTCGGTAAGCATAAGCGCCAGCTTTTTTAGCAGCAGTTTTCGCTAGTTTTATTAAATTTTTTCTACCCCAGCGATAACCCTTGACACTTTTTAAAAGGTTTTTTCTTTTTTTTAAATGTATTTTTCCTCTTTTAATTCTTGGCATATTATTGAATTAATTAAATTGATTTTTGCTAATAGTGGATGAATTAATTTTTTAGTTATTATTTATTTTAGAACAAGAATTAACCAATCGCCTTAATAATTGATTTTTGATAAACTTTTGAGATTTGTTTTTTGCCCTTTTTATTTATTTTGTATTTACCGCTTTTTTTAATGCGAAAATGATTTTGTCCTGTTTTTTTCTGTACAACTTTTTTGTTTCTGGTGACTCTGAATCTTTTAGCGATTGCTTTATGTGTTTTCATAATTTAATTATTTACTTAAAAGAATGTTTATTTTTTTCCCTTGTTTTGTTAGGGGTTGTTCTATTTTTATACCATCGCCTAAATTAATAACTAAATCATTAAAAATTTTTTTGGCCAGTTCTAGGTGGGCCATTTCTCTTCCTCTGAGCATCATCTCAATTTTTACTTTTTGCCCGTCAGCGATAAATTTAATAATCTGTTTTTTCCTAATATCAATATCATGCTTGCCCATGCGGAAAGATATTCTTAAAGATTTTATTTCTTGTTTTTTCTTTTTAGTTTCTTTGTCTTTCTTTTTTTGCTCATAAAGAAACTTACCAAAATCAATGATTTTAGTTACGGGCGGATTTTCTTTGGGTGAAATTTCAATTAAATCTAAGCCCTTTTCTTGGGCTAAATTTAACGCTTCTTCAATTTTAAAAACGCCCAAATATTTTCCTTGGTCGTCAACAAGACGGACTTGCGGAACATTAATTCGATTATTGATGCGATAATACTTCATTAATAACTACCGATTACAAATTAAATATTAATGTATAAATTTTATCTATAAATTACGAATTTTACAAATTATATTTTTGTTGATTACCAATATATTTGGATTAGATTCGTAATTTGTGCTAATTTGGTGGAGATGGCGGGTCTTTCACCCGCGTCAGAAAAAATGATTATTTAGAACGTCTACTTTTGTATTCTAGTTTTTTTTCTTGGTTTAGGAAGATAACTAGAAAAAATTTCTTAAACCAAAGCCCGTTTTGTTAAATGACTTGAATCGGGCACTCAAATCATTGTATCCTGCTTGCTCAACGTTTGGGTTGAACTATGTTTTAGACCATACTTGATAGCAGAAATTTCAGAGTAAGGCCGCGGTTGCTTTTTTAAGCAACAGCAAATGCTAATTGTTTATTGGCATTTATAATTTCAAGGATTAGCGGTTCCTTAACCGAAAAGCTATTCTAAAAATCTTTTTTCCTTCGACTGTTTTCATCCCCATAAAAATTGTCAAAAAGCACTATTTGTCTATTTCTTTTTTTATTTTTCTATCTAACTCTCTTTTTTTAATGACCGCTCTTTTGTCAATGTTTCTTTTCCCTCTGACAATGGCAATTTCTATTTTAATTAACCCATGCTTATTATACACCTTCAAGGGGATGGTTGTCAAGCCCTTGACTTGCCCTTGCCCAATAATTTTATTAATTTCTTGCTTATTTAAAAGTAAACGTCTAGCTTGGGTGGGATTATAATTTTGTTGCACGCCTTTAGCTGGCGGATAGGGGGCAATTTTAACATTTATTAACCAGGGTCTTTGGTTTCTATCAAATGAAAGATAGCCTCCAGAAAGATCTATTTTGCTCAGTTTAACTGACTTTACTTCTGGTCCTTGCAAAACAATCCCAGCTTCGATTGAATCCAAAATTTCATAGTCAAATTGGGCGCGTCTATTAGTGGTGATAATTTTCATAGTTTATCCACATTATATCATTTTTGCGGTTGATGAGATACATAGGTAACACTCCTAAACTTGGTAAAATGAAGTCTTGGGAGTTAACTTAACCTATGTATTTTTATGATTA
>JAGXRQ010000110.1 GCA_018335675.1 Bacteroidota bacterium | reverse complement strand
ATAAAGCGAATCACCCAATTGATTAAAAGTACATTTTGAAGAATAAGTTTGCAAGCCAGTATTAATTTTGCCATAACCAGCGTTATCGCCAGCTGCGTTAATCACATAAAGAGAAGGATTATAATCAGAATCCGGGCTATAAACGCTATAAGCGATTTTTTCGCCTAATTTATCCCAGATATGTTCGAAGCCAATCCCATCAACAATAATTGGCGCAAATTTTTCACCATAACGACCAACTGACAAAACTGATTGTTGCCAAGCACCACGCGGTTCGCCTGTTCTAGTAAAGGCAATCACTTGCTTGTTTGAACTCCAATCAACAATAACTTTGTCAGCATTATCTCCCATGTGTTCAATCGCTCGAGCGCCAGTTCCGTCAGCGCTAGCAATAGAAAGCCAACGATTCTCTGAATATTTTGAATCTAATTTAAAGGCAATTTCTTGACCGGTTGGGCTGAAAGAAAGGTCATACCAATTAAAAGGCAAGGTCACTTGTTTTTTTGTATTAAAATCATAAATAATTTTATAACCATCAGGATATTCTAAAATTGCTTTGTCTTTGGTTGGCGCCCAATTAATTTTTTGAACATTGTTGAAAATCTGATCGGTTAATCTTTCAGGTTCTCCGTCTGGTTTAATTTTATAAAAATAACCTGTTTCACGATTATAATATAAAGCACTTTGTCCGTCAGCTGAAAGAGAAGCTCCAAATGTTCTTTCCAAAGAAAGTGTGCTAGTTTGAGTTAAGCCTCCTTGAGCAATTTCTGGTATTAATTCAACTGGCGGAGCAATTTCCTCAATCGGCACTACAGGAATTAATGTTTCTTCGTCTTCTGGCCAAGCAACAATTGGCAAACCAAGTCGATCGCGCTCTTCAATAGTCATTCTTTCCCAATCGTCTCGACTAACTGGCAAGCGAACCTCTGGCTCTTCAATTATTGGCGGAATAACTCCGGGCGCACTTGGTTTAAAAAAAGTTAAATACAAAAGGAAGCCAAGGCCAATGACCAACAAAAGAAAGCCAATAATAATTAATATTTTTTTCATAAATATCTACTCTAAAATTTTAATTTGAAAAATTTTATTCGCACATTATTCCTTGACAAATTTTAAAAGCATCACATTCCGGACAAGGGCATATTTTTCCTTCCGGACAATAACACGGTATTATTTTTTTCCCAAAACAACACGTTTTATCACAAATTCTTTCCACAGAGCACGTTTTATCTTTACATTGAGGACTATTTGATACGTCTGCCTGACAAACTCTGTAAACATGGCTTCCAGGTGGGCATATTTGACCACCCAAAGGATCGCCCCCTGTAACACTTGCGCAAATATACCCTGAAGAACATCTTGTCCCACAACATATATTTTCGCGCCCCTCAATTACTTGCCGATAAACCTCTCCGCAATTATGTGCTGCCTTATCTGCGCAAACTAAATTTGGGTCTCTAACCGGTGGAAGGTTTTTTTCTTCTTTAATTTCTTCTCTCCCAATTGAAGTAATTAATAATTTATCTAATCTTACTAGAGCCGGATTAATCATATTAAGCATTGGAATGGCCGCTAAAATTAATATTAAACCAATAATCGCATTAAATAAATCGTTTCTTTTTTCAACTACTTTAGTCGCATTACCACCAGCCGTAATCATACCAAAGCCCGCATTGACAATCACTAAAACCGCCAAGATGGCAATAGCAATAATCGCCCATTTATAAAAAGCGATAATATATTTAGCAATGGAACTTTCTCCTATTTCCCCACTTTCAAAACCTGGAAGATCTATTTGTTGTTGAAAGATAATCGGTGAAGCCGCTAAAACAAAGCTTGGTAAAAGAAAAATAAATAAAAAAGTAATCACCAATAATAAAATATTAATTCTATTTTTATTGCAAATATTTTCCATAAAAATTATTGAATTGTCATTGAATTAATTAATTCTTCTGTATCAATCACATTTGTAGAAACAAGAATGCCAAAAACAACAACGATAATAATTATAATAATGATAATTACAAGAATAGCTATTAACAACCAAACTCCTAGGGGAAGAGGACCAATCGGAATCGCTAAAAAACCAAATATACCACCTCCACCGACAGCCTTTGACGCAACATCAGCAGTAACCTTACCACTAGTTTTAATTGCTTCTTGAGCTAATTTTTCAGCGGCTTTTCGCGCAGCTCTTTTTGCCATTTCTTGTTGCCAATATCTTCTCATTTCCTTCCAAGCTTCTTCTCTTAATTTTTCTTTCCCTTCTTCGACTAACGAATCTTTTAATCCTGGCTTCTGTTGAGAACCAACTCCTTCGGTTTCTTGATTTTCTTCATTTTCTCCATTTTCTTCATTTAAATTATCTTCATCAATCATATTTTTAAATTAGAATTTAAAACTTGGAAAATAATAAATAGTGATTATTCAAATACTTATTAAATTTCATTTTTATCTTCTACTTGCTAAATTCTATTTACTAATCACTAACTATTGCCAATTAACTGAATCAATTAACCAAGCTTCTCCTTTTTTAATCAATTCTATTCCGGCTTCTTGGTAAAAAACATTTCTTTCTTGATTTTTTGTTTCATCTCTTTGTAAATAAACTAAAAATTTAGCATTATTTTCATTCTCAATAATTAAATTAATGCTTAAAACTTTACTACTAATGCCATAAAATCCCAAGTTTTCTTTTTCTTTACTTTCTTCAATACTTTGTTCTGTTTTTCGCCAAAAATTATCAGTCATCTGGTTTTTTAAATGATATAAATTAGCAAACTGGGCATCAGTTGAAAAAGAACCATAAATTTCTATAAAATTTCTGACTTGTAATAATAATTCTTGTTTTTTCTTTTCTTCTTCAGTCAAAGGTTTTGTTTTTTCTTGATTTCCGCCCTGCTCCAATGGTTGATTGGTTAATTCATTGGTCACTAATCTTTGTTCTTGATCAACTGATTTTCTTTGGCTAAATAAAAACCACAAAAGTGAACCAATTAAAACAATGACAATTAAAATAATTAATATTTTTTTCATATATTTAAAAATTAGAAAACAATCAGCCGTCAGTAGAAAATAACAAAATTAATAATTTTTTATTTTGAAAAATACTTTTTTCGCTTTGTTAAATTATAGATTATCGCCCTCCACGCTTTCTTCATATTCTCTTTTTGCTTGTTCTATTTCTAATAACTGTTGCGGGTCGGTAGTAATTAGTTGATCTTCAGTATAAGAAGCAACAACCTGAATAGCTACGTGCTTCGACCCGGCAAAAATCAATCCCTCGCCAATACTGCAATTTAAAAGATAATATTGTTCTCCTTCGGTTAAATTAAATGTTTTAGCAACTTTATCAATCGCCGCTGGCGTTTGTTTAAAAAGAAAGAGTAAGGCCGAGTTAGTGACCGTGGCAATATCACGCCCATCTTCAGAATCTAAAAAGTCAACGACATCCTGAGTAATCGTGGTCACACCAAAAAAATATTTTCGGCCACGCCTAACCAAACCTCTTAAGAACAAAGCACTTTCTTTATGTTGCATCATCCACCAAGCTTCATCAATAATTAAAATTCTTTTTTTTATCTCTGAACGAACAATGTTCCAAACATAATTAACTATCGTATAAAGAGCAATTGGTCTTAACTCATCCTCTAGATCACGAATAGAAAAAACAACTAACTGATTTTTTAATTCAACGTTAGTTGAATGATTTAATAACCCAGCAAAAGTTCCTTCAGTATATTTTTTTAATCTTTCTAATAAATTTTCTGCGCCTTGCATGCCCTCTAAAATT
>JAGXRQ010000109.1 GCA_018335675.1 Bacteroidota bacterium | reverse complement strand
CGTTTTCGGTGGTAGCTTCCTTAGTAAGGATACATCTGATAAGCTTGTTGGATGTGTTTGAATTACTAAGAAGCACGAACCGATATTATTTAAAACGAACAGGCTCTCCTCCAATAAATTTGCAGTATAACCTGCAATTTATATAGGGGGTGGCTTTTAAAAATAAAATCATAATGCCTGTTTATCTGGTAGTTACGTTTGAAAAAGAGTAAAATTACTTTTTAGTCGGATAATAGTGATATAATTATTTACTAAGCGACCTTTCATTGTTTCGCTATTTAGCGCATTGAGTGCATATAGTCCGGGCATGCCTGCATGATAATTTTGTAACATTTCCTCACGTGAATGTTTTTCCTGCCAATCAATGATATGTTTGGCTTCAATTGTCCAGTTTTTATCATATATATACGTGTTATCATCTATCCCTTGAATAAAATGCTTACCATCCGGAGTTTGGGTATAATCTGCTATGAATCTTGCACCAAATTCCTGTGGTCCTTGGCCTTTTCCTAATTTAGAAAAAAGCAATTCGCCGTCTTCGTTGTATGCATACAACTTACAGGTAATTTGGTCAACTATATACATTGTACCATTGTAAATTCGCATGAATGCTTTAAAGGAAGTTGCATCAGGATTCAAATATATACTATCAAGATCAATATTGTTTATTTGAATATTTTCTGAACTTGTTGGTTTAATATTTCCATAATAATCATTCGCGGTTTTTTTTTCGCTTTGGCAATTAGTTAGAGTTATTAGTATAACTATCACTAATAATTGAATAAAATAGTTTGATCGCATAATGTATTTTTTTCGAGTTTTAAAAAAGTATTATGCACACAAATTTTAAGTATAAAACTTATGTGCATTTTATATAATGAAATCTAATTATCTATTCCTCCGCAATTTGAATTAAGTTCTTGACATGGGAAAAGGAAACCACTAGCACAGACCCTTCCCCAGTTCTTTGCAAGGCACATGTTATTTAATGATATTAAACTGCAACGACATTCTACATGTATATTAGACCCCAAACTATCCTCAAAAGCATATAAATTATTCCCTATAAAGAACAAACCCATTAATCCCAAAGATAGGATTGCAAAATCCTTTAATAATTTCGTTTTCATATTTTTCATTTAATAAGTTGATACATTTTGAAATAACTATAGTTGGGCTATTTAATATAATTATATAACTCATTCAATCTATTATAAACATATAAATATCGATATTCATTTGATTTGGGCAAAGTTTCACCTTTATGGTTCATCCTAGAGAAGTATATTGTATTATCATTATTAATAAACTGCATTTCTAAGCTCTCACTCATGTTCAATTCTTTTTCAATGCTTTGCATTTTTTTAATACAAATTTGCTCTGTGTTATTCCAGAATGGTTTATTATATTTTATTAGTGGGTTTCTTACAACTCCTGGAATTAATTTGTCATTTTCATTGAATTCTATTAAAGTTGGCTTATTACTAATTGTTTTTATTGTTACAAATAACTCCATATTATCCAAAATATATCCTCCGGAAATTTCTCTTGGCCAGCATTTATCATTTCCCCAGCCGTAATATACTTTTAACCAACCATCAATAAATGTTCTTTGTTGATTACTGTACCACCCTCCATTTATAATATACACAGAATCTATAGAATTTTGTTGTGGGTTTATATATATGTGACCAGTATAATCGTGTTTACTGTCTTTTTTACCTAATTTAGGTGAGAAACTTAAAACATACAATTTATTATAATCACTTGAGACTTCAACATTGAAATGTTTTAGGTTTGTATGATTTAAAGGTCCATTAATTTCAAACCATCTGAATGCATTTAAAAGTGATACTATTTCAGGTTGAAAATCAGTTGGTGGTGTATTGTCATTATTCTCATCTAATTCGAAGTTTTTCTTTAAAAAATCCAACCAAGATTGACTTCGCTTACTTTTTCTCATATTAATGTTCGCAAATACTAAACTGCCAGAAGGAATATGATGATTATGCCCAAAAGACAGAAGAAGGCCAGTTGCATCTGTAAAACTCACATACTTATTATCAATTTTGCCATATTCCATATAGTATGCCTTCATCCCGTATGTTTTGGCAATATTTAATTTTGTATATTTTATTGCTATTGTTTTATGTATTCTTTTTGCACTGATTTTACCATCATTTGAATAAGAAATGCCAGAGATAAAATAGCAGAATATTATAAAAAATAAACTTAGACTGTTGTATTGTAGTTTCATTTTTTCGACTTAAAAATCAATTAGTATTCTGTTTAATATTACTTTCCTACCATTTACATCTATTTTTTTTATTGAATAAATATGAGGATGTATATATCCCTCAATTTTAAATCCGTTTGGAATACTCATATCGGCAACCAATACCTCATCTTTATAGACTTGTAGTCCGTCATCCTTTGCATGACTGCCTTTTGTATAAGTTCTAAAAAGCAAATTTACTTCATTAACATATTCAATGCTAGTATAGTAACCGCATTCCTTCCTATTCGAATGGTAAACCAATTCAGCATCCTTAAAGTTATTTAATAAAGTGTAATTTGTATTCATATTTTGCCCGGATCTTCCAAAGGCCAATATTGGAATGAAATTTTTGGAACACTTGTAAATGAGTGAATCTGCTTCAAATGTTAAAATAAAAGAGTCTTGTTTATAGGAGTCGAAAAATAAATAGCTTAAATGCCCAAGAAATTTGAAGCTTAAATAATAAGGCGATCTGCGTCCAAGAATGTTTTCTACATGTCCATTTGATGTATTTATTTTTCCAACAATTCTGCTTCTTTTAAAATATTCTTCAGAAATTATCATATTAAACTCAGGGTGTTCTGCAATTATCTCAAAATACAGATGTTTGGATGAATAGCGCCCTTTAATATTATCGAAATTATAATTAAAAGAATATAGTCCTGGCATGCTGGCTTCATAGCTTTTTAGCATTTCTTCACGGGAATGCTTCTCTTGCCAATTAATGTGATTTTTTGATAGAATATTCCAGCCTTTATCATAAACGTATAAGGTGTAGTTGTAGTCTAAAACAATATGCATTCCATCATCGGTTTGCAAATAGTCCATTATAAAATCTGCTGTGATTTCCTGAGGTCCTAATCCTTTTCCAAGCTTTGATTCTAAAAATAATCCATCTTTATTAAATACAGAAATTACACATGTTTTTTGATCTACATAATATATTTTTTTATTGTAAATTCTAATAAAACCTAAATCAGATGTGAAAATGTTGCTTATATCAAGAAAAATACTATCAATATTAGGGGTTATGTCAAATAATTCAACATCGCTGAATGTTTTAATATTTGTGTAATAATCAAATGAGGTATCCTCATTTTTATTACAATTTGAAAATATAAAAAACAATGAAAGAAGAAAAACTGGTAAACTTTTCTTTGTCACAAACTGTAAGAAATCTAAATGCATATTTTTATATATTTATTTTTTCAATTCCTTAATCCACAATTGCTATCATAAGAAGCACAATCTGGATCTCCATAATCATTGCATCTTCCTGATGTCCAGCCTTTTGTGGTGCATTTGTAATTCCAAGGAATAATACTGCATGTGCATTTCACTACATCAGGTTCTAGATTTGGAACTTCTGCAGAAATATTGTCTGCTACTATAAAAAGTCCAATAATACCAATTATGAGTATTGCCAAATTCTTTTTAATTCTATTTTTCATATTTAGTAATTTGTTTTTAATTTGCCGAATGAAACTTGCATGATAATTTTCATCCGTGTTTGAGGTTAACGAATCATGCTCGTTTCATAGCAAGTAAGATTAATAAATAATTATTTTTTAAGATGGATATCTCCGCGTCTTAAAGCGAAAAACACTAATAACAACAAAGAGCTAAAATTCTTCAAATTCAAATCGAATTTTGTATATATGATTGTAATAACGATATATTAAGTCAAATCGATATAAATCAATAAAAATCACATTTAAGGCAATAAAAGTAATAGATTAACTGTATTGCGGGCAAATGTATATAAAATTTAAATTGATTGTTTTTTTTTTTTTGATTTTTTAACTTTTGAAGGTAATTATTGGGGTTTAGTAGGTGGAAATCAATTAATTGTTGGTCTCGCGCAGAGGCGCAGAGGGCGCGGAGAATGTTCTCGCAGAGACGCAAAGATTTCTATGTTAATAAACAAGAAAAATTATTTCTTTTTTGATAGAAATAATCTTCTTTTTTCAAATAGGGTTGTTTTC
>JAGXRQ010000108.1 GCA_018335675.1 Bacteroidota bacterium | reverse complement strand
TGATGATAATCCATGGAGAATAGAGTTTAACATGGGCAATCATGCATATGGCAATACCAATATGCTTGTAAAAACCTTCACAGTTACATTTGTTGTAAAAGATGAAGACGGCGATGTAATAACAGGCGCATCAGTAGAATTAGATGCATATGATGGAAATGATAATGCAGGAGATATATGGGGTGGCAGTGGATTTGTATATGAAGTATGGGCAAGTGGGGATTATGAATATACAGTATCAGCAGAAGGCTTCAAACCAGCAAGTGACATTATATTATCAGTTGTTGAAGATCTTACAATTAATGTAGTTTTAGAAGATGAAACAATTGGAATTTCTGAAATTGACAATAATGTTAAAATCTATCCTAATCCGTCTAGAGGAGTATTTAATGTTGAAATATATGAAATTTCAGGACAAATTGAGCTAACAGTTGTAAATTATCAAGGACAGCTAGTTCAGACTCAAACTACTGAAAGTAATGGTTTAGGCAGCAGATACAAACTAAATCTGCAACATTTATCAAAAGGTATTTATTACCTGAAAATACAATCAGGAAATACAACAATTATTAGGAAAATTGTCTTACAATAAGACATAAAAGCATAAGCATGAAGGTCTGAAATAAAAATTTCAGACCTTCAGTTGCTTGTATTAACCAAACATTAACCAAATAAGTAAAAATGAAAAAACTATTATTAACAACTGTTTTAATGGCATCGATAATTGCCATTAATGCTCAAACAAATTGGGTTGGGATTAGCAGTTCAAAGAAGAAAACTGCTGAAACAAGCCTTGTAAAAAGTGATATTCAAAGTAGTCAGGTTAAATTTTCTCTTGAAGGCTACGTTGAATCAATTGTTTCAACTCCAAACGGAATGGAGAAAGCTCTGAGCTTATATGATGGTGTGCAAATTATGGAGAAGGGCGCACCTGATTTAGGGAAGGAGTTCTTTTCAATAATTATTCCCGACACTGAGGAAATGGCAATCAAAGTTGTTAATTCTCAATTTGTTGATTATAAGGGAATTGATATTGCTCCTTCAAAAGGACATTTATACAGAAATGTAAATCCTGAGAATGTCCCATTTGAATATGGCGATGTTTATTTTAAAGATGCATTTTGGCCTGGCAACATTGCGCAACTTGAAGATCCTTTTATTATGCGTGATGTAAGAGGTCAAACAATTACAATATTTCCTTTTCAATATAATGCTGTGACTAAAACTCTCCGTGTTTATTATGAAATTGAACTTGAAATATACAGCACAGGAAACACAGGAAAAAACATACTTTCAAGACGTGATAATGTTGTTAAGATCGACCCCGAATTCAGTCATATTTATGACAGAATGTTTCTTAATAATAAGTCATTCGATAAAAGCTATACAATTATTGAAGAAGAAGGAAGCATGCTGATTATTTGCTTTGATGATTATATGAATGCGATGAAACCTTTTGTTGATTGGAAAAGAACAATAGGAAGAAAAACAGTGATTGTACCTAAATCGACCGCAGGTACGACCGCAGCAGCTATAAAAACATTTGTTACAAATTATTATAATGCAAATAATGATTTTACTTACCTTCTTATAGTTGGTGATGCTCCTCAAATACCTACTAACAGCACAAGCTGGGGACATTCTGACAATGCATATGGTTTTATTGTTGGCTCTGATCAATATAACGAGATTTTTGTTGGACGTTTTTCTGCCCAAAATATTGCTCAGGTGGAAACACAGGTTCAAAGAATGATACATTATGAAAGAGACATTTCAACGGCAGATACATGGCTAAGAAATGGCATGGGCGTAGCAAGAAATGAAGGCGCCGGTAATGGACATAACGGTGGAGAAGCTGATTATGTACATATGGACTTTATAAGAGACACCCTCTTAAACTATACCTATAATGTAGTTTATAAGGAATATGATGGCAATGTACCAGGGGTAACAAATACTACTCCAACAAGTATTTCAGGAAAAATCAACTCAGGGGTTTCAATAATTAACTATTGCAACCATGGTTCAGACACTGGTTGGAGCGTTGCTGATTATAATTCGAGTCATGTAAATGCTCTAACAAATGTAGGCAAGCTGCCTTTTATTTGGGCTGTTGCATGTGTTAATGGAAACTTTACCACAATTACATGCTTTGCTGAAGCATGGATGAGAGCGACTCATAACGGGGAGCCAACAGGTGCAATTGGAACGTTAATGTCAACCATTAATCAGGCTTGGCAACCACCGATGACAGGACAGGATGAAATGGTAACTATACTTGCTGAAAAAAGAGGTCATATTAAAAGAACATTTGGTGGACTTTCTATTAACGGAAGTATGAAAATGATTCCAGCTCATGGTGCTTCAGGTACTGAAACTCATGTTACTTGGAACCTTTTTGGAGATCCTTCTCTAATGGTTAGAACAGCTATTCCACAAGTTATTTCTGCATCTTACAATCCGGTTATTCTGCTTGGCCTTAGCACTTTTACTGTAAATGTTGATAACGCTGAAGGCGCAGTTGTTTCTATAACAAGACGAAATGAAGATACTCAGGAAGTTGTTATTCTGGGAACTGCTGTTGTTAGCGGTGGAACTGCTTTGGTTGAATTTATCGAACCAATAGAATCCCCGGGAGTTGCTACTTTGGCAATTACTGCATACAATAAAGTAACATACATAAATGACGAACTTGGAATTATTCCTCCGGAAGGACCTTACGTAGTTTTCAAAAGTCTTACAATGGACGACTCTGCTGAAAATGACAATGGCCTTGCTGATTACAACGAAACAGTTTTACTTAATGTAACTCTTGAAAATGTTGGAGTTGAAAATGCTGAAAATATCACTGCAACAATTACTTCAGAAAACCCATATGTTTCTATTATTGAAGGTAATGGTGCTTGGGGCGATATTGAAGCAGGTGAATTGTCACTGTTAGATGCCGCGTTTACAGTAGCTTTTGCTGATAATATTCCTGACCAGGAAAGAGTTAGATTTACCATTGAAATGACCGACGGAAACGATGTTTGGGAATCTACTTTTAATATCACTGTTAATGCTCCTGTTTTAGTTTTCCAAGGATTAGTTATCGATGATGGTGGCATGGGCATTCCGGGAATTCTTGACCCTGACGAAACTGCTGATATAATTACAAATGTTAAAAATATCGGACATGCTGTAAGTTTGGATATGATTGTTACCCTTGATACTGAGAGTCCTTGGGTAACTATCAACACTCTTGAGGCCTTTGAAATAGGCCCATTAGCTCCTGGCGCATCAGCTGAAGCCATTTTTAATGTTACGGCTTTAGAAGAAACTCCTATTGAACAAGCTGTTGAGTTATTATATACTGCTGTTACAGGGGAATATACGTTTGAAGATTCAAAGCAAATTGTTGTAGGTCTTATTCCCATTTATCTGATGGGACAGTCTGCTACAGTTACCGCTCCTATTGGACGTTTTTATGATACAGGTGGCCCAACAGCAAACTATGCAAACAATGAAAATATCATTATGACTTTTTACCCTATGAACCCTGGAACGGTTCTAGAGTTTGAATTTTTACATTTTGATGTTGAAGCTAATGCTACTTGTGCTTGGGATTATCTTAAAATATACAATGGAACAAGTACGGCAGCTCCTTTAATTGGAACATATTGTGGAACTAATTCTCCTGGAACTTTTTTAGCTACTAATGCGGCAGGTGCAATTACTTTCCATTTCTATTCTGATGGCATTATTGCTAACACAGGGTGGGAGGCTATATTTAGATCTGTAAATATTAATGAACCTCCTATTTGTGCGCAAAATCCTGCCCCTGCCAATGCTGCCTCCAATATTATTCTTTTGCCAGGTGGAAAAGTTAGCTGGGGTAATGTTTCCGGTGCATTTAGTTATGATGTGTATTTCGGCAAAAATTCATTACCAGCTGAAGTAACAGCTACTGTTTCAGTAAATAATATGAATGTAACACTTGAATCAAACAGTAACTATGTTTGGAAAGTGATACCACACAACACGGCAGGTCATGCTGAAGGTTGTCCAACATGGACATTCTCTACAGGTGATATGCCTGATATTGTTAATATGTCTAATGGAAATAAAACTACTTGCAATGCTATTTTCTATGATTCAGGTGGACCTAATGGAAACTATAGTAATAACGAACAATTTGTTTATACGTTCTACCCTGGAGTCGCAAACGCAAATATTATCGCGGAATTCTTAAGCTTCGATGTTGAGTTTAACGCTACGTGTGCATGGGATTGGCTAAAAATTTTCAATGGGCCAAATATTAGTTCGCCACTTTTAGGTACCTTCTGCGGTACAACTTCTCCTGGCTCTTTTACTGCGAGCAATGCACAGGGAGCTCTAACATTCCAATTCAAAGCTGATATTACTGTTACAAGACCGGGTTGGGTGGCTCTAATCTCTTGTGATATTTCAGAAATTGAAATAGTTGCAGTTGATGCAATTAACGATATTCAAGTCTTTATTGGTACTACAGTAGATAATGTTCCTCTTCCTGAAAAGGTGAAAGTTTCATTAGCAGATGAAACTGAAGTGGAACTTAATGTTACTTGGGATTCCGGAACTCCTGCTTATGATGGCGGTGTTGTTGGATTATATGTGTTTGATGGTGAAATAGAACTTGAAGGCAACATTATCAATACATCAAACTACATAGCAACAATAAATGTTATTGTATTTGATACTGAGAAACAGCTAGCATCTATAGAGACTTTAGAGAATATAACAGCATTCTATGGAACAGCATTAGGCTCCTTGGAATTGCCAACAGAAGTTATGGTTACAACCGACGATGAATATTCATTGTATCTGGAAGTTATCTGGGATGAAGGTACACCAGAATATAGTGGAACTACACTTGGTTCTTATTTATTTGAAGGGGAGATTCAACTTATTCCAGGATTCTTAAATGATGAAGATGTAAAAGCATATGTAACTGTAGTAGTTGTAAACAAAAATGTAACTTCAGTATCAGGCTTTTCACCAATAACAGTAAGTTATCTTACGTCAATAGAAGACTTGAATCTTCCTGAGAATGTTTTAGTAACACTCGTAGATGCGACAACAGTCTCTTTGGATATTGATTGGGATAATGGCACACCTGTTT
>JAGXRQ010000107.1 GCA_018335675.1 Bacteroidota bacterium | reverse complement strand
AGAGTACATTATTTGAAAAGATTTTTATATTTGGTAAATTGTAAGAGGCGGAAGCCTTATATATATTTTTTACATTTATAAAGGGATACCCATGAATCAATCGGGTCAAGAAAGTAGAGTACAAGAGTACAAGAGTACAAGAGTACAAGAGTACAAGAGTACAAGAGTACAAGAGTACAAGAGTACAAGAGTACAAAGACGTTACGTTGCAGTTAATATTGCAATGGTATTGAACAGAATCAACAAAATATCAAGATTTATGTTGATATTTATGAGAAACTATACAAGTTTCCGTGCAATTTTATTAACAATGGTGATTGCCTCATTTTTGTTTACTACTGAAACTACAAAATCTCAAACACCTATAATTGATTGCCTCGATAACATAACCTGTGGACAGGCTGAACCATGGAAAGAATACAACTATTGGGGATTTAGAATTGACGGATGCTACATTAACCCAAAATTCAGGATTACCAAATGTTGTAATATGGGTGTATGTGATTATATTGTTGACCTCAAAAGTATCACTTATTATACATCTAATTGCGTTAAAACACCTGAGCAAATCAGAATCGAAGTAATAAAGTTTATAATGTCGAAAACTCCTGAATTGTTTAATATTGGCTATTCTGAAGACTTTAGACTGCATCTAAAACAACCAAAGTGTATGACTGATGAAAACCATGTTTTTTTTGGTATAAATTACAAAAAATCTTTTGCATGTGACCCTAATGATTGTTGTAGAGCAGTGTACCAATTGGCATCATTCTCTGATAAAGTAAGAATAATCGACCAATATCAAGTCCAAAACGATTATGTGACATGCGTTGACCCTGTAGGTACTGGCTGTAGCTATACTTGTAATTCAGTTGACTTCACTCCTCCTTATCTTGATATACTCTTCAGCGATTACAATAGTGGGGGAGGTGACCCTTGTTTGGCTGATTGTTTCTGGCGATTGGACGGTAATAATAATGTTACACCCCAAAGTTTCTTAGGACCTACTAATAATATGCCTTTGATTCTCAAAACTTTTGATAATTCTATAATGCTTGCACCTAATAATATTCCTACTATTGAGGTTAGTGCAAATCCCACAGCAAGAACAGACATTTCTGGTAAAGTATATATAAATGTATCTGGTACTTACAATTTACCTTCCGACATTGGATTAGCCGTTGGTGGTAAAATAATAGCGGAAGAAGTTATTGTAAAGTTGAGTTCATCATGGCCCGATTATGTTTTTAGTGATGATTACGACCTAATACCTTTGAATCAACTTGAATCCCGTATAAAAGAGAGAGGTGCATTACCTGGAATCCCTACAGCTGAAGAAATGCAGAAAGATGCAAATATTCCAATTGGGGAGATGAATTTAAAACTGCTTCAAAAAATTGAAGAGTTGACTCTTTATCTAATCGAACTCGAAAATAAGAACCAAGGTTTAGAGCAAAGAATGAAATTACTTGAAGGAAAGTAATATGAAAAATTTAATTTTTTTGATTTTACTTTTTGCACTTATCTTTCTTACGGGTTGCCCAAACGATGACCCCGTCAAGCCCGACCCCTGTGCGGGAAAGAAACCGGTAAGTGCTGAGATAAAGGTTATGCAGAAAGTTATTAATTATATTGAAAGTAAAGATGAATGGATAGAAACTGATACATTACCTATATCCAAGTTTGTTGCATTTGAAGCAGTTGGGGAATATCAGTATTACGAATGGCAGATTTTAGGAGATACTACAAAATACTACAATAGACGCCAAACTTTTATGTTTGATAAAGTTTGGGGTGAGCTTACAATCAGATTAATTGTACGTAACCAACCAGATACTCTATGCTTTCCTACTGATGATGGTTTGGATACTGCATTCAAAAAAATTATCGTAGTAAAAAGAGAAGATTTGGCTATATATGGAAGTTATTATGGTTATCATGAAGGTAATCCTTTAGATACTTTTACTGTTGATATTAAGTTTGAGGGTGGAAATAGAGGTTTGGTAATGTATAATATAAATAGAGGGTGTATTATACCTCTTAATATTGAAAGTCCAGAAGTTGTAGTACGAAATAATTTCTGTAACCATACTATTATATTTAATGGCGAATACCCGGCTTTTGGATGTGAAATGCCAACAGGTAGAGCGAACCTTAATATTGCTAATAATACTTTGGTTATTGATTATGAATCTGGACCAGCAAATGATAGAAAGCAGTACAAGTTTATAGGAGTAAAGAAATGAAAACACTATTCATATTCATTCTCATATTATCTTACAATGCTGGAATCATTTATAGTCAAACAGACAGGTGTTCAACACAGACAACAGAAACTGTAAAAACAGACCCTAATGACGCCATTAATGAAAGATATCCAAGTAAAACCAATACCAATGGTAGGGTTTTAAATTGGATGGAATCTCAATTTAACGTTAACACTCAATATCTTTCGCCTAACATTCAAAGTATCTATTCACCATTTTATCAGAGTGATAATTCAATCATTAATCATTTTCTGAATAATAAGGATTTTAAGCCAGAGGATGGTTGGGAACTTATCCGTCGCGGATTTGGTTATAATGATGATGGGTCGATATATTCAGATGAAAATAATCCTTACTTTATTCTATACAACAAATTCTTAGGTATTTTAAGAGTTTTTTCATTAGTTGGAAACAATAAAGTGGATTATCATTATGCTAATGTGATACTGAAATTTAAAGATATTGATACAGAGCATATATCTTCGCTTCTTGATTTAACATTTTCAGATTCAACTAAACCTTTGCAAAGTTTGAGTGAATTCCCTACTTCTGGGGTAAATTACAATAATTTGATTTTAAGCAATATATCTAAATTTGAAAATAATGAAAAAAAATGGTTTTATGCAGATTTTGCTATTACGTATGACCCTTGTACATGTCTTTATAAGTCAAAATTATGGATAGAAGTGAGGTTAATCAACGAAGCTAATATTAACATTGTTGGAATATTAGAAGGTGTTCTTGCCAATATTGAAGGTAAAGTAAGCAGTGATTCAGAATCAAAAGTTGATAAAGCTGAGGCATCAATTACAATAGCTGAAATTGGAAAAAATATTGTAGAAACTCACAAAAGTGTTCAAAAATTCAATACAGATGTGAGTAATCATATTGACGAATTTTATAAAAATGATTCTGATAAAAAGGATTCAACTAAAGCAAAATTAAACATTCTGAGTGCAATTCTTGGAGATGGAATCATATCAAAAGCGTTTAAAATGATTCCAATTCTGGGAGATGTTCTGACATTTATAGATTTTTTTGTTGGAGGCGGGAAATCGTCTTCACCTCAATCAGTAAAATTAATGCCAACTTCAATTAAAGCGAAATTAGCTCTAACTGGAACATTAACATCTACTCCAACATTTCAAAGTATAATATTTTGGAACCCGGGTTCTAACTTCACAAGTTCTCCATTCGAAGATATTGAATACCCAATTTACGACCAAGTACTTGGTACTTTTAACTTATTAAAAGCACCAAAAGTGAGTGTAAATAAATCTAGTTATTCTACTTGTTATGATTGTATTAGATATGATGGTGCAATTGAAAGTTGGTCGAAATGCAATTACATGAAAATTGACACTTTATCAATAAAGCTTTCTGAGCATTTAAAATATGTACTAAACCCTGTCGCATTTAGTACAAGTCCTGATGATGTGGAAATTTTAGCTGCTATTGAGTTTGATATTAAGTATGATTTGATTTATGCTTTTGATTGGAATTTGATTTCTCAAGAAATTCCACTAACTGGCATAGTTCATGTCCGGGACAACACATTTCGTACTCAATATTATCCAATTCAATGTTTGACTGATGAATTTTTCAAATTCTATATTAAAACTGAATTTCAAAATCTTCAATTACCTACTCATTGTGCCTATTTACCAAGTTATAATTTAACTATTAATAATATGAAAATTCAATTATTAAATTTGTATAAGCGTAATGATTTAAACGAATATCCTGAGGCGGATGATATATTTGAACTTAGGACTTATGGAGTTTCAGATATAACTGAAACAAATGATATCAATGACAATGATGATTATTCACTTTCAGGATTTTTAAATACATTAGTGCTTCAAGACACTACCATTGCTTCGGATATAACAGTATGGGGCGATATAGAAATAGGAGAAAATGTAACACTGGTAGGTAGTACTACTTATGAAATCACATCTATTCATGGAAGTATTACAGTCAAAGCGGGTGCAGTTTTGTCACCTAATTTAATACTCAAGGTGGGATATCAAAGTTCATGCTATACCCCCATGTATGCACCTGTTTCACAAAATGATATTTTAACATTCTGCCAGTCAAATCAGCCTGGTGGCTATCGTCCCGCTGAAAGAGACTTTAAAATACGAGTTGATACTGAAGAATTGCAGAGTAGTGATAGAATGTATAATATTTATTTTGGTTTAGATATTTTCCCTAATCCTTCAACAACTGAAATAAATTTAAAGTTCAGTGTTCCGCAAAGTGGTTCATTAAAGTTAGTCATTCACAACATGTTAGGAGAGACAGTTCAAGTGCCAATTAACAATGAAAATCATAGTGCGGGTGGATTTTCAATTCCAGTTGACGTAAGTAGCCTTATTCCGGGCGTTTATTACTGCACTATGTATAGTCCACATGGCATTGTCACAAAAAGTTTTATGGTTATGAGATAGTTCTATTCTTATCTTTAATTGTTCATCACCTCTGTTTCAAAGCCAGGGTGATTTTCTGTCCAAAAGTTATTTATGTTTTACATTCATCCGGTGGCTCGGAGTCATCGGATGGATTTGTTTTTATAGCTACATAGCGGATTTGGTGATGGACAAGATGAAGGCAAATCTTAAACTTCCCATTTTTTTCCCTCTTCTCTTTCAAAATGATTTATTAAATTTGAATTAAACTTAGTGGCGTTTCGTTTTATAATCTTCTGTCCCGTCTTTGTAACAACTGACGGAAAAAATAAAATTGTAATTTTCAGATATTCCCCTGTAACTTTTTACGATTTGAAGTGTCATTACTTTTAGGGAGAGTACATTAATTGAAAAGTTTTTATATTTGGTAAATTGAAAGAGGCAGAAGCCTATAATATATTTTTTACATTTATAAAGGGATACCCATGAAACAAGCGGGTCAAGAAAGTAGAGTACAAGAGTACAAGAGTACAAGAGTACAAGAGTACAAGAGTACAAGAGTACAAGAGTACAAGAGTACAAGAGTACAAGAGTACAAGGACGTTACATTGCAGTTAATATTGCAATGGTAATCGCAATGTTTTTTACGAACTATTCATTTACAGAGGCACAGTCGTGTCCGAACGAGTTGCCTGCAACAGGTAATGTAGGGATTCATACTGACGTACCAATCAAGCCTTTACATATTCATTCAATTGAAGAGGCTTATACTCACGACCAGAATTGTTTGGAACCAACATTAAGATTCTCACACCAGCCCAATGTAGGACTACTGTATGGTGGGCATATAACATTGCGATGTTCAAGCAATACAGGATTGTATTCTACAATTGGTGCTCTTGAGAAAAACATGATTATCCAAACTGACCCTTCTTCACTCGGGCTTTTATTTACAACTCGTAATGCAGAAGGAAAAATTCGATTTGCAACAACTCCAACAATATTAGGTTCGGATTTAGTAAGGATGACAATAATACCAAATGGAAATGTTGGGATTGGAACAGAAGCTCCGATACACCCTCTTGATGTCAGGGGAACTATATCAACCGGATTTGGCAACCAAGACGGTACAATTACTTTATACCCAAAAGAAATGGGCTCATGGTTCCATATTGATAACCGAGATGATGCTAATAGAATATCAATAACACAAGGTATCAAACCTGGATGGATATTAGACCCAATACAGTATCCGGCACCAAATATGCAACCACCAAGAGGTGTAAATGATATTATGACTGCTACTCATTGGGGCAAATCTGTGGGAATCGGCTGTCACCCATGGGAAACAAGTACTTATAATTTTGTATCAGGAAGTGTAAATATTCAAAATGCTAAATTAGGTCCTGCAAGGTTGGGAGCATTATTATCTGTCTCAGACGAGTTATATCCATGGTACTCTGCAACCGGATGGGAAACCTTCGTTGGGCATGGAATGGTATTACGAGTTGAACGCAGAAACAATGGAATTAATAATGAAAATGTGGATTATAAACTGATTTCTGCGGGACATAACGATACTGAAACATTTGTAGTTCGTGCTAATGGTAATGTGGGGATTGGTGGTGTTGAAAATCCTGCCGAAAGATTAGTAGTTGACGGCACCATTTGTGCTAAGGAAGTAAGAGTATCGCTTTCAGGTGCACCGTGTTGGCCTGATTATGTTTTCGAAGATGATTATAAATTAAAATCGCTCAGTGAACTTGAAGATTTCATAAAAACAAACAAGCATTTGCCCGGAATTCCCAATGCTCAAGAAGTAGCTAACAATGGCGTTGAACTTGGCGATATGCAAGCACGCTTATTGAAAAAAATTGAAGAACTTACGCTATACATCATCGAACTAAAAAATGAAAACGAAGAAATAAAAAAGATTATACAAAAACAATAGGAGTTTTAAAATGAAAAAGTCAATGATTTTTTGTGCGGTGATGTTCGCAGTGTTGTTTGTGTCGTGCAAACAAGAACAAGCAACACAATTTCTTTCTGTGACCGACAAGCATAACATAGCTAATGATACTAACTGGGTAGAAGTGACGGATATTGATACAGTAAAAGTATGTATATCAGATAAACTTTACAAAAATGGAATATCAGTAAACTCAGAACTTGAGTATAAGAACTTATTTGAGGAAACTTTAAAAGATGAGAACTACTTGTGGTTTGTAAGGAATCATCCTGATAAAACAATATGTACTGAAGAGTATCAGATTCCGCCGATAAATTTCACTGATAGAATTTTGATACTATATCGCTCCCCTTTTGGTGGTGGTCAACCAGTTTTTAAGAGGAAAATATTTAAACACCAGATTACTTCAGAAATTTTATTT
>JAGXRQ010000106.1 GCA_018335675.1 Bacteroidota bacterium | reverse complement strand
GCCTTGTAATAATGATCTGCATTATGCTTCTTCACTATGCTTTTGATACCAATCGCATCAATAAGACTTATTACTTGTTTGAAAATCGGCTGTCCGACAAATTTTATTTCCGTATTTTTGCTCATGTTGTTTGTTGTTCGCAAAGCAAACTTACAACATGGGGTGAAACCTTCGGGGATTAACCCCTATTTTTTTTTAGTCGTTCAGTAGTGATTTTTTTTATACACTTGATTATATTTTTTATAATTTCGGCCATTCAAAAAAAACAATAACGAAAAATTTTCCGCATGAAAACATTAAAACCAATCATTGTAATCTGCCTGATAGTTTTGTCGGCAGCTAAAGTTTCATTTTCAAACAGCAATGATGAAAAGCCATTTAAACTTGATGTTTACGGTTTTGTTAATTATGAAATGATTTTCGATACTCGTCAGGTTGTTTCTGCCAGAGAAGGTGCAGTTATTCTATTCCCGGCAAATGAAAAATTAGATGCTGATGGAAATGATATAAACGCAACTCCTAGCTTTAATTTTATTGTATTGTCGTCGCGTTTCGGTGCAAGAATCACCGGTCCTGATGCATTTGGGGCAAAAGCATCTGCTCACTTTGAGGGAGACCTTCTTGGCACAAAAGCCGGGCTGAATGCTTTGGCAAGACTTAGGCATGCGTATATAAGGTTGAAATGGGAAAAATCTGAACTTATGGCCGGACAAAATTGGCATCCGATTTTTGTAGGAGCTTGTTTCCCAAATACCGTGACGTTTGCCGGTGGTGTTCCTTATCATGCTCTTAATCGCTCACCTCAAATTAAATTTGCTTATGATTTTGGGCCATTAAACTTGGCTGCCTTTGCATTGTCTCACAATGATTTTGCTTCACTCGGACCTGCCGGAGCAAGTTCTGATTATGTCAGAAATAGTTTTCAGCCTGAAGTATACTTGCAAACAATTTTTAAGAAAGAAAAGTTTTTAGTTGGGGCAACAGGTGGATATCAATTATTATCTCCAAGAATTGAAACTACCACTGGTTATAAAACAACGGAAAAAATGCAAAGTCTACAGGCAAATGTTTTTACAACAATACAACTCCCATATTTTGTATTTAAAACTCAGGCTACTTATAGTGAAAATGCGAGTCATCTGGTAATGCTAGGTGGTTATGGCGAGTCAACTTTGCTTGATGCTGACAGACAAATATATTCCTACTCCGGAATTCGTTCTCTTTCAACTTGGGTTGATTTTGAAACAAAAGGAAGTAAGTTTAAAAGGGGATTGTTAGTCGGGTATGCTAAGAATTACGGATCTGATGAGGAAATTACCGCCTCGGCATGGGGTAGAGGACTGAATATTAATGAAATTTATAGGATATCACCTAGATTCGTTTATAATTCTGGTAAAACTCAATTCGGCTTAGAATTTATTTATGACGTTGCCGGATATGGAACTCCTGATAGTTATTATAGAGTAACTAACACGAAAAATATTTCAAATCTTAGAACTGTCTTATCGCTGAAGTATTTCTTTTAGTAGGTATTAGGTGTTAGGTTTGGGGTTAGAGGTATAGGGTATAGGGTATAGGGTATAGGGTATAGGGTATAAGGTATAAGGGTGGCTTCTGGTTTGGGTTTTAGGTTTTGGGTTCCATGGGTTTTTATTGTAACCCTTTTGTCACCTTCCTGTCACCTTTTCTGTCACCCTTCTGTCACCTTTTCCTGTCACCTTCTTCTGTCACTCTTCTGTCACCTTTTTTCCTTATCTTTGCAGGAAAAATTGAAATCCTATGAAGAGATTTAGCTACTTATTATTGCTTTTGTTGGGTATCAATATGTTGTTATTCTGCAATAGCAATAATGCAGGAAAAAACTTATCCGACGACACTGTTGAGGTTGACAGTTTTGCTACAATATCAATGATTTTTGTTGGTGATATAATGGGGCACGATAGGCAAATAACTGCTGCGTGGTGTGAAGAAACTCAAACATATGACTATGTTCACAACTTCCAATATGTAAAGCCAATTTTATCAAGCTATGATTTAGCATTTGGAAATCTTGAAGTTACTCTTCCCGGCAAGCCCCCTTATGCAGGTTATCCTCAGTTTAAAAGTCCTGATGCCCTTGCTTATGCATTAAGAGATGCAGGGTTTAATGTTATGGTAACAGCAAACAACCACTCTAATGATGGCTATGGCGCTGCACTCATTCACACAATAGATACCCTAAGACGATTAGGATTTTATCAAACAGGAACCTTCAAGAACATAGAAGAGAGAGATTCGCTTTATCCATTGATTATTGAAGAAAAAGGTTTTAAAATAGCGATACTTAATTATACTTACGGAACTAATGGCATCCCTGATGAAGCACCAACATTTGTTAATCTAAATAATAAGGATTTGATGCTGAAAGATATTGAAAAGGCGAAATCTATAGAGCCTGATCTTATTATTGCAATAATGCATTGGGGTGATGAGTATCAATTGATCGAAAATAAATATCAAAGAGACAATGCAAAACTTTTAGCTGAAAATGGAGTTGACCTCATTATTGGTGGTCACCCTCATGTGCTTCAGCCAGTTAAATATGTTTCTGCCGGAGAAAATGATTCTGTGCTTACTGTCTATTCTTTAGGTAATTATATTTCAAACCAAAGAAGAGTTAATACAGATGGCGGTATGATGTTCGAGATTTCTTATTCAAAGAACATATTTACAAACGAAATTAAAAAGAATGACTTCTATCATCACATAGTTTGGAGGTATCGTTCTCCTAAAACAGAGAAACATCCTGAAGGACAATTTTTTGTTATACCGGTTGCGGCATATGAAGCTGAGATCTTGGAAAATCTCGCTATGCCGGATGAAGATGTTAAATCTATGAACGACTTTACTGAAAGGATGAGGAAACACATGAAGGACAACTCTGTTAGCACTGAGAAATTATACAATCGTAAGCAAGATTCAAAAGCTTCAGCGGAGGTTAAAGCCTCGGATGAACAAAGTTTAGTGAGTAAAAGTGAGGTTTTATTCCATGTTCAATTGCTTGCCACATCTCAACCTTCTTTAGAAAAGTTTGACGGATTTTTTGTTAAGGTAATTGAAATCAAAGAAGGCAACCTTTATAAATACCTGACAGTAGGGTATGTAAATAGGTCAGATGCCGAAAAAATTATACCTCAAATAAAAGAAGCAGGCTATGAGGATACCTTTATTGTAAAATATCAAGGCAATACTAGAGTTGTTGAATAGCTGTAAATCAATTATTTCAACAAGCCTTCTCTTTTTAGATATGCCGAAATATCTGGTTCTTGCCCTCTGAATCTTTTATAAAGAACCATAGGATGTTCAGTGCCTCCTTTTGAAAGAATATGGTCTCTGAATTTTTTGGCAGTTTCTTTATTGAATATTCCTGTTTCTTTGAAAGCTTCATATGCATCTGCATCAAGAACTTCTGCCCATTTATATCCATAATATCCTGCGGCATATCCGCCTGCAAATATGTGCAAAAACGCTGCACTTACTAGTGTGTTGTCAACATTAGGTAATATCATGGTTGGTTTCATGGCTTCTTTTTCAAATACCTCCGGATTTACATTTATTGGCTCAGTAATTCTGTGCCACGCCATATCATTTAGGGCAAAACTAAGCTGTCTTAAAATCATAAAGGCAGCATGAAAATTCTGACTGTCAACAATCTTCTGAACTAGCTCGTCAGGAATTTTTTCTCCGGTTTCATAATGAACTGCAAAACGATCGAGAAATTCTTTTTCTGTTGCCCAATTTTCCATTATTTGCGATGGCAGTTCAACAAAATCTCTATATACAGCCGTTCCGCTCAAATCATTATAGGTTACATCAGAAAACATTCCATGCAATGCATGTCCAAATTCATGTAAAAAGGTTCTGTATTCATTAAATGTAAGCAGAGAAGGCTTTGTGTCAGTTGGTCTGGTGAAATTACAAACGATTGAAATATGAGGAATTACATTTTTTCCTTCAAGTTTGTGCTGTTTTCTGAAACTTGTCATCCATGCGCCTGAGCTTTTCCCCGGTCTTGGGAAAAAATCAAGATACAGCAACGAAATCAATTTTCCATCATTATCATGAACTTCATACACTAAAACTTCTTCATGGTATTTGTCTATTTTATCGTTAGATTTAAAACTAATACCCCACAGAATATTACACAATTCAAAAATTCCATCCTTTACTTTTTCCAGCTGAAAGTATGGTCTAACTTCTTCCTGATTGAAGTTGTAGAGCTTGTTTTTCATTTTTTCAGCGTAATAATACCAATCCCAGTAATCAACTTTTCCTTTATGCCCTAATTCCTTGGCAAACTTTTCAACTTCTTCTAAATCGGCTATGGCTGTTGGTTTAGACGCTATAGCTAATTCGTTCAGAAAACTGTAAACTTTTTCAGGAGTTTCTGCCATTCTTTCAACTAAAACAAAATCGGCATGTGACTTATATCCAAGTAAATTAGCTCTTTCAAGCCTAAGGTTAACTGTTCTTAGAACAAGCTCAGAGTTGTCGAATTCATTTTTATTATATGCCCTTCTATTATGAGCTTTAAAAACTTTCTCCCTAATTCCTCTATTGTCTGCAAATTGTATTATTGGCCAAAAACTTGGAGCCTGAAGAGTAAAGACCCAACCCTCTAAATTTCTTGATTTTGCTGCCATTGCTGCCGCCTCTAGAGCAGATTCAGGAAGTCCGGCAAGCTCATTTTTATCAGTAATATGTAAAAACCATGAGTTTGATTCTGCCAATACATTGTCATTAAACTTCAGAGAAATGTCTGATAATTCTTTTGAAATTTCTCTCAAACGCGCTTTCTTCTCTTCAGATAATGCAGCTCCATTGCGAGCAAAACTGTTGTATGTTTTTTCAAGCAGCATACTTTGCTCTGTAGTTAAAACAGTCTTATCCGTATTCTCAAAAACATATTTTATTTTCTCAAAAAGTTTTTCATTGAAAAGAATATCACTTCTATGGTCTGAAATTAGAGGAGAAATTTCTCTTGCAATTTCTTGCATCTCCGGGTCTGTTTCAGCTTCATTTAAATTAAAAAAGATATTATTCAATAATGTAAACCTGCTTCCAGAAAGCGATAATGCTTCAATTGTGTTAATAAATGTGGGCTCTTCCGGATTATTTACAATAGCTTCAATCTCTCTTTTGCCTTCTTCCATTGCCGCAGTATATGCAGGAACGTAATGTTTGTGCTTTATTTTGCTGAATGGTGGAGATTGATGTAGCGTTTGAAATTCCTCAAGTAAAGGATTAGTGTCTTTGTCTTTACATCCGTTAATCGTAGCTGAAATCATAATTATCAATATTAATCCAATTTTTTTCATCCGTAGATAATTTGTTTTAATTTGTCGGATGGAACTCGCATGATGATTTTCATCCGTGGTTGTGTTTAACGAATCATTCTCGTTTCATAATGAAAAGCTTTATAAAAATGTTTTAACCTTGTAAAAATACTCTGCAAGTTTAAATCATTTTACTTCACCTGAATACTTAGTAATGCGTTATTTAAGAAAATTTATGTAATATCATATGCGCTGTAAGTCAATATTTTGGTGTTTCATTTCTAATTGTAATATTTACAAATCGTTTAAACTATTGATTCCTAAATTCAAGTAATTAATGCAACTTTTTACGAGGATATAAAGTAAATAATATTTTTCAAGACAAAGGAGAAAGAAATTATCTTTCCCCTTGTCCTGATGGATAAAGTTTAAATTGGCTTTCCTCGTCAAAAAAAAGTTGCAAAATGAAACATTTAACCAGAGAACAAAGGTACACAATTTCTGAAATGAGAAGTAGTGGATACAAACAACAAGAGATAGCGGA
>JAGXRQ010000105.1 GCA_018335675.1 Bacteroidota bacterium | reverse complement strand
CTTTTTTTTGACGAGGAAAGCCAATTTAAACTTTATCCATCAGGACAAGGGGAAAGATAATTTCTTTCTCCTTTGTCTTGAAAAATATTATTTACTTTATATCCTCGTAAAAAGTTGCATTAATTACTTGAATTTAGTATATTTTTGCACCCTCAAAAATAATTTTTCTTAATGCAGCACTTATAATGTTTAATACGTAATGACAAAGTGCAGAAATTGAAATATTTTGAAAATATTAACCAAAAACAAAAAACATGAAAACGTTATTTAGCATTTTTCTTATGAGTGTTGTTCTATCAGCACAAAGCAATCCTGTTGAGCAAAAAAGAGTTATCCCAAAATTTAAGGATAGAATCAACATGGAAGTTGATAAAACCCAAAAGGGAATTAAATCTACAGACGAAGGCACTTTGCATATTAAAAACTCTGCAAAAGCCGACAGTATTTATGTTTACAATCATTATAACGACGAATGGAAAAATTCTGATGGCAATCTTATAATGAGAGAGATGCCAAAATATCCTGCCGATAGTTTTGTTTTAAGTGAATTAGAAACTTCATACTTAATGGATGAGAATAATTCATTCGAAAAATACATGAAGCAACTAATTGAATACGATGATGAAGGAAGAATTACCAGAATGGAAACTCAATTTTGGTTTGAAAATAATTGGCGACCTGAATATTTGGAAACAATGGAATTTTACCCAGATGGAACTGAAAAGAAATATGAATATTATTCATACTATGAATCGAACTGGATTATGATATTCGGATTCAGAACACAAATAGAATTTAATGAGGATAATATGGTAATTTCTAAAACTATAGAATATTTTTCTGATTATGACAAGGAATGGGTGCCCAATTATAAGACAGATTATTATTATGGAGAAAACTATTCTGATGTAACATTAACCTATTCATACTTTGACTCTTACGAGCTAAACGATTGGTATCCCGAATACAAAGAGCATTTCATTTTGAATGAAAACCGTGAATGGGAAAGCGGCGTTGGATATTTTTGGGATTGGGAAAACGAAAATTGGATTCCAGAAATAAAATTTACGCAATTGGCATGGCATAATTTCGCAAAACTACAATATACATATTTGGAAGCTCAAATTAATAATGACATTAATGATTGGAAATTGCCTTCTGAAAATAAAAAAGATGATGTCTCTTGGGTAAATTATATCAAATTAATTGTGGAATTTGACGAATTGGATAGACATATTTATAGTGAGGTATACTATTGGTATAATGAAGGAGATGATGAGGGCTTTAATAACGAATGGATGCTATCCATTCGTTATATTGCAGAATTTGACCACTTAGGCAATATCTTTAAGAAAATATTTGAAGCATATGTTGCAGAAGATGAATACGAAATTTTTAGCGGAATGTTTGTTGATTTTATTTATAATGAAGATAATTCTATCAGCTCTTATGTTATAAATTATTATTATTCAGATTGGAAAGGCTTTGAACCAGCGTTGGAATATGAATATTTTTATTATTCTGAGGATACTAATTTAACCCCGGACATTACTGTTGATAAAATAACTATTTATCCAAATCCGGCTTCATCTGTGATATATATATCATCAGAAAATTTAAATGAACAATACAAGTTAACGATTTTTAATTTAAGCGGGCAAATAGTTTATAATTCAGAAATTAGCCAATACGGAAACCCTGAAGCTATAGATGTTAACTTCTTGAAATCGGGTTGTTATATAATTCAATTACAAAATAAAAACAGGACATTAAATTCGAGATTCATTAAAAACTAATCTCACAATTTAATATCCTGCTTTCCTAAACCGCTATTTCTGTGATTTTATATCAGGAATAGCGGTTTATCACTAAATGACTCATAAACAGGTCTTAGTCTTTCAATATTATAATGCTTACCAACATCTACAAGTTTTTTAGTGCTAGTAACTATATCTACGGGAATATTATCATAACGTCCATTTTTCAGAATAACTAATCTGCCATGAATACCTTTCAAGATTATATCTAGAGCAAGGTTACCATAAGCCATTGGAACAATACTGTCAATTGCATCAGGGTCGCCTGACCTTACAAGATATCCAAGATGCTGAAAGATTGTATCAACTCTTTTCCCATTATTAAACTTTGGAGAGTGGTCTTTTATCCTGGCGCTTACTGCATCTCCTATACCACCAAGCTTTGCATGACCAAACATGTCTTTCTCCATATTTGCAAACATCATTTCACTACCTACAAAACTTGCACCCTCTGAGACTAATACAACAGAATAATTAGATGGATTTTGTCGTCTGTCTTCTAACAACAATTGAGTAAGATGCTCAATGTTGAATTTGTACTCAGGTATAACACATCTGTTTGCGGCTCCTGCCATTGTTGGCAACAATGCAGTAAATCCGGCATAACGTCCAAACACTTCTATAACAAGAACTCTTTCATGTGACCCAGCAGATGTACGCAGTAGGTTTGTCATAGCAATTGTTCTGGTCACGCATGTACTAAACCCTATACAATAATCCGTTCCGGAAACATCATTATCCATAGTTTTTGGAATTGCGACAACCTTCACTCCTTCTTGATATAATCTTACAGCATAACTTAATGTGTCATCACCACCTATTGGAATTAAGTAATCAATCCCCATAAATGAAAGATTCTTCAATACTTCCTTAGTCAGATCATTAATTTCATCCTTATACTTATCTTTCAGATGCTCAGGCAATGATTTAAGAGGAACATGACTTGGGCGTGTTCTTGATGAGTGAAGAAATGTGCCGCCGGTTCTTCCGGATCTGTTTACTAAGTCTTCCGTAAGCTCAATAAAGTTATTCGAATTATCATATCCTTTCTCTCTAACAATATCAATCATACCGGCCCAACCTCTTTTAATGCCCACAACCCTATAGCCCTCTCTCAATGCTCTGATAGTAACCGCACGAATAGCTGGATTTAACCCGGGTACGTCTCCTCCTCCTGTTAAAATACCTATTGTTCCTTTAATTTTTGGTGTATTCATTTTGCTCCTTTTTTCTTGTTAGTAATTATATCATGTGCACAAACCGGCACAATATCCCTTTTTTTACAGGTATAAAATTAATGAATTCCCCTTTATATTTTGAGATTTTTTTGGCAGCAAAAGAAAATATTGTCTAACTTTAAAGAATGATTTTTATCAATAAATCTTATTTTTGTATAATGCAATTAGTAACTCTTTATATTCTGCTATATCTAACGAAATTAGCAACCCTTATTTTGATTTAATCTTAGAAATAACCTAAAACAATTATATGATGAAAAAACTATTTATCCTAACAATTTTGTTGATATCCTTTTTTGTTAAATCAACAAATGCACAGATTAGCTGGGGCGGAATTCCTTTCTCCATGGATATTTCAATCCCCGACAACAAAAAAAATAATGATTTTCAAAGTGATTACAAGTTGAAAGATCTTGTAGCTTATGAGATTAATGCTAACTATGAATGGAATGCAATTTATCAAGAAGATGAATTCAACGATGTTATTGGAATGCCCAAAAGAACCGGAGTTGACGTGGTTGTCGGATTAAACCCGAGCAATTCAGGCACATGGGAACAACTGCCAGACGGAAGATTGCTATGGAGGATTAAAATTGTTTCTCCCGGAGCCAAATCATTAAGTATTATTGTTGATGACTTCAACCTTCCTGAAAATTCAAGATTATTCGTTTATGATGAAAATTACTCTAATATATTAGGATCGTTTGATTATCGCAACAACAATGCTGAAAGAATCTTCACAACGCACCTATTACCCGGAAACACTTTTATAGTTGAATATGAGCAGTTTCCAATAAAAGGCTTTGATAATTCATCTGCATCAGCAGATTTTAGCTTCAATATTGGAAGCTTATTATATAACTATTTGAACGGAGGCCCATTTGATGTTGAAAAAAACCTTGGAGCTTCAGGTCCTTGTATGGTAAACGTAAACTGCCCTGAAGGAACTGACTGGCAAAAAGAAAAGCGAGGCGTTGCTAAAATCATTTTCAAAGTAGGAAGTTCTTATTTTTTGTGTTCAGGCAGTCTTATAAACAATACGCAGCAGAACGCTACCCCATATTTCCTTACTGCTGAGCATTGTGGAGGAGAAGCTTCAGCGGCAGACAGAAATATGTGGCAGTTTTATTTTAATTACGAACGCCCCGGTTGCCCAAATACAGGCACACCTGCAAACAACATGCTCACAGGAGCAAGCTTAAAGGCTCTAGGTCTGCTAAATGGAGGTTCCGACTTTCAACTTCTTACTCTAAACTCTTCGCCTTCCTCATCTTGGAACCCTTACTTTAACGGATGGAGCAGAAGTTCTACAGGAAGTTCCTCCGGTGTAAGCATTCATCACCCTTCAGGAGATGCAAAAAAAATATCTACATACACTTCATTGCTTACCTCAGCAACAGTAACTGTTGACGGAGAAACAATGGCAACAAACTCTGCTTGGAGAGTAGTATGGAAACAAACTGCTTCCGGCCACAGCGTAACAGAAGGCGGTTCATCAGGTTCGCCAATTTTCAACAACAATAAGCAAATTGTTGGTTCACTAACAGGAGGTGGTGCAACATGCACAAACTTAAGCTCAGCTGATTATTACGGAAAATTTGATTATCACTGGGAGTCAAATGGAACAACAAATGATAAGAAGTTAAGACCTTGGCTCGACCCGGTTGGATCAAACCCTATAACTTTAAATGGATATGACCCTTATAATGATGATAATGATAATGAAGTTATCTTTTATGAAGGATTTGAAAGCGGTTCAATCCCAAGCGGATGGACTCAGGTTCAGGAAACAGGAGCATTAAATTGGACTGTTGGAGCCGGCAATGATGCCGGTTTCCCTGCAGGGGCATACAGCGGAGCAAAAAATGCATATTTCAAAATTGTTACTGATGTTCACGTGGGTTATAAAACAAAACTAATTACCCCTCCTATTAACATTCCATCAGGCAGTACTACAATATTAACATTCTATATTCATAATCAAGAATGGGAAGGTGATCAAGATAGGCTAAGATTATATTATAAAACATCACCTTCCGGAAGCTGGGTATTGTTTGGCGCTAATAATACAAATATTACTCAATGGACAAAGATGTCTTATTATCTTCCAAATACATCATCTACTTATTATATTGCTTTTGAAAATGAAGCATACTGGGGAAGAGGTTTATGCATAGATGAAGTAAAGGTTGAACTTCTGACAAATACACCACAAATTGAAACGGATTCTTTTATTGCCAACATTTTCCCAAATCCTGCATTTAATGCTCTTTTTGTTGAAATAAACTCAAATGAATTTATCAATGAAATATCAATTATAGATTTGCAAGGCAGTTTAATAGAAAAGAGAAAAACCACAAATACAGATAGGTATGTTTTTGATATTTCAAACTTGCCTGCAGGAATGTATCTTGTAAGAATAGCAGGCAAAGACGTTAACAAAACTATGAAATTTGTAAAAGCAAAATAAAAGAAATTTACAATGGCGTGTTTCACTTTATATAATCCCGTTAAACTTCACTTTGGCAAAGGGGCATTGGATAAGTTAGGCAAAGAAGCCGGAGAATACGGTAAAAAAGCTTTATTGATTCTAGGGAAAGGCTCAGTAAAAGCCAATGGCTCATATCATGAAGCTGTATCTAAGTTGAAAGAAGGCTCAGTTGAAGTTTTTGAATACAGCGGTATAAAAAGCAATCCAATAATTGAAGATATTGAAAAAGCTGCTGAGCTGGGAAGAAAAAAGAAAGTGAATATGGTTATAGGATTAGGCGGCGGCAGTGTTATTGATAGCGCCAAGATTATTGCTCTTGCAATTTCAAATCCTGAATCACCCTGGGATATTGTAACAGGAAAGGTGAGACCAAAATCAGCTCTGCCTGTTATTTGCATACTCACTTTGGCGGCTACAGGCACAGAAATGAACCCATATGCTGTTGTGCAAAATACAAAACTTAAAAAGAAAGTAGGCTATGGTCATAAACTTATGTATCCTAAAATAAGTTTTCTGGATCCTACTTTTACTTTGAGTGTGCCTAAAAATTATACTGCTTATGGAATAGTTGATCTTATTGCCCATTCTTTAGAAGCATATTTTGGCAAAGGGGAAGCAAGCCTTAGTGATAGATTTACATTAGCAATAATTAAGGAAGCAATTAAAAATGGGCCGGAGCTTCTCGAAAACCTCAATAATTATGAGTTAAGGGAAAAAATAATGTATGCTGCAACTTGCGCTTTAAACGGAATAACATTCGTTGGGAAAGAATCTCCTGACTGGGGCGTACACGACATCGGACACACCCTAAGTGTTTTATATGACATCCCTCATGGCGCATCTCTTTCAATAGCTTATCCGGCTTGGCTAAAATTACAAAGCCAAAGAATTCCGGAAAAAATTATAGAGCTCGGATATAATGTTTTTGCAACTTCTAAGGTTGATGACACAATATATAAACTTGAATACTTCTTTAAAATGCTTGGCAGCCCAATAAAGCTTTCGCAAGCAGGAATAAACTTAGATGAAAAGGCAAAAGAACAGCTTTTCAAAACAATGGCAAAAAACAAAGTCTCCGGTGTTGCACACACTCTCTCCGAAGAGGATTATCGCTTTCTAATTGAAGAAATGCTATAACTCAGACTTATTCCAAATACAGCCTTTTATCCTTTGGATATTTCACTGTATATATGAATTCCAGCTTTTTATTTTCTGCAGGCTTCAAATTAAGTCTCCAAGATAAAAATCCAGTTTCAGCTTCATGTTTCGCTAAAGATTTATTGTCAAGAGTTATGTCAATATCCTTGTGTGTAGATACTGGAATTTGATCCATAACTGTAAGAGTAATATTCTGCCGCTTATTGTTTCTCACAGATATTTCCCACCCAATATTTTCGATTTGCCTGCTACCAAGAAACGAACGAGTGGTATATTCTTTCTTCTTATCTCTTTTCACTTGAATATTCTTATCTCTTCCAAGAGAAACAACAAGAGTATCTGACGTATTCAAAGGATTTATATATGATTTGCCAACAAAAGTGCCTTCGAAAAACAAATTAGTGTTTCCCGGCAAATTGATATAATCTTGCCAACCCGAAATTTTTGCAACTAAAAACGCATCAGAATCAAGCTTTGGAACAACATAATATTCATATTTAGCATCAACCTTATGATTTTGAATTTCAATTAATCTGAATGTATTATCTCCGGTTACACTAACCGGCATATTAATCGCATAACTAATGTTCGTCAGATTTTCCATAACAGTAACTACCTCTGCTAAAGTACCTGCATAATCATCCATAATTTCTTCTTCAGCATATCCCATGCTCTCTTTTGCCATCATAGGAGCAGCTTGGTAACTGCGACCAGTAACAACAACATCCGGAATAAAATTCAATCTCCAGGTGCTAAGATATTGTATTTGCGCACTTCTATATGGATTTCCACTTGATAGTGTTAGTTTAATATTATTCCAATCTTCTCCTGAATTTTGAAATACATTAGCTTTTAAATTAAGATCAAATGGCTCTTCAACGCTATTTGACCTTAGGTCGTAAATTGGATGCCAGCCGGCTCCCGGATATACAAACGATATGTCAAGCTTAGCAGTTGCAGGTGCATTAGCTGAAACTAAAACAACTATTTCTCCAACATATTTGCTCTGACTTGCTTGCATTCTGTTTAACTGTTGCCTGACTCTCTCATGTCTCTCATTGTTTTTTATAACATCCTCATTTGTCTGAAGCCACAATTTCTTTATTTCACCCAATCTTAGCCTCATAAAATCAGCAGCAGCTTTTAATTCAGAAACCTGCACTCCGGAATCTTTTCCACTAAGAACTTTATTGGCCAAAATTAGCGACTCTTCCTCTTGATAAACCTTCAACATAGCATTTAAATAATCAATCTGCCTTTTATAATACTGCATACTATCCTGCAGTTCTTTTATCGCTTTTGTGCTTTGAGGGTCAGACAAGTAGTCGTTTCTATAGTTTACAGAAAGAATCATAAACTTACCAAAACCTTTAACTTGAACACTGTTAGGATCAACATTGGTAGGCAAATTTGAAATAATTATTTCACTTGTGCCGGCGGGAATATTTACTGAAGCATTCCTTAAAAGTTGAGCACCCTGAAGAAAAACAGTTGCTTCTGTAAGTTGAGAATTAACTCTTAATGTTTGAATCTGTCCAAATCCTATAGCAGAAATGCACAAACATAATAGAAAGAAAAAGGCTAATTTCTTCATAATTCTGAAAATTTAAAATGATTAAAAATTTTATGGCATATAAAGGTAAAAAAAAACATGCCACCTAAGTGGCATGTTACTGTAAATTTATTTTTCTAGTAATGCTGTGAAGCTATGAACTCATTAAGTCTTCTTATACTGCTGCTGAATGAGAAGGCGTTGTTGACAATAAAGTAAGAGCCTTTATCTACAGTAAACTGATAAGCGTACATTGCAAGATCTAATTTAGTGCTTTCAAAAGACATCATCGAAACCAGTTCAAACACTTGTTGTGAAGTAACTCTATTAGATCTAACAGCTTGTTTGGCTATTTCAAGCTTTGAACTATCGAAACTTGTATTTGCAATTGTTGATTTCAAATATCCAAAAGCTTGAGGGCTCATTACCGGATAATAGTATCCACCTTGTCCGTGACCCTGTCCGTAACCTTGTTCATGACCTTGTCCATAACCTCCGCCATATCCATAACCTCCACCATGGCCGGGTTGTCCGTAAGTTAAGGGCACCCTGGAATCAATCACAAGTCTGTTTCTATGGTTTATATGAGCATAAATTCTTGTAGAGGCTGATATGTTAATATGACCTGAAAAAACCACTATCGGAGGTCCGAAACTATATGAATACCCATTAAAATAAGAATCAAATCTAACCACCTGCATATAGTGTCTTCCGGGTGAAAGGCCTGGTATTGTGTAGCTTGTCTGATGATGGTTGTAAGTACGGTTTCCTACGGTAATGTTAAACACACCGCCATCATATAACCTAATAACTAATTCTGATTGATTATAGTGATGGGGATAATAAGCGTGAAGTGAGATTGCTATTAAGCTAAGGCTGAGCAATGTGAGTAATTTTTTCATGGCTTGATCCTCCATCTTTAAGTTAATACTAATTCTGATTTTGGAAAGCCAATTATCGTGCCAAATCACCTCCTTCTTCGTGCCGGCAATTCAAGAACCCAGGTAATTAAGGACAAAATTATGCTGAAAAATAAAGCAGCCCAAAAGCCATTAACTTCAAACCCATCAACAAAGTAGGCCGTAACCTGAATAATGAAGGCATTAATCACCAGCAGGAATAATCCAAGACTAAACACTGTAACAGGAATTGTAAGAATTATAAGTATTGGTTTTAATATTGTATTGAGGAAGGCCAATACTAAAGCAACAATTATGGCTGTAATATAACTTTCCACATATACTCCCGGCATTAAATAAGAAGTTATAACAACTGCAAAAGAGGAGATAATAACTTTAAAAATAAATTTACCAATTCTTCTGGCTTTTGATTCAAGTTTAGGCCTTTGAATTTCATTGTCATTATCATTTACATATTCAAAATCATCATACTTTTCTATATCACTCATATATAACTATTTAGTCTTTTTTAAAAATGGCATCCAATAATTTCCTTTTCTTGATTGCTTAATTCCAAAATAGCCCTCCTTAACGGCCTTAACTTCTTCAATAGTATAAAAAGCATTAGGGTTGAAACGGTTAATAATTTCTATGGCCATTGCAATGTCTTTTCTTTTGATAATTGTAAATACAATATCAACTTCTCCCTTAGCTCCTTCAGCTTTTACAGATGTAACACCAAAACCAGATTCTCTTAAATGGCTTATAAGATCTGAGGTGTCCTTTTTAGGGATAACCCTAAGAATTACATTTCCTATTGAGAGCTTTTCTTCAATAAGTATTCCAATATAATTCCCCATAGCAAAACCACCCCCGTAGGCAATATAGCAAAGAGGATTATCAAGATGTTTCATAATTTGGGCTATAGCAATCAGCCAGATAATAACTTCGAAAAATCCAAGTATAGGTGCAATCTTTTTATATCCTTTCGACACAAAGATAAGCCTAAGAGTTCCGACACTTTGATCAATAATCCTTGCAAAAAAGATAAGCAAAGGCAATACAACCCACGACCACCAAAACGTATCAAAAAAAGCAATATTTTCCATAACCATTTTATTTACTAAAAATTAATCAAATTCACTATACATTAATTATAAAACTCATATTCATAAATCAAGGCGTAATTCAATGCTCCTCCTTGTTTAACTCTATGAGAAACTACTTTAACTTCTAACGGATTATTATTTGCATCATAAGTCTTTATAATCTCGCTATCGAAATTATCATTTTTGTCAAATATTCGCTGCAAAATTACATTTCCGTTATTATCGTATTCCATTTCAATTGTATTTTTATTATTAGCATTTTCCTCAATAATTTTAACAATTTTGTCTGCATCATTTTCGTCATAAAAATACTTTTCAACTGTTATATCATCTTCATTGTGAATATACGTAGCTATTTTAACACCTTTATCATTAAACTCATTTACTCTTTTGAATTCAAAACCTTCATTAGGTGCAATTTCGTAATCTTCTATCAAATCGCCTTTATCATTAAACACAAAAGATGTTTCTTTTAAAACATTTCCTTCAGCATCAGTAACCAATTTATTAATAAGTCCCTCAGTATACCCAATATTGCCCCTAAACGAATAACTGGAGAAAAATTATTAAATTTAGGCATTGCCCATGCATTTTATGTCGTAAGAACCATGATGTAAAACATCACTAATAAGTCTGACACTAGGTGGTTTAAAGAGTCCCAATTGGCAGTTGGATGCCGTATAAGAGAGTTTACAATCTAAACCACCAGGCATAGGGCAATGATAAACCCCTAAATTTATAAACTATGAGT
>JAGXRQ010000104.1 GCA_018335675.1 Bacteroidota bacterium | reverse complement strand
CATGTAAACAACCTTCATGCTCAACTGCGTAAATTCCTAAGACAATTTAATGGTGTAAGTTCAAAATATCTACAAAACTATCTAAACTGGTTTGCATATAAAGATAAACTATATGGAACGAAGTCAACCATTAAACAATGGTTCTACGCAATTCTTGCTACGCCATACGCATATGAGCTGTTTTTGCAATTTAAAGATAATGCTGTTAATATTAGAACTTAGCCGATCAAATCTAAGTGGCCTACTTTCAAGTGTTTTTTTTGGGAATATTTCACTAATATGCTTTCCAACCAATTCATCTCTATCATATCCAAGCATATTTTGAATACTGATATTTACTTCCACAATAACTCCCTCGGGAGATCCGATAATAATACCGTCTACAGCATGTAATAGGATTTCTTTGTAAAGGTTATTGTCAGTTTTTTCCATTTTTGGTTAAAAAACAAGGTTTAAAAAAGTTGGCAATATTAAACAAATGTATCGGTTTAACATAATTTAGTGCAATATAAGAAAAAAATCAATCATATTCAAGATTTAGCATATGAAATATTTAAAAGAAATCTACAAAGTGAGCTATGCTTCTGATGAATATTGAAAATCAGCTTATTAATGCTTTAATCTAAAATGCTTGATGTGTTGATAAGTCTATTAAAATACAGGTTTTGTGTTAAAAAACCTTAGTGTAGTATTCGCTGAAATTTTATGAAACTAGGTTGTAAAGAGAATCTCGTTCAGCCGGAACAAATCCGGAAGAAATTATCATAGATTTTATGTCCTCTTCACTCATCCCCGGATTATCTTCAGAGCTGCCTGCCATACTATAAATTTTCGTTGTGTTTTGTATTGTTCCATCAAGGTCATCAACTCCAAAATGTAGCAATAATCTGGCAATATCCTTTCCCAACATCGGCCAGTAAGCTTTTAAGTGAGGAATATTGTCTAGAAATATTCTGGAAATTGCAAATACTTTCAAATCTTCTATTAATGGAGCTTCCGGAATAGATGATAGTCTGTTGTTTTTGTTCTTAAATTTTAATGGTATGAATGCATTGAAGCCTTTTGTTTTATCCTGCAAATTTCTAAGTCTCTCCATATGCTCAATTCTGTTTCTCACAGTTTCAATATGGCCATAAAGCATTGTTGCGTTAGAATTTATGCCTAATTTGTGGGCTGCTTCATGAATCTCAAGCCATCTCTTGCCTGATGTTTTTTTGCTGCATATAATTTCCCTAACCTCTTCATCGAATATCTCAGCCCCACCTCCGGGTATAGAATCTAGTCCGGATTCTTTTAAAATTTTCAAAGTATCTTTAAAATCCAACCCGGCAAGCTTAGATATATAGTCAATCTCGACAGCTGTAAATGCTTTTATATGCAGAAATGGATAAAGCTTTTTTATGTGCTTGAATAATTCAGTATAAAAGTCAAGATTATACGAAGGGTTTGCACCTCCCGTAATATGAAGCTCTCTGGCGCCTGATGAAATTTTCTCCTCAATAATATTTAAAATATCATCATGACTATTTTTCCAGCCTTTTTCTTCTTCTAAAGTTGAGAATGAACAAAAATCACAGTTAAACACACAAACATTAGTTGGCTCGATATGGAAATTCTTATTATAATAAACATATCGGCCATTTATTCTGTTTTTTACAGAAAAAGCTAGTTCGGTTAAAATGCCCAATGAAGCGTTTTCATACAAAAAAACTGCATCATCTGTTAAGATGCGGTTACCTGAATTTACTTTTTTTATAAGAAAATCTACTTTTTCAGAAACAGAATTGCTGTGGTTGCTCATTACTTAGTATGTTGGGCAAATATTATTTCAAAGTTAAAACATAATAAGCACAATAATGTTTCATATTTTACATTTATAAAAATAATTCAAATATTGCTAGAGATGAACGCTGTTGTATAAAGCTGAGTATTAAACATTTATATAAGCCTCGACAATATTGTTATTAACTAATAAAAAAACTAGCTAAAAAGAGGTGTTTTTTTTTGGAAATGTTAACTAAAAAAATATACTTTTGCAAAAATTTTAAACCACAGATTAATATGTATTGGACACTGGAATTAGCTTCAAAACTTGAGGATGCCCCATGGCCTGCGACAAAGGAAGAACTTATTGATTTTGCCCTTAGATCTGGCGCACCAATGGAGGTAATAGAGAATTTGCAGGAAATTGAAGATGAAGGAGATGTGTATGAAAGCATTGAAGACATCTGGCCGGATTATCCTACTAAGGATGATTTCTTCTTTCATGAAGATGAATATTAAGGTATATTTCATAAGCGAAAAAATCAGCCGGATGTTTCCGGCTTTTTCTTTTTAATGAAATAGGGATAACATTTTTTTCGTTATTTACATTAACTTTGTCAGTCTGATATAGGCTAAATACTGTTTGCATTGAAAAAAGTTATCCTACAGTAAATACAATAATAAATTTGAAGAAAAAATAACTTAAATATTATGCTTGGAATTTTTAAGAAGATTGTTGGATCAAAAACTGACCGCGACTATAAGGAAATTAAGCCTTTATACGAAAAAATACATGTTGCTTACGAAAGTATCAAAAATCTTGATAATGACGGATTAAGGGCTAAAACACAAGAATTCAGAATGAAGATTAGAGAGTTTATCAAGTCTGAAACTGAAGAAATAAGTGTTATCAGAAAAAAGATAGATGATGAGCCGGATATGGACATCATGGAAAAGGATAAACTTTATAACAAAGTTGATGAACTTGAAAAAACTCAACTCGCTAAGATTGAGGAGATTCTTTTAGAGATTTTGCCTGAAGCATTTTCGGTAGTTAAGGAAACCGCAAAAAGATTTAAAGAAAATGAGATTGTTGAGGTTACGGCAAGTGAATTTGATAGGAATTTAGCAGCTACCAGGCCATCAATTGAAATTTCAGGTAGTAAGGCAAAATATCGTAATAAATGGATGGCAGGTGGCAATGAAATTACCTGGGATATGGTTCATTACGATGTCCAGCTTATAGGTGGAATTCATCTTCATAAAGGAAAAATTGCAGAGATGGGAACCGGTGAAGGTAAAACTCTTGTTGCAACGTTGCCGGTATATCTTAATGCGCTTCCTGGTAAAGGCGTGCATATTGTTACGGTTAACGATTATCTTGCAAAACGTGACTCTGAGTGGATGGGTATGATGTTCGAATTTCACGGGCTGAAAGTTGATTGTATTGATAAGCACACTCCAAACTCTGAAGAAAGAAGAAGAGCTTATCTTGCAGATATTACTTATGGTACAAATAATGAATTTGGCTTCGATTATTTGCGCGATAATATGGCTAAAAATCCTTCTGAGCTTGTTCAGAGAGTTCATAATTTTGCAATTGTTGATGAGGTCGACTCTGTATTAATTGATGATGCCAGAACTCCTTTGATTATTTCAGGGCCAACGCCTCAAGGTGAAAAGCACGAGTTTTTTGAGATGAAGCCAAAAATAGAAACGTTGGTTAACGCTCAAAGAAATCTTATAAACACCCTGTTGGCCGATGCTCGTAAGTTACTTGCACCTAAAGAAGGTGAAGCTGATGAGAAAAAAGGTGGCGAATTGCTTCTTAGATGCCACAGAGGGTTGCCGAAAAACAAAGCTCTAATTAAGTTTCTTTCTGAGCCCGGAATAAAGGCAATACTTCAAAAAACTGAAAATTTCTATATGGCAGAACAAAATAAGCACATGCATATTATTGATGATGAGCTTTATTTTGTTATTGAAGAAAAAAACAATGTTATTGAACTTACTGATAAAGGGATTGACCTTATTACAAGTAATAGCGATGATTCAAAGTTTTTCATAATGCCGGATATAGGTGCCGAAATTGCTGAACTTGAAAGGATGAATATTTCTGCACAAGAGAAGATTCAAAAGAAAAACGAATTATTAAACGATTTCTCTGTTAAGTCTGAAAGGATTCATACAATTAATCAGCTATTGAAAGCATATACTCTGTTTGAAAAAGATGTTGAGTACGTTGTAATGGATAATCGTATTAAGATTGTTGATGAACAAACAGGAAGAATACTTGAAGGTAGAAGGTATAGCGATGGTTTACATCAGGCTATTGAAGCTAAGGAAAATGTTAAAATAGAAGCAGCAACTCAAACGTATGCAACTATTACGTTGCAAAATTATTTCAGGATGTACTCCAAACTCGCCGGTATGACTGGTACTGCAGAAACAGAAGCAGGAGAATTTTGGAATATATACAAACTTGATGTAGTTGTGATCCCCACAAACAGACCTATCATCAGAAAGGATATGGAGGATCTTATCTTCAGAACTAAAAGAGAAAAGTATAATGCAACTATTGATGCAATTAGTACTCTAGTATCTGAAGGAAGACCTGTGCTTGTTGGTACTACGTCTGTTGAAATTTCGGAATTGCTAAGTAGAATGCTTACGCTTAGAAAAATAAAACATAATATCTTAAATGCAAAACAACACCAGCGTGAAGCTCAGGTTGTTGCCGAAGCCGGAAAAGCTGGAGCAGTAACCATTGCTACTAACATGGCCGGTCGTGGTACAGATATTAAGCTTGGTGCCGGTGTGAAAGAGGCTGGTGGTTTGGCAATACTCGGTACTGAAAGACATGAATCACGAAGGGTCGACAGGCAGTTGCGTGGTCGTTCAGGTAGGCAGGGAGATCCGGGTTCTTCTCAATTTTTTGTTTCTCTCGAAGATGATCTTATGAGGTTGTTTGGTTCTGAGAGAATTGCTCGAATTATGGATAGAATGGGATATAAAGAGGGTGAGGTAATACAGCACTCTATGATTACTCGTTCTATTGAAAGAGCTCAGAAAAAAGTTGAAGAGAATAACTTCGGTATTCGTAAACGACTTCTTGAGTACGATGATGTTATGAATGCCCAAAGAGAAGTAATCTATAAAAAGAGAAAGAATGCTCTATTTGGAGAAAGATTAGCTGTTGATTTGGCAAATATGATGTACGACCTATGTGAGCAAACGATTATTGAGAATCAAGACACAGGAAATTATGAAGAGTTCAAATTTGAAATAATTAGAGTATTTGGTATTGAATGTCCTTTTGGTGAAAGAGAATTTTTTGATGGAAAAGTAGAAAAGCTTTCTGATAAATTGTTTGAAGCAGCATTGCATCAATACAACCAGAAATCAAAAATGCTTTCTGAAACTGCTTTCCCTGTTATTGATAAAGTATATGAAGAATCAGGTCAGAAGTATGAAAATATAGCAATCCCGGTCACAGATGGCGTTAAAACCCTTAATGTGCTTGCAAATTTGAAGAAATCATTTGAAAGCAAAGGAAGAGAGATAACATTATCGATTGAAAAGGGGATAACACTTGCTATTATTGATGAAGCATGGAAAGAACATCTTCGCGAAATGGACGATTTAAAGCAATCGGTTCAGAATGCTGCTTACGAACAAAAAGACCCTCTTCTAATATATAAATTTGAGTCTTTTGAGTTGTTCCGTAAGATGTTGCAGAAAGTAAACAAGGATATTATTGCATTTTTGGTTAAGGCAAGATTACCAATACAAAATCCTGATCAAGTAAGAGCTGCTCAATCTCCTGAAAGAACCGACATGAGTAGGTTGCAAACAGGCAGAAGCGATATTGCTGAAGGCAGAAAAAGAACAGAACCCATCAGGGTTGAGAAAAAGGTTGGGCGAAATGAGCCTTGTCCTTGTGGGAGTGGCAAAAAGTATAAATCTTGTCACGGACAAGGGTTGTAAAAGAGTTAGTCTTTTTGCTATGGGTTTGAGTTGTTAAGCACCGATACTAGTAAAAAACCTCTACTTTTATTATTGAATTATCCCTGCTGAATATTCGTTCTGAAATAATTTCAGGAATAATCAGACCGTGTATTGTGATGCTTTCTTCTTTTATGAATGATTCTTTATTGCTTAAAACATCTTTACTTATCAACTTAATAAGTTGTTTGTTTTTAGGATTAAATGTAATTATTAATCTTGGGGTGGAAGTTTGTTGATTTTGCTTTAGAATAATACTGCAACCACAGAAAGAGAAGTGTATGCAATCTTCCGGATGTTCAAAACTGTTAAAAAGTACGGGATTAAAATAAATTTTTCCGGCTTCTATATGAAGTCCCAATTCCAAAAATCTACTAAGGAAATCCTCCTTCACCTGCCCTGTCATTCCAGGCTGTTGTGCACCCATGCCTGCAGGTGTATGTGAGTATGGATCTGTAGGTATAGCCCCATATTCATTAGGCTGCTTGTGTGCACCAATTCCTTTTTTGACCTGATAATAGAATTCTTTTATTTTTTTAATTCCTTCAGAATTATACTTATTAAGCTCACTGATGCATGAAGCGTTGTTATCGCTGGAGAATCGTATGGCATTCTCACCAACTGCAATTAGTAGTTTTGAGACCTGATGCCAGTATATAGAACCTAATCCTTCATATTTGAAAAAAGAACCAGACCTGCCTGTGAAAAATCTGTGATTAAAAACCGATTCATAAATGGATAATATATTTGCCTCCTCTTCCGGAGATAGCTTATAACCCGTCTTTTGACAAACAATATTTAATTTTTCCTGAAGTAAACGAGAATTTAGCAAACATGAATTAAAGCATAATTTACCTCCTGGAGTTTTTCTGATAATTTCATGATTGTTTTGTTCCAAGAGCTTTTGCAACAGAGGTGACTTTTTTGCAGACCTCAAATCAATAATATTTCTGTTGTAAAAAGAGCCCGGACTTTTATCAGGGTATAACATAAAGCTTTCCTGATCTTTTCTATATAGTGAGCTTTTAAAAAGATTGTGTAATAGGGTATAAGTTTCTTTTTCATCAAGTATTTCACATCCTAAAACTGCAACCTGACCTTCAAGCATCAATGGCAATCTATGTATTCGTATTTGCTTAGAGTCCCATTCTATTAAATTATAAGCGTGAAACAATCCATCTTCTCTTTTGTTTGATTTTATGCTTTCATCAAAATGAGATAAGCTCAGTTTGAATAATTTCATGCACTCAGAAACTTTTATCTTTGATTTTTTGCCTGAGAAGCCTATATAGGCTTTTTTTCTGTACTTTTCAGCAGTCCTGCCGAGTTTTTCACTCACGTTTTTCCTGTTTAGCAAGGCAGTTTTTGCATTAGGCTTTAATTGGGAGCTTAAGTAGATATTGTAAATGTCTTTATAAAAGTCATATACCTCACTGCTGATAATAAAGGTTTTCTCTTCGGGTGTTTGAATAAAAAGACTATGAAGAAACTTAACAAACGACCTAAGCTGACAAAGGCTTACAACTGAAGCTCCATATCCTACCAGTGCATTATTGGCATCATTCCATTCAGGTCTTTGGGTATTAAGCCATAAGCCTGCATCCGGAATGAAGTTTGAGAATTTAGTTAACATTGTAACCAGCAGTTTCTCAAGCATGTTTACCTGATATACATTATGGTTTTGGATATAGTTTTTTTCTGGCTGAGAAGATAAACCGGCATTTTTTGATTGATCTATTTGCTCTTTGACTTTATCAGGCAGACTCATCAGCAATCCATCAGCGCCATATATTTTATTGTTTTTCAATAACTCTTCGTGTAAATTCTTGTCAAAAACCACCGTGTCGCGTGGATTTTCAAGCATTTCATCATAATTTTTGATTATATACGGAACACGAGCATATGCATATATTTGTTGTTCAAGAAGATTTAGTAAACTTCCTTGAAAAAACTTTTGTTGTATCAATAGCAATCTATGCAGATAAATGATTTGATGATCGCCCCAATAGCCAATGTATGCCCAGGGATTATCAGGTTCAGGCACTTCCCATTCATAGCTATTGCGTGTTATTCTGTATGGATTATAGCCATCTGCTGTAGTAGCATTCAAGAAACGTGTAATCATTCCTTTAACAAACTTTGGAAAAGAGTAACCTAGAGCTTCCCAGTTTTGAAATATATCACGCCAATTACCCTGGTAATTCATTATAGGACTGCCATCGTCGTTTTTCACTTTAATATCAAAGAAATTCCATGGTCGGCTAGGGTCTCCATGCCTACGCCCAAAACTCAAGGGAAGATATCCAACAGAAAGACGTGAAAGAATGTTGTCATTTAATAGATTTACTTTGTTCAGGAGGCTATCTATATCTATTGTGTTTTTTAATGATTTGAAAAAATGCTGATGTTTTTCAAAAATAAAATAATTAGACTCTTTTATGTGTAAAATAAAATCTGCTGTATTAATCTGGTAAACATCTCTAAAAATGCCACCTCGCATTATATTAAACAAGGTATTATTGAAATGTCTTTGATCATTAATATTATCAGGGCTTGTTTGTATGCCATCTGACAACTTGACCAGATTTTCTAAATCTTTAATGTTTTGATTAATACATTTTTCAATAAAACTTGCATGATCAGTTTCGTTTGCAAGAATATTCTCTAAAACTTCTAAATCGTAATAATCTTTAGCAGTGTCAATAACCTGATACCAGATTGCTGATTCTGTGGGTTTTAGATCGATTGAGAATTGAAGAGTAAAAGATGTTCTTTTACCAGTAATATTGTGAGCAGATTGAATGTGTCCGTTTTTAATAAATTCATTGGGAGCATCATTGCTTAATGAAACAATAGGCTTATAAAGCCCGCTGTACCATGCAGTTTGAGTGCGCAGTGCTTCAGCAGGTTCAGCTCTGTCAACCGGTATTGATGAGAGATAAAATAGCGCAAAGCTCTTTTTTTCTTCCCACTGAGCTTGCTTGTATGCATCCATAAGAGTGCTCATCATACTCTGTGTTTCTCTTTGAATGCCCCAAGGGAGTATATTACGTATCCCATCGCAAATACTTAACTTTCGGGATTTTTTTGAAAGGTTCTCAATTTTAACCTTACGCACCCATCCAAGGGTCTCACAGCTGCTCCATGAATAAGTAAACTTCAGGCCTAAACTATGATTCATTTCTTCAAATACAATGCTGGTTCCACTGCTCGACTTAAGTAATCGCCTTTTTATGTTTGACTGATGATTGTAGCCAAATGGCTGCCAGATTTCAGTAATGTCTTTGTTGATCTCTTTTATAATGCTAAAAGGTCCACTATGCAAATGTGCATCATGTAATTTATCATCAGTTTCATATGGAAACAGGGCATTGTTGTAATTTTGACGACCTGCTGTTAGCCCACCTTTCGAAGAAATATACATCCAAAGATCTCCACTGCTAACAATACTAATTAAAAACGCAGGCATTTCATCATAATTCTCAATGCAATAAAAGCTTTGACCATCGTATTGTTTCAGGTATCCCCGAATAGTTTTTTCGTCAGAAAGCTTTTTATTATTTATAGTGGGCATAATTAAATGATGAAAAATTGTTTAAAGTTATTCAAAATTAAAGCTGGACTCCAGAAAATTATCCGGCCTTGTGGAAATAATAATATTAAATACGCCTGATTCTGTAACCCATTTGTTTTTAAGATTAACAAAAGCTAAATCATGATCATTTATTATGAACTCAACACTTGTTTTTTCTCCTTTTTCAAGATAAACTTTTTGAAATCCTACAAGCTTCTTCTCATCCGGTGAAATGCTTGCTACCAATTGACGAATATATAACTGAATAACTTCTTTGCCTGCTCTGTCTCCGGTATTGGTAATATCAACTTTAATAATTAGTTTTTGATTTTTCGAGAATGTGTTACGACTAAGAGTTAAATTGCTCAGCTCAAAATTAGTATAACTTAAGCCATGGCCAAACTCCCATTGCGGGTTGAAGCCATCCATACCGAATGTATGATCCAGCCTGTCGCTGCCTTTATGTTGGTAAGTGTATAATGCTGCTGAATGCCGCGGATAAGTATATGGTAATTTCCCTGAAGGATTAACGTAACCGGCAATAACATCTGCAAGGGCTCTTCCACCTTCATTGCCAGGCCAATAAGCATGTATAATTGCATCAGCATATTCTTCGATCTCCCTGATAATTCTAGGTCGCCCTTGCAATAATACAACAATAACAGGCTTACCTGCTTTAGCTAATCTTTTCACCAGCTCTGTTTGATTTTCAGGAAGCTCCAAATTATCAATATCAGAAGGTTTTTCAGTAGAGGGTCTTTCACCTAAAGCCACAATGATTACATCAGCATTTTTGGCTTGTTTCAAAAGAATTTCGTAGCTTTCAACTTCACCTTCATAATCTGTTCCCTGTCTGTAACTTACGTTATTATCTCCAAAATTAAATTTTAAGGCATCCAAAAGAGTTTTTTTGCCAGCATCGTCAAAAGAAGGATCATCGCCTGACCAGGTGCGGCTCCATGGTCCATTTAGCGATGTGAGCCTATTAGCAGTGGGACCGGCAATAAATATGCTTGTTGTTTCTGAATTCAGTGGCAGAACCTTGTTTTCATTCTTCAGAAGAGTAATGCTCTCTGCTGCAGTATTATAGCTTTTTTTAGCAAATTCTTCTGATCCAAATAGTGGATAGTGATCAGGATTGTGCCATGAGTTTTCAAATAAGCCTAATTTAAACTTAACAAACAAAATTCTTCTTACAGCATCATCAACTCTGCTCATTGGAACTAATCCTTCTTCAACCAATTCTACAATGTGTTGAGCAAAGCTGGCATCATAAGGCACCATACTCATGTCAACACCTGCCATTACTGCAACACGGGCTGCGTCCTTTGGGTTTTTGGCTACTCTATGCACACTAGCCAGCCTGGATATATCTTCCCAGTCAGAAACCACAAAACCTTTTAGACCCAACTCTCCCTTTAACACTTCTGTAATCAGATAATGGTCTGCATGACCTGGCATGCCATTTACAGTGCCAGAATTTAGCATTACCGTTAAAGCACCTTGTTCGATAGCCTGTTTGAATGGTTCAATATAATACTGTCTGAGATAATGCTCAGGAATAAGAGCAGGGGAACGATCTTTTCCTGTAACAGGTGTGCCGTAGCCCACAAAATGCTTTAAGCATGATGCTACTTTAAGTGTATCAGAAATATTATTCCCTTGTAAGCCTTGTAAAAAAGCAACTCCCATTTTACTTTGCAGATATGTATCTTCCCCAAAAGTTTCAAAAATTCTGCCCCACAAAGCTTGTTTGCTCAAATCAAGAACAGGACCAAAGTTCCACATTTGAGAAGAAGCTCGCATTTCATAGGCTGTAACTTCACCCGTGATTATGGCTAATTCAGTATTCCATGTAGCAGCCAATCCAATTTGATGAGGAAATAAGGTTGATCCTGCAGTATAGTTTGCTCCATGAACAGCATCCATTCCATAAATTACAGGGATGTTATGTTTTGAGTTATCCGCAATATAATCCTGAATACTTCTTATTATTCTTGCCCATTCATATCTACAAGGAGGATAAGTTCCTTTATTCTGAATGCTACCTACATTGCTTTTAATCAGCAGGTTATGCATTTTGTCGGAATCGAGTTCCAAAGTATCAAAACTGTTCCAGAAAGGCCCTTTAGTAAGAGTTGTCAGTCCCACATTTGTCATTTGCCCTGCCTTTTCTTCCAATGTAAGAAGCTTTAGCAGGCTGTCGGCAAGATGAAACCAATCTTCGTCAGATTTAATTTTGCTTTGAGCATAACTAAAGGAAGTAAATAATGCCAAAGAAAAACAAAGTGTAAGATGCTTTAACCACAATTTTTTAATAGCAAAGTTCATATACTGATATGTTTTTAGTAAATGTGGCTATTCCTTATTCTACCCAGAAAGGAATGTTTGCTGTACCTGCATAATAATCTTTATGCACAAGATAAACCAATAGCCTGTATGCACCACTTTTTTCAGGTGTTTTAAAACTTACTTCAAAGGGTGTTTCTGATATTACTAAATTGGGAATGCTCGCAGGGCGTTTTTCGAAATCACCACCATCACTTAGTTCTGTAGGCTCGGGCATAATTTCAGCTCTAGCTTTAATTGATAATAAGTCTCCATGATTTGCAGACAAAACTGCTTTATATGTTTCTCCAGCAGTTAGCCTTACATTATCAAAACGACCACCTTTTCCTTCGATAACAATGTCGTTAAACTCAGGAGCTTCCCATCCAGGGTTGACTCCAGTCCATAGATATTGCAAAACACTAACAGCTTCAGTTTTTTCTCCTTTTTCAGTAAACAGGCCATACCATGAGGGTGTGCGCTCTTGCTTATGTCCCCATAGAAACACATATGAACCTAAGCAATTAGAATCGTCTGCCAAAATAACGTTTTTATATCGTTCTTTAATTGCCGTTGCTTTTTCAGTTGAAGTTTGTTCAATAGGAGCCCCCCAGCTGGTAGCTGGCATTTCCCAATGACCTGTAGCGCCCCATTCAGTAACTATGTATGGTCCGTTATAACCTGATTCTGCAAGTATTCTATGCAAATGAACTATTTCACCATACATTTGAATAGATAGAAAATCTATGTCAGGACAGTTTTTTGAGATATAATTCACTTCACTTGGGCCAATTCCGGCTAACATGGTTGTGGTAACATGGTTTCCATCAACCTCTTTAATCATTTTAGCAATGTCATTTACAGCATCCCAGACTTTATAATTTGTGTACCTAAGGTTTAATTCATTGCCTATTCCCCATCCCAATAGTGCCGGATGGTCTTTGAGTTCCAGAACTTCTTGTCTGAAACTTTCAAGTTGTTCTGCTACAGCATTTTCATCGTCATAATCGAAACCATGACGTTCGCGGGCAACATCTAAGCCCATCATAACCATTAATCCATTCTCCCGGGCTTCATCCAGGACTTTGCGTCCACTTCTTTGTCCATTGTCAGTTCGCCAGGTTCTGAAAGAATTACCACCATATTCAGCCACCAGATGGCAAGGACCAAACTCACATCCTGCGCCTTTTATATAAAATTCTTCACCATTTACAAATAGGCGATATTTACCATCAATATGCTTTAATTCTACATGAGATGGACCTTCAGTCTCCATCTTTGAAATACAGGCCGTAAAAATGCTAACTATTAATATTAAGCTTATTATCTTTAATGCTTTCATCTCAAATTATTTTAAAAGTTTAGACTCCAATTCCTCCAGTGATTTTCCTTTTGTTTCAGGAACAAAACGCCATACAAACAAGACGGTAAGTAGTCCAAACAAGGAATAAATCAAATAAGTATTTCCCGAACCCATAAATTCAAGTTGCACAGGAAAAACTGTAGCTACAGAAAAGCTTACTATAGAATTCCAGAAACCCATAATAGAAATAGCTAGCCCCCTCAGTTTGTTGGGGAATATTTCAGACAACAGTGTCCACATTACTGGTCCCATTGAAATAGCAAAAGAGGCAACAAACATTATTAGCCCAATTAGTATTAACAATCCATTTATATTTATTGAATGCTTAATAATTACCTCCTTATAGCTATTATAAGTATCTTGTCCGATAGTTTCTTTTATAATGCTAAAAAACTCAACTTCATTGGCAAATTCAGTATCAATATATTTTTCCAGATTATTTATGTTTCTAATATGTGCTGCGTCGGCTTGAATTTCAACGAGTTCTATATTAAGTGACTGCAGACCTGATTCACTAACTACATATTTGGCATTGTGAAATGACAAACCTACAATGGCAAGTGAGATGCATATTCCCGAAGCGCCTATATAGAGTAGAGGTTTGCGACCTAAGGTATCAATTAAAAACATTGCCACAATAGTCATTAATACATTGGTAACTCCTAGAATGGCTGCTTGCAAAAAGGCTGCATCTGTTCCACCTCCTGTCATTTCAAAAATCAAGGGTGCGTAATAGAAAATAGCATTTATACCTGTAATCTGTTGAAAAAATGCAATTCCGAATCCAATTATAAGAACTGTTTTCATTCTGGAAGAAAACACATCAGACCATTTTGCTTTTTCACGGTTAATTTCTTCCTTAAGACTGTTCTCTATGTCATTGTATGTTTGTTGCGCTTGAACTTTTTCAAAAATTCTATTTAACACAGCCATAGCTTCAGTCCCTTTGCCTTTTTGCATTAACCACCTTGGGCTTTTAGGGACAAAGAACAATAATGCCAGATAAAGTAATGCCGGAAGCCCTTCTATTCCAAGCATTATTCTCCATTTTAAATCAGGATCAGCAATTGTTTGCTGAAAGTAATAATTAGAAAAATATGCAAAAGAAATACCCAATACAATATTAAGCTGGTTAAAAGTTACAAGTTTTCCCCTAAGATTTTTGGGTGCAATTTCTGCAATATACATAGGTGCTATAAGAATAGCCATTCCAACGCCTAATCCACCAATAACTCTGGATATTAAAAAGGTTATAATATCTGGAGAAAAAGCTGAAGCCAAAGCGCTAATCGCAAATAAAACTGCAGTTATCATGAGAATTTTACGACGTCCAAAACGATCAGCCAGCTTTCCAGCAACTATATTTCCCATAATTGCACCAAGAATTAACGAGCTTACCGAAAAACCCATTAACATGGATCCGGAATTTAATCCAAATGTTTCACGATAAAAAGGGACAGCACCTGATATTACAGCACTGTCAAAGCCAAGTAAAAATCCTCCTAATGCTACAATAAGAGAAATAAATATAGTGTAGTATTTTTTTGTCATTTTTATATATTTAGTAACAGAAACAATTTAATCAATTGGAGGGTGAGTTTAAATTCACCCTCCCTATTGACAACTTAATCAACTCAACTCGCATTCTAAAACAAAAATTCATTATCGTATTCACAATCAATTGTTTAGCTAGAAATGATTTTATTTGAAGCAATTAGATTGTTTTTATTTTTCGTTTTTATAATTCAATACTTAAATTTCAAAGGCAATTGTTCAAAAATTGTATTAATATCCTTGGTTTTGAATAAAAGCACCACCTGATAAATCTATCTCAGACTGAGGAATGGGTAAAAATCCTTTTTTAGATCGGTCGAAAGCAACATCAAAAATTTGCTGATCACCTTCGTATTTAGGGCCACGAATACCAGTTTTGGTAAACTCTTGATTTGCATAATCAAGCCCTCTGCGCAAAACATCGTAGAATCTAATACCTTCTAAAGACAACTCTAACCTTCTTTCTCTTAAAATGTTATCAAGTGTAGCCGGAACACTTATAAGCCCAACTCTTTCACGGACCTTATCTAAGTATATCTGTTTGTTTGCGCTATTTAACTCAGCAGCCATAAGCAATACATCAGAAAATCTGATAACTCTGTGATTGCAAGTGCGATTTAGTTCAAACTGCCCACCAGAGCCCCAATGCTCAGAGTCTGAAGTGTATTTACGGGAATAATATCCTGTATGTTGATACCCTTTAACTAATGAGCCATCCAAATCCTCTTCCAACAGAATAGTATATTCGAATCTTGGGTCATCTTTAAGAAACTCAGCTAATTTATGACTTACCGGTGCGAAACTCCATCCTCTGTTCCATTTGGTTGATCCAGTGACTCTTGGACCTTGCATTTGAGCAGAAAGATTTCCATTGCCGCCACGCACATAGTTCCAATCCCACCATGGTGGTACATCTCCATAAGAAATTTCAAAAACGGATTCTATTCCAAACTCTCCCACAAGTTTAAAATTATGGGAATAGTCTTCAAATAAATCATGGCCACTATACTGGATAAGGTCTTCCAATTGTTGTAATACAAAAGCAGCATCAACAGCTACACTTCCTGCTGTGAGCTCACCACCATATACTCCATTATAAAACAAGTAAGCTCTCGCCAATAATCCTTGTGCAGCCCATTTAGTAATACGTCCAAGTTCACCTGCCGGTAAAGTTTCAGGTAAATCTTCAATTGCCTCTACCAAATCCTTAGCTATCTGATTGTAAACATCTTGAGGAGAATCTTGATCCTGAACATATTCGGAAGGGCCTTGTATTGTTTTGGTAAGTAAAGGTATATTCTCAAAATATCTGACTTGTTCTAAATAGAAATAAGCTCTCAGAAATTTTGCTTCAGCAATTGTTCTGGTTTTAAACTCATCACTTGCATCAATACCATCAATTATTTCAAGAAATAAATTAGCTCTGTATATTCCAATGTAATTTTTAATCCAAATAGAATGTGGTATAGGGTTAGTTGTTGATGAATTCCATTTGTTAATTTGATCAAAATGAAATCCATCATTAGCATCAGAGCCTCCTGCATAAGCATCATCAGACAATGCATCTGACACTGTGATGAAAGGCGCCCAGGCAACACCAGGTGTCGACTGATATGTTAGCACATCATAAATGGCTACTAAAGCTTGATAGGCGTCTTCTTCAGTTTTATAAAAATTTGAAGAAACTACGCGATCGAGAGGTTCTAAATCCAAAAAATCACTGCACGAGTAAAATATCGATAATATTAGCAGGATTTTAACACTTTTATTGAATAATTTTCTAATCATCATTCTTTGGTATTAAAGGTTAAAAAGAAATTGTTGTTCCAAGTCTATAGGTTCTAGCCTGTGGATATACTCCTCTGTCTATACCGATATCAAAAGAGCTCATGGCTCCAATTTCTGGATCAGCTCCGGTATAATTAGTGAAAGTTAGCAAGTTTTCTATGGAGAAATATATTCTGCAATTATTAGACTTTATTCTTTTGAGAATTTTTGCAGGTACTGTATATCCAATCTGTATATTTTTTAGTCTAACAAATGAGCCATCTTCAATGTAAAGATCCGAAATTCTTTCATTGTTATTAACATCTATCCAGGTATATCTGGGTGTAGTATCAGAAGAGCCTTCCTCTGTCCAGCGGTCAAGAGCGTCAACAGTTCTATTTGTGTAACGCAAATCACGCCTTTGCATACCATTAAAAATGTCATTTCCATAAGTTCCAATAATTAGAAATCCTATGTCAAATTGCTTATATCGAAAATTTCCATCCATTCCAAAAACCCATTTAGGAGTGGGGTTTCCAATCATTGTTCTGTCTTTGTCATTTATAACGCCATCTCCATTTACATCAACAAAGCGCACATCACCCGGTTTTGCATTTGGCTGTAGAGGTGTTCCATTAGAATTTATGTGTTGGTAAACTTCATTCATGTTTTGAAAGATTCCATCAGTAACATATCCGTAAAAATATGCAATAGGATAACCCATTTCGGTACGCGTAACCATGCCCGCTACAGCCCAGGTAGCTCCGGGAAGCACTCCTTCTTCATTACCAATATTAATCATAGTATTAATATTGTAGGAAGCATTTGCGCCAATAGAATAACTTAAGTTATTCTTATTTTGTCTCCAGTTTAGAGACATTTCAATTCCTTTGTTTTCAACACTACCCACATTGGCAACAGGTGGGTCGTTCCCAACATGCGCAGGTATTGGAATAATCTCTAGCAAACCTTTGGTGGTTTTTTTATAATAGTCAATTGTTCCTGTAAGCCTATTATCAAAAGCACCAAAATCAATTGCTATATCAATTTGTTCCGACTCTTCCCATCTTATATCCGGGTTTGCGATATATGAAGGTGAAGTTCCAAAAGCTCTTCCATCTCCAAAAATATAGCCTCTACTTGAATTCATTGTTGATAGAAATTGAAAGTCGCCGATTAGCTCATTACCGTTAACACCCCATGAAGCTCTTAATTTTACAATTTCCAACCGACCTAATGAAGGGAAAAAGTCTTCATCGCTAATTACCCATGAAGCTCCTAAAGAAGGAAATATCCCATATCTGTTATTTTCTCCAAATCTGGAAGAACCATCTCGTCTTAAAGTGAAATTGAAAGCATACTTACTCTTATAATCGTAAAGAATTCTACCAAATTGCGATAAAAGTGAAGCATGGTTTGCTCCACCATAAGGCGTCCATACAGTATCTGTTGCCAAGTTAAGATAAACATGATTAGGATTATCGACAGGTACTTTTGCATTGAAGCCAGAAAGATCTTCAAAATTAAATTTTCTTGCTGAAATACCTACCAAAACAGAGAAGTTGTGTTCCTTAATTCTTTTCGCGTACGATAGAGTGTTTTCCCAATCCCAAGTAAAATACCTGTTAAAATGCTTAGTTACTGAAGTCTTTTCGGTGTTAGATTGAGCTCCATTAAGGTAAAATAATGGCACATGATAATCATTAATAACATAAGCAAGATCTATTCCAGCACTTGTTTTGAACTTCAAATCTTTCAACAACTCAAGCTCCCCATAGATATTTCCAACAACTTTATCTACCCTGCTTTTTGCTGTTTGTATTTCCATTAATGCAAGAGGGTTCACTATTTCTGCTCCAAGATACTGAGAAATACCGTAAATATTTCCATTTGCATTGGTTACTACCGGCTCAGAGGAGTATGGGTATTGATTTAAAATATTTTCATTTTCTTCAAAAACAGGGGTGAGGGGATCTAAATTTAGTGCGCTTCCGTAGGCTGCATTAAATGAAGAATTGCTGGCAATGCCACGGCGTTCGATATGAGAGTAAGCCAAATTATTGCCAAAACTAAAAAAGCTATTAACTTTTTGGTTGGTGTTAAGCCTTGCTGTGATTCTTTCGAACTGCGATTTATTTCCCCCAATAATCCCATCTTGAGAAAAATAAGATATTGATGATGCATAAGTGGAGTTTTCGGAACCGCCGTTTATAGCTATTTCATGACTTGACATTGGTGCATTTTTTTGAAATAATGCATCTTGCCAGTCAGTATCATGTGTTGGAATTTCATTAAGATCAAAAGGCTCAGTTAGACCTGCATTTCGTGCTCCTTCATTCATAAACATACGATATTGCTCAGCATCTAGCATTTCAATGTTCTTTACAGCATTTTGATATCCTTGATATCCGCTATAAGTAACATTCATATTTCCTTTTTCTCCACGTTTTGTGGTAATAAGTATTACGCCATTTGCAGCCCTGGCTCCATAGATGGCAGCCGAAGCTGCATCTTTTAAAATATCAATAGACTCAATATCGCCAGGGTTAAGGAAATCTATACCACTTACAGCCATACCGTCAACTATATATAGCGGTTCAGAATTGCCTGTAGTACCAATGCCTCTTATTCGAACCGTAGGCTGTTCTCCAGGCTGCCCGGAGAGATTTGTCACTTGCACGCCAGCTGCACGTCCCTGCATTGCCTGCTCAAGTCTTAAAACTGGTGTGGAAATAATGGCATCTGAATTAACACTGGAAATAGCTCCAGTAACTACCCTCTTCTTTTGTGATCCATAGCCTACTACAACAAACTCGTCAAATACTGTTACGTCAGCATATAGTGAAATATCTATATTTAGAGTTTGTCCTGCAGCTAAAGATATTTTAATTACCTCAGAAACATAACCAATGTAGGAGCAGGAAATAGAATACTCGCCAGGATTTAAACTTAGTGAATATTTGCCGTTTGTATCACTAATTGTCCCTATGGTAGTGCCAGTGACTATCACATTGGCACCAGGCAATGCTTCGGTTGTAACTGCATCAGTTATTTTGCCTGTTAGTGTTTGCCCATAAACTGAAGACATTATTGCCGAACAAAGTAAGGTAATAATTATTATACTATAATGTTTTTTCATGAATATAGTGTTTATGTAATTATAATAATATCATTATAGGTTTGAGTATTATTTGTATAAAAAAGCTTATAAGTTTTTTTGAAAAACTCTTATGTAATCAACTTTCATTTTCTGGGGAAAAACTGTTGTATTATTTGGATTTCCAGGCCAATTTCCCCCAACAGCTACATTGAAAACAAAGAAAAACTCCTGATGAAATTCTGTCATATGAGCTGGTGAAATGTCAATCTCAAAAAATATAATATCATTTACAAACCAACGAATCGAATTTTCATCCCATATTATAGTAAAAACATGGTACTCATCTGCAAAAGTTCCTGATTGTAAAGTATAAGAGCCACCCGTATACGCATGGCCATTGTTATTCCAATGCAGAGTTCCGTGTGTTTTGTTCTCTCTGCCAGAGCCTCCTATCATCTCCATAATATCTATCTCTCCTCAAGAAGGCCAACCCGCCGATGTAATATTATTTCCCAGCATCCACAATGCGGGCCAAATGCCTTGTCCTTTAGGTAATAATGCTCTAATATCAATTCTGCCATATTGAAAAGATTTGTAGCCCTGAGTCTTTATACGCGCTGAGGTGTATTGACTGCCATAATAGCTTTCTTTTCTGGCTTCAATTGTAAGAACACCATTTCCTACCCATGCATTCTGCTGTCTGTAATACTGCAATTCATTATTCCCCCATCCGCATAAATTTGGACAACCTGTGCCTATTTCAAAAACCCAGGAATCTGTATTTATAGTACTTCCATTAAATTCATCATTCCACGATAATATATATCCTTCATACTCTAAAGGAGAAATATAACCTTGACTTACATCCACTTCATTATCAATAAACACAATATTTATATAAACAATTTCTTTCAGGTATCTGCCTGATTCTCCAACAGCTCTTACATCAATTATATAATCTCCTTCCTGATAATATGTGTATTCGAAAATTCCTGTAGAATTTTCTTCTTCAGGATTCTCACTATTGTTAAGCCGAAATTCAAATTTAACGGTATTTTCAGCAGTGGCATAAATCTGAATATATCCATTTATATCTTCTGAATATACAACCTCTACTTTGAGGTTAGTAGGATATTCTTCATTTTCATATGCTTTATCATTACAAGAGAATGAAAACAGCATAAAGAATAATACAAAAAATATGGATTGTGAAAAATTCATGCCGATTAAAAGATGAAAAAAAGGGACTACCCGGAATAATATCCGTGTAATCCCTTTAATGATTTATATTTTATTCAAAAATTAGATTACGCACATAAAATACTCCACCTGCTGCGTGGCCACCTCCACCTATGCCTAGATAAATCATATCTATGTCATTGCGTGCTTTTACATCTGTAAGATCAAATGTATAAGTATGCCATGCGCCTAGAATAACATCATCCCCTGATTTAACAAATTGCACAGGGCTGTTCCACCATTCCTGAGTTGCACTTTGGTCTGCAAAGCCAAATACAAAAGTCCTTTGAAGAGTAGTGAAATCAGTTCCGGCAGGAATATAAATATCAATTTTTGCAACATTGAAGTTATTAAATTGAATATCATATAATGTTGGAGTAGTTCTTAATTGAGCTTCTTGCCATTGTTCTCCGGCAACTCTTTCAAATTTACCAACGTTAGTTCCACCTCCAAGTGGATCGGTCTGTCCCACTGTGATTACGGATGTACCACCTATTGCACCAATTAATTCAAAGGTTGATGCTGTTTCAAAAGTATGGAAAAGCTCATTTGGTGTAATGTTTGGTAAATCTTCTCCCCATGGTTCTTCTTCTTCAACAACATCTGGTTCAAGTGTAGAATCAAAATAATGAGCATAAGAAAACGACCATACACCCCATTCGTATTGGAATAATACATGCATGTAGTCATATCCATCACGTTGTTCGATCGTAATCTTGGTAGTAACGCTATTTTGAGGAACAGTCACTTCTCCGGCAGTTCCAGTTTTTACTAAACCAATCCAAGCTCCTGTGCCTATAAGTTTTAAAGTGCCTGATGAGGGTGTATATTCAAATGCATGAGTTCCACCGAGCCATGCGCTGAGATTTTCGCCATTGGGGCCAACCATATTAGAAGCAATAGCTCCAAAACATGTTGCTTCTACACTTTCATGAAAAACGCCTTCTTCGCCCCACATAGAGCCTTTGTCATCAAAAACGTATGTTCCATTTCTGTGGAATGTAAATTCATGATAATATAAGCATGGTCGGGTACCATTATTTTCCAAAGCCCACCAGCCTCTAGGATTATCAGCATCTGGTCCTACACCAAGACTTGTGCCAACACGATAAAGTTTCCATGTTTTGGATTCTACACCTGCAAGAAGAGTTAATGCTGTTTGCGGGTCATTAATTGTAATATCCTTAGAATATGTGGCATAAGCGCCTTCGTCATTTATAGCTGTTAAGACTACCGTATAAGTGCCTGTAGTCTCATAAATGTGCACTGGACTCATTTCTGTAGATACATTGTTATCACCAAAATCCCATTCGTAAGAAGTAGCATTTTGAGAATAATTTGTAAAAATGACCGTTAGAAAATTAGTCGCATCAATTTCATACTGGAATGATGCAATAGGTTCTTCTGTTTCAATATCATCTTTACAAGCTGTGAAAGCAGCAAAAAAGACGAAAATCATTGTAAGGATAACAACTTTGATCCTTTGACTTTGTGTTTTGATTTTTTTCATAACATTATAATGTTTAAATAAATAAAAAGGTTGATTTTAGAAAACACCGTGAGGTTTAATTTTTTGCCAAAGTAAATTTGATTAACATTATATTGCAAAAAATACATTTCATCAAAACTTCAACAGTAGAATTTATAACTACATCAAAACTACATCACTTGATTTGCAAAATGCTAAAAGTGAATGAAATATGAATAGAGTTCATTGATTCATGACACATCAATTAAATTTATTGTTAGGCTTTGTTAGAACTTTAAAAAAATAGTATAATTAGTAAGAAAGGATAAACTCTGTCAAATTCTGATTATGACCAATATTAAGCTTTTTGCGAAGTCGGTAACGACTAATCTCGACGCCTCTGACAGATATATTCATTAGAGGTGCTATTTCTTTTGTGGAAAGATTCATCCGCAAGTACGCACACATCCTAAGCTCTTTTGGCGTTAAATCTTTAAATTCATCTTTTATGCGGTTTGTAAAGTCTTGATGCACTTCATCAAAGTAAGAGTTAAATAGCTCCCAGTTTTTTTCATTTTTCAAATCCCTGTTTACCTTTTTTAAAAGATTGCTAAGGCTTTGTCTTGATGGATGGTCTGATGGCAATTTCTTTAAAAGTTCAAACAAATCATTTTTTAAGAATGTTAGAGTTTTGTTTTTTTGTACAAGAAGTAATGTTGCATTTGCTAGCTCTTTGTTCTTGTGCAGCATTTCGTTTTGTAAACATTCATTACGTAACTGAACTATTTCCTTTTCACTAAGGGCTGTTTGTTCTTTAAAAAGATGTTCTCTTTTGGCAAGACGCTTTTCGTGCCTGATTTTTTCCTTAAGTTTTATTCTAACAACTCTTTTCCTTATATAGTATGCATTTGCAATAAACAATGCAAGGATTAACAACGAATAAATTAACCATGCAACTTTTGATTTGTAAAAAGGAGGTTTTATAACAAAGCTAAAACTGTTGATTTCTGTTTCCGAGCCGTGCGAATTTAATGCTTTAACCTCAAATGTATAGCTTCCTTCTTTTAAATTAGTATATTCTTTCACTACTGAACGACTAAAAAAAAATAGGGGTTAATCCCCGAAGGTTTCACCCCATGTTGTAAGTTTGCTTTGCGAACAACAAACAACATGAGCAAAAATACGGAAATAAAATTTGTCGGACAGCCGATTTTCAAACAAGTAATAAGTCTTATTGATGCGATTGGTATCAAAA
>JAGXRQ010000103.1 GCA_018335675.1 Bacteroidota bacterium | reverse complement strand
AGGTGCTAATGAAAATATAAATGGGCTTATCAGGCAATACTTTCCTAAAGGGTCTTCTTTTGAAAATATTACTAATCAACAAATTCAATATGTTCAACACAAGTTAAATAACAGACCAAGAAAAAAATTGGGGTTCTTATCACCAATTGAATTTTTATCATTAAATTTGATTAAACAAAAAGTTGCATTTGTGACTTGAATTCAGCTTTAGTTAAAACCTCACATACAAACAGCTTTGATTTCATCAACGAAAAATATGGGAAAAGTTATGAATCTACAGTCAAATCATCAGAATTGTATAAATTGATATGGGAACCGATAAAACCATATTTGCATGATATTAAAACCGTTTATATATCCCCTGCTGGTTTGCTGCATAATATTAGTTTTGCAGCATTGTCAAACAACAAGAATGAATTCGTTATTGACAATATAAATATTGCAATGGTTACATCTAGCTCTCAGATTAATAATGTCTCTGAAAAGCTGGTTTTTAGAAATGCAAATTTATTTGGAGGTATAAATTTCGATGGCCCTTCTTCTCAAAATCAAGTTTGGAAATATTTGGAAGGAACAAGTGTTGAGGTTGACAAAATTGACAAACTATTAAAAAAGAAAAAAGTCAAAACCAAAGTATTTAAGAACCTTTTTGCAACTGAAGAACAGTTTAAGGATAATTCGAACAATACAGATATTCTTCATATAGCAACACATGGATTCTTTTATCCGGATCCCAAAAAAGCGAAGGAAATAGAACAAACAACAATCAAAATCGGAGAAGTAACTTTCCGTGGTAGCGAAAGTGGACTTGGAATGTCGAGTTTCGTTAAAAACCCAAACCCACTGATGCGTTCAGGGCTAGTTTTTGCAGGAGCCAATGATGTATGGAATGAAATCGAAACCGATTCTTCAAAACAGGATGGTGTTCTCACGGCATACGAAGTTGCAAATATTAATCTTCAAAATACCAAACTAGTCGTTCTCTCCGCCTGCGAAACCGGACTTGGCGATATCCGCGGAAGCGAAGGTGTGTATGGATTACAGCGAGCGTTCAAAATGGCAGGTGCTAAACACTTGATAATGAGTCTGTGGCAGGTGCCCGACAAAGAAACAGTAGAATTTATGGAAATATTTTACGAAAAACTCCTTGATTACAAGGATGTAAGAAAAGCATTTAACGAAACGCAACGGGAGATGAGGCAGAAGTATGATCCGTTTTTTTGGGCGGCGTTTGTGTTAATAGAATAGGTATCAGGTGTCGGGTGTTTGGGGTTTGGGGTTTTAATTTTTTCAATTATTTTTTGTAATATTGTAACGTGGCTATAATCTGATTTACAACATGTTTAAAAAGCTTATCTTTTTTGTAATTTATTCTGCATTTGCTATTGTTTCTCTAGCCAATGATGTTATTGTACTAAATAGCAATTTGAATATCAAGAAAATTGGGAGCAAAATATACTACTACATTGATGCAGATAAAGCTCTTTCATATAACAATGTAATTGAACAAAGTTTTCAAAAAGAGTTCGTTAAATCAAATAAGGATATTCCGTTTTTCGATTATCAGAATTATACTGTATGGTTAAAATTTACCATTCATAACAATACAGAATCTGAAAACAGATTCTTCCTGATTATAGACTACCCATTGTTATACAAAATACGATTATACGTTCCACACAATGATGGCATTGATACATTGTTCAGTGGCGATGGCTATAAATTTAGCAAAAGGTCTATACTACACACATCAAATATTTTTGAATTAAACTTATCGCCCGGCAACACACAAACGTATTATTGTGCAGTTAAGAGTGATGGCGATGTAATAACCCTTCCAATAAGCATATCAAGTCCGGAGTACTTTTACGAAAAGAGTGAAACACGCCCATTGTTTTTAGGCTTTTTTTATGGCATTCTGGTTCTTGTTGTGTTGCTGAACTTGTTTTTCTATTTCTCAATGCGCGACTTCTCCTTTTTGTATTATGTGCTTTTTACTTTTTCAATAGGAGTTTTTCTATTTATAAGAGATGGCTACGCTTTCAAGTATTTTTGGCCATCTTCTCCTGCATGGGCAAATTTGTCAGTTGTTTTGTTTTCTATGCTTTCTATTATATCGGTAATGCTATTGATAAAAAGTGTATTGCAAACAAGAAAAAACTTCCCGGTATTCGATAAAATCCTGGTAGCTTTTATAATTATCACAAGCATTTTATCTATATCAGCTGTCTTTAGCCAATCTATGTACCGCTTCATGATTAGCTTTGGAAATATTATTACTGCTGTTACAACAATAGTGTGCATTGTTATTGCAATATTGGCGCGGAGAAAAAAGATTTACTTCACAAAATATTTCATTGCTGCTTTATTTTTTATAATAATCGGAGGCGTTTGGGTTGTGATGAAGAATGCCGGAATACCGGGCATATTCCAATTTGAACACGGGATGAAATTTGCTACCGCTATTGTGCTTTTGATTCTTGCTTATGGAATGACCAAGAAGTTTACGAAACTATTGAATCAAAGCAAGCAAGAAGCAATAAACAGATTGGAAGAAATAAACTTAATGAAAGAGAGAGCAAATATTCTACTTGAGGAAGAAGTTAAAAAACGCACGCACGAACTTAACGAAAGCTATAAGGAATTGCATGAGTTAAATCAGGAAATTCTTACCCAAAAAGAAGAAATTGAATCACAAAACAATGCAATACAAATTCAGAGAGATATAGCTATTCAACAAAAGGAACATATTGAAAAACAAAACATAGCAATTACAAACAGCATAAACTACGCTAAACGAATTCAACAAGCATTGCTTTCGGAAATATGCATATTGTCGGAGTGCCAAAACGGATTGCCGGGTATTTCTGAGTGCTTTGTTATGTTCAAACCTAAAGAAATTGTATCCGGCGATTTTTACTACGCCACCAGATTTAACGATAAACTGATTATTGCTGTTGCCGACTGTACCGGACATGGTGTCCCAGGCGGATTTATGAGTATGCTAGGAATTTCATTTTTAAATGAAATCATAAACATTGCACATAATCTTGATGCAAAAGATATTGTGCACCAACTTAGAGATAATGTTACTGCTACTTTGCTTAATGCCGGCAAAAAAGACAAAGATGATTATCTTTTAATGGATGGGATGAATATCGCAATTGTAATAATTGATCTTTCTAAAAAGATATTGCAATATTCAGGGGCGTTTAATCCTATAATATTAGTAAGAGACAATAATTTACACTGCTACACACTTGACAGACAAGCTATTGGGATTTTCATTAAGAAGAAAAAAGACTTTCACAACTATAATGTCGATTTGAAGGATGGTGATATGGTCTATATTTATTCTGATGGTTTCATTGATCAGTTTGATGAAGAAGGAAGTGAGAGATTTAAAGTATTCCGCTTTCAAGAGCTTTTGTTATCTATCAACGAATTACCTGCAAAAGAACAAAAAGAAAAGCTTGATGAAGTGTTTCATAAATGGAAAGGCAGCAACGACCAGATTGATGATGTGACAGTTCTTGGCTTTAGGGTCTAACAAATCCATATCATGAAACTAGCATTTGCAATTTTATTCTCTTGCTTCTTGTCTGCCTACTCTCAAGACAAAAACTTGTATCTTGAAAAATTCAATCAAAATTTTCAGTCTGAAAACTACAACTCTGCTATAGAATTTGGAGAAAAGTTTCTAGCGGAATATCAACTAAAGGACTCAACCTCTCTTATGGTTGCAAGATATCTTGCCTTCTGCTACTATTCAATTGAAGATTATGAATCTGCCACAAAAACATATTTAAAAGCAAGAACCTTGGCTGCTGAGACTATTGGAAGAGAAAACTATGATTACATGATGATAGCTTTCAATCTGGCAGTAAATTACACATACCTTGGGAAATATTCAAAAGCTTTCCCACTAATGGACGAAGTGGTTGATTTTATAATCAAAGACCAGTCTAAACTTAGCATGGATTATATAAATTTCGCACTTCAGCAAGCTAATATATATGATATTGCAGGTAGTGTGACTAAGGCAGAAGAAATTTATGATGATGTTTGGGAAATAGTTCAAAACAATTTTGATGAAACCGATGAATTCTATATGGAGGTTGCAAATATTGTAGCGCCTTTCTATTTGCAAAACGGGATTTATTATAAATCAGAGCCTTTTTATACTTCTGCGGTAGAATTGATGGAGATTAGTTTTGGCAAATTATCAAAAGAATACCTACTCACACTTAACAGTCTTGGAGAATTTTATTTATATGCCGCAATGTATTCAAAAATGGAAGAGGTGTATAATGATTTTGTTGAGCTTTGTAAAGAGTTTTATGGTGAAATAAGTGCTGATTATGCTACTGCGCTTAATAATCTCGCGGTTGGTTATGAAAAGCAAGGTAAATTTAAAGAAGCAGAGAAACTATATTTTCAAAGCCTTGAAATAAAAGAAAAAGTATATAAAAAAGAGAGCGACTTTTATGCTCTAACTCTTTCCAACTTAGCTGTGCTATACGACAATATGGGCAGATATGCTGAAGCAGAAAACCTTCTAAATCAGGCAATTTCTATTTATAGGGAAGTTTATGGGGAAGAAAATCCCAATTATCACATTGCATTAAGCAACTTGGCTTCAGTTTATTCTGCATTAGCCAAGTATGAAAAATCTGTTGAATTACTTGAAAAGGCAGCTTCATTACAAAATAAAAAATATGGCGAAAAGTATAACGCTTATATAAATACATTGAATAGTCTGGCAGTGCTTCACAAGCAATTGGGAGATTACAATAAATCTGAAGAGTTATATCAGCAAACAGTAAGTCTTAGAAAACAAACCCTTGGCAATAATCATACTGATTATGCTACATCTTTAGAAGGTGTGGCAGATATCAAAATGACGAAAGGAGATTATTTATCTGCAGAAAAATTATTAAAGGAAGCTCTTGAAATACAGAGGAATGCACTTGGTGAAAACCACGGTTCGTATTTAAACTGCCTAAACAGTTATGCTATATTGTATAGCTATATGGGTAATTACCAAAAAGCTGGAGAAATTTATGAAATATGTGGCGACAAGTATGTGCAGTTATACGGCGATATGCACCCTGAGTATGCAACATTTCTGAATAATCTGGGACTATTTTACCTCGAATCCGGAAATTTTGACATTGCGGAAAACATTTTGAAACGCTCTCTTTATATTCAGGAAATAGCTTTCGGGAAAAACCATCCCGATAATGTAAATATGCTTTCAAACCTCGCTAATGTATTTATAAAAAAGGGTGATTTGCGTGCTGCTGAAGAATTATTGCTCAGCGCGGTTAACTTAACAAAAGAAACCTTGGGCTATAATCACCCAAACTATTTTTCTGCTTTGCTAAACTTAGGCGTTTTTTACTACGAAACCGGAAATTATACTAAAAGTGAAGACCTGTATCTGCAAAATCTTCATCTACAAAATGAATCTGGAAATCAATTATCTAAGGAATATTCAACTGCACTAAATAATCTGGGAGCTTTATATCTATCAAAAATCAGACTTACTGATAATGATGAAAAAGCATCTGAATATGCTCTCAAAGCAGAAATGTATTTTTCAAGAGTAACCGAAATTGATAGCATTCTGGGCAGGGAAAACCTTCCATCTTATGCTCAACATCTTAACAACCTTGCTGAATTATATCGGGCAGTTGGAAAATTTGAGAAGGCCGAAGAATTGTTTTTGAAAACAATCGAGATTGAAACAAGTGTATTTGGCTCCGAAACTTATTCATTAGCAATAACATATCATAATCTCGGATTGCTCTATAGTGGCATAAATAACCTTTCAGAAGCAGAAAAATGGTTGATTAAATCTCTGGAAATAAAAGAAAGAACTTTTGGAACTAACAATCCCGTGTGTGCTGACGCAATGGCGAGCCTGGCATATGTATATGAGAAAAACAACAGGACAAATGAGGCTGCGGAATTGTATTCACGAGCTGTTCAATTAAACATTGAACAAATAAAGAAATCTTTTTCCTTTCTCTCTGAAGAAGAAAAAGCAGCATATTACGCAACTGTGAAATATTATAATGATATTTTCACCTCGTTTGTTATTAAAAACACCGCGCAAACAGAAGCTATTGAGCTATTATACAACAATTTACTCTTTAACAAAGGACTTCTTTTGCGATCTTCATATGCCATTAGAAGAGGTGTGTATGAAAGCAATAATGATGATTTGATTGAAAAATATAATGAATGGATTGGATATAGACAGCAATTGGCAAAACTCTATTCTTTGCCGGAAAATCAAAGGTATGCCAATGTAAATGATATCGAAAACAGAGCAAATATTCTTGAAAAAGAATTGGTTGCTGCCGGAACCGATATCGGACTTATTTCTAATCAGGAATCTGATTGGAAAAACATTAAGAAAAGCCTTAATCCTAATGAAGCTGCTGTTGAGTTTGGTCATTATCAGCAACTTAATGCAGACAACACTTATTCTTATCATTATTTTGCTATGATAATAAGGCCGGAAGATAATGTTCCCTCGCTTATATATTTATGCTCAGGAGAACAGCTTATGCAAGCATTTAAAGAATATACCACTGTAAATTATAGAACTATAAACAATTTCTACAATTCGGGCAAAATATACAACCTCATTTGGTTGCCAATTGAACCATTACTTGAAAATTCTCAAACCGTTTATATATCTCCGGATGGGTTTTTACATAAAGTTTCTTTTGCGGCAATCTCCAAGGATAATCGAAAAATTATTGATAGTTATGATGTTCATAATGTGACTTCCACAAGTTTGCTGCATAATCAGAAACAGGAAAGTAACAAGAATATTAAAATTGAAGATGTTACTCTTTTCGGCGGCATTGAATATGGCAGAGCTGAAAATAGCGACCAAATCTGGAAATTTCTACAAGGCTCACTAGATGAAGTTGACAAACTGGAAAACCAGCTTTCATCTAAAGGTATTTCAACGAATAAGATTACCCTAGAAAATGCCACTGAATCTGCTTTTAAAAGATTAAGCGGGAAAAATTCTTCCTCTGTTATTCATCTAGCAACTCACGGCTACTTTTATCCTGCGAAAGATGAAACAAGCTCAAAACTATGGCTAGCTGAAAACACAACTTATGAAGATGTAGAATTCCGCTCAGGAAGAAGCAATCTAACAAGAGTCATCAATAGCCCAAATCCTTTAATTCGTTCAGGACTTGTTATGGCAGGAGCTAATACCATTGAAAACAAACAGGATTTTTTAGAAGAAGATGGGTTGTTAAATGCATTTGAAATCTCAAACCTTGAGCTGTACAACACCCAACTCGTTGTCCTTTCCGCCTGCGAAACCGGATTGGGAGATATCCGAGGTAGCGAAGGTGTTTACGGACTACAGCGTGCATTCAAAATGGCTGGCGCGAAGTATTTGATAATGAGCTTATGGCAAGTGCCCGATAAAGAAACCGCTGAGTTTATGGAGACATTCTATAGTAAATTACTGAATAACAACAATATAAGAAAGGCATTTAACGAAACTCAAAGGGAGATGAGGCAAAAATACGACCCGTTCTTTTGGGCGGCGTTTGTGTTAATAGAATAGGTATTGGGTTTGGGTATCGGGTGTCAGGTGTCAGGTATCGGGTGTCAAAATCAATCTTTACAATCTTAAATGCTCTTATATGCCTTATATGGTAAAAAAAAGGGAGGTTCGGGGTTCAGGTGTCGGGTATCAGGTATCAATCTTTACAATCTTAAATGTTCTTATATGCCTTATATGGTTTAAAAAAAGGGAGGTTCGGGTTATGCCGAAAAGGTGGCGGTTTAAATATTAAGATTGAATGGACATTGACAGATTGTTTTTTAAAATCAAAAAAAAGAATAATTTATTTCATAATTTTTTATAAATTAGCAAATTGAAATAATTTGTGTTGCAAAATCCTCAAAAACTAAATATTATGAAAAGATTTATCATTCTAGCCGTAATTTCCCTGATAGCAATAGCTGCGTCATCTCAGGATTTATTTAAAGTTATTAGTGTTAACGGCGAAATCATTGCCACAAAGGCTAATCTTACATTGGAAAATGGAGTGCAGGTTAGCAGCGACGACAACTTTAATTTCATGGTTCCAAACTCAAGGGCTGCAATGATTAATTCAGAGCTTGGAAGAGTTGTACTTACCGAACAAAATGCGGCTGATGCATTTTCTAGAGCTGCATTCGCCCCGGCAATGAGCTCGATAAGCACTAGAGCAGGGTCGTTATCAACTGCTGCTGAGCTTAAAAATATATTTTGCGAAAACCTTCTTATAATTGACAAAATGGAAGTAAGCGTTGGAGCACATGTTTATCCTATGAGCGATCAAACCTTTTTCTACATCAGCTATATGTATAATGGCGACAATATAAATAAAAGGCTACCTTACAATGGTGATAAGTTTGTGCTCGACAGAACTGAATTATTTACAATTGATGGCAAGTCTATTCTTGAAGAAGAAGTCAGTGAACTGAAGTTGTATTATTATAAAAGAACAGGAGTACCAGAATCTACTCTAATTGCAACTTTTTCACCTATATTTAAGAGCTCAGACGAAATTAAACCTGAAATTCAGATAATTGTTGACGAGCTTAAGAACATTCCAAGGAGCAACCTCATGGCTGAAGTTTTTGATTATTTGAAAGCTTTCTATGGCGTTGCTGAAATATCTAATCTTGAAGCCTGGATGCAAAAAGAATTTAACATCAAAAGTAATTAGTGAGAAAAACTTTTTTACTTTTTCTACTGCTTCTTGTAAATATTGCTGAAGCTCAATTAATAAGACAACCCATAACCAACTTTTCTCCTCGTGATTATGGGTTGTCTTATTCTTCATATACCTATTGTGTAGCTGAAGACAACAACGGTCTGGTTTATGTTGGCACTTCCTATGGCATTTTACAATTCGATGGAATATCATGGCGATATATTCCCGTTAAAGCCGGTGCAAATATTACTTCTTTAAATGTAATTGATGGTGTTGTGTATGTTGGAACGCACAACGATTTTGGCTACTTGAAAGCAGATAAATCCGGACAGTATTTTTACAAATCTATTCTCGATGATTTCACTGGAAAAGAGTATGTTTTTTCTTCGGTATGGGAAATTCTTAAATGGAAAGACAAAATTGTTTTCCAGGCAGAAGAGGCAATTTATATTTACGATAGTAATTCTATTGTAGAGATTCTTCCTATGATGTCGTTTCACCTCGCTTTTGTTGTTAATGATGACTTATTTGTGAGGGAAAGATTTATTGGGCTGCAAAAATTTCAGGATAATGGATTTGTTGACCTTGACGAAGGCTATTTGTTTGCCGACAACAGGGTTTTGTGTATGCTTCCGACGAAAAACAACTCTATACTTTTGGTTACCAGAGAAGATGGTCTTTGGCTACTTGTTGATAATGACCTAAGTAAGGTTCCTCTTGATGAAAAAACGCAAGGACAACTAATTTCCTCAAGTATTTTGGGAGGATTGGTTCTTGATGATGGGAATTTTGGCCTGTTTACTACCAAAAATGGAATAATTATTCTTGATGAACACTATGCTATAAAAACTAATTACAACGTAAATACGGGCTTATCAACTTCAGAGATTTATGATTTAATACAAGACAGTTATGGCAATCTTTGGGCTGCAACATTAAAAGGACCGATAAGAATACAATACACCTCTCCTATTTCTACTTTCAGTCAGACTGTTGGAATTTATGGTACGGTTCAGGCCGTAAGTTTTATTGAAAACAACATAATTGTTGGAACAACTGACAACTTATATATAAGCGATGAATTTGGAATTAAGCTTTTTACAGAAGTTACAAAAATTAATGCCAGCGTTTATTCTATGGCAGATTCGCCTTTTGGTTGCTGGATAGCTGCCGCCAACGGAATATGGTTATATTCAGGAAATAATCTTAGGCAAATCAGCCGAATTGAAGCTTCGTCTGTTTTATATGTTAAAGAAAAAAATAGAATTATAACTGCCGGAAACAGAGGCATCCTTATTCTGAATGCAGAAAACGGACAGGTTGTGAAAACCATCACAGATGTAAAAATTGAAGATGCATATGGCATGGCATATAACTTCCAACAAAAACCGGATAGAATAGAAGTATGGATAGGGTCGCGCATAAGTGGAGTTTATCAATTGATAATAAACAATGATCTTTCCTATTCAGTAGAGTACTACGCAGGCATGGAAGACGGGCTTGAAAACGGGTGGGTTTGCCCCTATCAGGTTGGAAAAAACATTATTTTCGGAACTCACCGTGGCAGCTATCGCTTTGTTAGTGCGGAAGAACTAGCATATGCTATGAACGACAGTACTTTGCTGAATTCATCATTAAGAGGATATTTTGATGCAAGTTATTTCCCTAAAAAATCTGAAGATGAAGCCATTACTGCATTTCATTTCAACGATTCTGTTTCATTTGCTGGCTTGGGTTATTATGTTCATTCAGTAAACATGACTGATAGCGTGTCGGATTCTTACCATTTTAAAACAATACAGCTTGGAAGAATTAACGTAATTAATAAAAAAGATGACTTTCTGATTATAGGTGGCGACAATGGGTTGAGCATTGTTAATCTAGCTATGACAAAAAACAGAAAATATACACCACCTCATCTAATGCTCAGAAAAATTGTTATTGGAAATGACTCTTTAATTTGGAGGGGAGATGTAACTCCTGATAACAAAGTGATTGTGATTCCTTATTCGATGAATTCTCTTATAATTGAATTATCTTCTGCTTATTACGACGATGGTTTCGGGGCATTATATTCATATAGGAATGCTGCAAAGGAAAGTGATTATTCATTTTGGCTTGCCCAAAACATTATACCATTATCAAACTTAAGAGAAGGTAAATATGAATTTGTTTTCGCTGCAAAAAGCATAAGAGGTGAAATTGGCAATGAGATAACAATAAAAATTCAGATTCTTCCTCCTTGGTATAGAAGCTGGTGGGCTTATACATCATATATTGCAATACTTGTTTTATTGATATATCTGGTAATTTTTCTAAACATAAGAAGACTAAAAGCCAAGAACAAATGGCTTGAAGAGATTGTAAGGCAAAGAACAAAAGAAATTGTAGAAAAGAAGGAAGAGATAGAATTACAAAGAGACCAGATTCAAACACAAAAGGAAGAGATAGAACATAACCTAAAAGACATCAGGGCAAGTATTACTTATGCTCAGAGAATTCAGAGCGCCTTGCTCCCAAAGCAGGAATATATGTCTTCTCTTCTTGAAGATTACTTTGTTTTATACAAGCCCAAAGATGTTGTTTCAGGTGATTTTTATTGGATTACTGAAGTAAATGAATGGATTATTGCCGTTGCCGCCGACTGCACAGGGCATGGAGTGCCGGGAGCATTTATGTCGATGTTGGGTATGAGCTTCCTAGACCAGATAACTTCCAAAAAAGAATTTGTTAATACTGCAGTGCTTGTTCAAGACCTTAGAAATGCAATCATACAAGCACTAAAACAAACACGAGAAGAGGATTCTCAGGTTGATGGTATGGATTTGAGTTTGATTGCAATTAACAAAAACACTAATAAATGTCATTGGACAGGCGCTTACAATCCAATTTGGATAATACGATCTGAAAATATTGGAAAATCTTTTGAGGAACCTGAAGAGGTTGTGGAAGAGATTAGAGGAGACAAGATGCCGGTGGCAATTTACGTGAGGCTTGATGATTTTACAAACCACGAATTACAACTAAAAAAAGGCGATATAATTTACATGTTCAGTGATGGTTATGTTGACCAGTTTGGAGGGCCAAACAAACGGAAATTCAACAAGAGAGTGTTGAAAAAAATGCTAGCCGAATCGGCAGGTTTATCTATGTCTGCACAGCATGATTTTCTTAAAAAGACCATTGAAGAATGGCTAAACCCCTCTGAAGATTTGATTTACGATCAGATTGACGATATTGTAGTATTTGGAATCAAGATTTAAACTTTAAAATATTTGATGCCTGGGTAATAATCCCGTCTTCAATATTATAATCTCTTTCCATTATACCCGACACCAGAACCTCCCTTTTTTTACCATATAAGGCATATAAGAACATTTAAGATTGAAATTTCCTATACCTGATACCCGATACCTGATACCTGACACCTGACACCCGACACCCTATACCTCTATCCCTTTAAACAAATCAATTACCATATGGAATATAATACATCAACTTGAGAAACAATTCTCTATGTTTACCGGGATATGGTGCATGATACCCATTGTAAGCCTGATAATATTTTGGTTTAGAGTTTAATAAATCGAACACACCTAGACTTAAATCTAATCCTTTAATAAAAGCGTTTCTGTATATAACGTTAGCATTGATAAGGATATCCGGACTAATTAAGTTTATAACGGCATCTCCATCAGTATTTACCTCGTTATAAACATATCTTTCTCCTAGGAAGACAAATTGAGTATTGAAAAACAAGCTTTTAATTATCATAAATGAGCTGTTAAGTGTAATCTTATGCTGTGGTATACCTACAAGTGCATTATGATTAATTTCAACCTCATAATCTTCTACTTCATTTTTCCCGCCTGCAAAGTAATATGAATATCCGGCTTGTATGTTATTTTGGTTATACTGGTATCTAAAGTTTATTTCTGCCCCTGTTGTTCCGGTTTTTGTTCCATTAAAATATCCTTCGGTATCAGCAGTATCATCGTAGAAATATATAATAGGATTCCTAATTGTTACATCAAATAAATTTAATGAAATCATTGCTTTGCTAGTTAATCTGTAGCCAGCCTCAAGTTCGTAAACAATTGTTGTTTCCGGAGCAATTTCCGGTTCTAGAGAAATGTTCATTATTCCCGGCGATCTAAAAGCATGACTATATAAAGCTTTGTAATGGAATTTATTGAAAGATTTAGTAAATCCTATTCGAGGCGCAAATGCACTTCCATATTCCTCATGATTTTCGAATCGACCACCGGCAATAATATTAAAATACTTTTGCCTATAAAAACCCTGGAGATATAAGGATATATTTGAAAAGCTAATTTTATCTTGTCCATCAAGCAAAATTTCAGATTCTAGTCTATCAGTAGCTGTTTCTTCATAGTACTCAACGCCTGCTATTAGATTAAGATTATCCAACATATCGGCATAATAATGAAGTCCAATAGTATGTTTGTTAACTAAAAAATCCATAGCATCACCTTGCTCATCTTCAGAAAACCAAGGAGTTTGTTGTTTGAAGTTGAATTGCGGAGTTAACGACATTTTATCATTTATATCCCACCTGTATTTAATTTCACCAAAAAGGCCTTTAAAAGACACATTGTATGGCTCTGGTGTCACATCATCAAACAAAGTAGAAGCAGTTACATTATATCCATCATAAAGGAATCTGCCTGAAAATTTCTTATATTTTAATCCTACATTCAACCATTGCGATTCATTAAATGCATTTTCGCCATGAATTAACACATTACCTCCATAAAAATCTTCAAAGGTTTCTTTATAAGAATGATTAGAAATACCATAATGACCTAGAACGGAATATTCGAAATCACCAATTGATTGACCGAAATTAAGATTTACAAAATAAGAACCAGGCACATCATTCATTAAGCTGAACATAGAAGACAGTTCTAACCCCTGCAGATCGGCTCCAGCTTTTGTAATAACGTTAATTACTCCCAATTCTGCATAACCTCCATAAATACTTGACCCGGGGCCTCTTATTACTTCTATCCTACTGATTTGATCTATCGGAAATCTACCACCAAAAACAACAGTTGAATAAAGACTCTCATTAATTTCCTGACCATCAACCATAACCAACACCTTGCCTTCATTAGCCCAGTTGCCTCTTATAGAAATTCCAACAGTTCCCTCAACATCAAAATTAAAATTAAACCCGGGCACCATCCTGAATACATCTATCAAATCTCTGGCTCCACTTTTCTTTATTTCATCAGAAGTAATTATTGTAAGCACGCCAGGAGCTTCCCTCTGATTAATTGCCTTTCTTGAAGCCACAGCAACTTCTATGTTCATTAATTCATCTAATGAAAGATCGAACAAATCTTCTTCAATATTTTGCGCAAATGAATTATTTACTAAAAATGCTAATAAAAAAATAGCTAATATCTTTTTCATAATTTGCGTTTTTTTAAAACATAAAATTAAGTGATATTTACTTTAATTACAAATAATATTAAACATTCGTTCTGGCAACAAGACATAAAGTAGGTTTTTTTTTGATATACTTTATTACTAAACTTATTAAATGAAAATATCTTTATACTTTGGCCGGGTACTCAAAATTTGCAGTCATGAGTGCTTTCTTTTTTTATTCCACGCGAAAAGCGCAAAGATATAATTCGTAAAAAACCCAATAACCAATATATTTTTAGTAACTGAATGTTTTCAAATTTTTGCATTTAACTTTTGTGTAATTTGCGTGGAATTATTACCCTTTATACTTTTTAAAAAAAATACAGATTTCATTTTGCACCAAACACAAATAATTCTAATTTTACAAGCTACAATAAACAAATACAATCAATTATATATTAACATTTTAAATTTCAAAAACAGATGAAAATTCTTGTACTAAACTGCGGAAGTTCTTCAATTAAGTATCAGCTTTTAAACATGGCCAATAATGCCGAGCTGTTGGCAAAAGGAATACTTGAAAGAATAGGAATGAAAGACAGCGAGCTAAAGCATCATCCAAAAGCAAAGGAAAAGTATCTTCTTATTCAGGATGTTCCAAATCATGAAGTAGGTATCGACCTTATTCTCAAAGCCTTGCTTGACCCAAACCATGGTGTAATTCAGAGTCATAGCGAGATAGTTGCAGTTGGACATAGGGTAGCGCATGGTGGTGAATATTTCCCAACAAGTGCTCTAATTGATGATCAAGCAAAAAAACACATTGCTGAACTTATTGAGCTTGCGCCACTTCACAACCCCGCAAACCTTAAGGGTATAGAATCAATGGAAAAACTTCTTCCAAACGTTCCACAAGTTGCTGTTTTTGACACTGCTTTCCATCAAAGTATGCCCGACTATGCATATATGTATGCATTGCCATATTCTCTTTACGAAGAAGATAAAATTAGAAGATATGGTTTCCACGGAACAAGTCACAAATTTGTTTTCGAAACTGCATGTGATGCATTATTCATACCCAAAAACAATGTAAAAGCAATTACTTGCCACTTAGGAAACGGAGCATCAGTTGCAGCTATAAAAAACGGAAAATCTGTTGATACATCTATGGGGCTTACACCGGTTGAAGGGCTTATAATGGGCACACGCGCAGGAGACCTTGACCTTGGAGCCTTATTATACATAATGAGAAAGAAAAATCTTAACCTTGACGAGGCAAGCGACCTTATAAACAAAAAGAGCGGTGTGCTTGGAATTAGTGGAGTTTCAATGGACATGAGAGATATTGAAGTTGAAGCTTGGGAAAAAGGCAACAAAAGAGCAAATCTTGCGCTTGAAATGTATTTTTACAGAATTAAAAAATATATCGGAGCGTATGCCGCTGCAATGGGTGGTGTAGACCTTCTAATTTTCACTGGTGGTGTTGGCGAAAATGGTCCTGAAACTAGGGAAGCAATTTGTAATGGTTTAGAGTTTCTGGGGCTTGCCTTCGACCACGCGAAAAACGACAAACTTAGAAGTAAACTTGTTGAAATCTCTAAGCCTGAGTCGAAAGTTAAAGTAATGGTTGTACCAACAAACGAAGAACTTGTTATTGCTCACGATACTTTGGAGATAATTCATAAAATGAATAATAATTGCTAAGGGTATAGGGGTATAGGGGGATAAGAGATGGGACAAGATATGGCTCTTCTTCTTAGGCATTTAATAACTTAAAATTGAGAACTATGAAAAAACTTGTTTTAATTATTTTGGTTTTGTTGGCTATGCCGCTTGCATCCAATGCGCAATCTGCCAGCAGTGTGTTTAACACTCATGAAGTAACCTGGTTTGGAGTTGATTTTTCTAACGCCAAATTTATTGGTCCTGAAGGATTTTCGAATCCAGTTGAGATTGTGGACAGATTTTTTGATTCATGGAACAACTTGGTTGTTTCAGAACAAAAAAAGTACGACATCAAAAAGCATTTCAGGAAAAGATATGTTGAGTATGACCTTAGCATTGTTAAGGAAAGAAATTCATCTGTTGACCCTGACGATTTGGTACTTGAATCTTATGAATCTCACGAATTGTCGATGGAAGACATTAGGCAAATAATAAGCGAATACAACAGTAACAGAAGCGGATTAGGTCTTGTTTTTATCGTTGAAACGTTTAATAAGCCAAGAGATTTGGGAACTATGTATGTTACTTTTTTTGATATAAAAACAGGAAAAGTATTATTTACTGAAAAGTTATCCGGCAAAGCAGGTGGAATTGGTTTAAGAAATTACTGGGCTAGTTCTATTCACAAAGTTTTCATAGAAAGCGGAAAGCAATACGGAAAATGGAAAAAGTACTATAATTAGGCTTCCAAATGTGTTATAGTGTTGCATACCTAGAAAAGAAACTAGTAAAGCTTGCCGAAAGGTATAAAGAGGTAGTTAAGGTTGATCTCACAATCGAGGATACAGCTAGAGAACTGCCTCTTTATTATTTTGTTAGTGGATTTTCTTTCCCTGAATTGCCTGTTATAACAGCAGAAAACATTTCATTATTTCAATGGGGACTTATACCCTCATGGGCAAAAGACGAACAGTATGCATCAAAAATTCGAACTCAAACATTAAATGCAGTTGGTGAGACTGTGTTTGAAAAGCCATCATTCAGAAATGCTGTTAGGAAACACAGGGGACTTTTGCCTGTTAATGGTTTTTTTGAATGGAAAGATGTAAACAAAGTAAAATACCCATATTTCATAAGTTTAAAAGAAAAGGATATATTTTCACTTGGTTGTATTTATGACACCTGGATAGACAAGACCACCGGAGAAACAAAGCAAACATTTTCAATTATTACTACCCCTGCAAATAACTTGTTATCTGAAATTCACAATACAAAAAAAAGAATGCCACTAATTATTCATCAACAAGATGAAGCCCAGTGGATTGACTCCTCGCTAAGCGAAAAGAAAATAGCTGGATTAACAAAACCTTTCCCTGATAAGGAGATGAAAGCACACACCGTATCCAGAGAAATAAACAACCCAAAAAACAATAGAAACTTACCCTTTGCAATCGAGGCAATAGCATATTGACCTAATTTTATTTGCATTAAGATTAATTTTTTATAATTTGTTTGTAATTATAAATTATTTATAAGGTTTTCAGGAATGCTAATAATAGTATGTAGACAATGTCAATATACATACTTAGATTTGTGACATAGAAAAAATAAACATGGACAAAAGTAGGCTGCTTCTTTTTGAGCTTGGTAAAAGAATAAGAAGTTTGAGGATGGCACAAAAACTTTCTCAAGAAGAATTATCATATAGGGCAGACTTACACAGAATGTATGTTGGGATGTTAGAAAGAGGGGAAAAAAACTTCACTATTTCTAATTTAGCTAAAATTTCTGGATATTCCGGTGATACTGACCCCCATTCCGGCAAACTGACCCCCCAATAAGTTTTATTTCAAAGAACAGATAAAAGCTGACATTTTTACAGTTATTTTTTCTTTTTTCTTAATGTATCTCCTTTTAGCTCTA
>JAGXRQ010000102.1 GCA_018335675.1 Bacteroidota bacterium | reverse complement strand
AAATTTGCAGTATAACCTGCAATTTATATAGGGGGTGGCTTTTAAAAATAAAATCATAATGCCTGTTTATCTGGTAGTTACGTTTGAAAAAGAGTAAAATTACTTTTTAGTCGGATAATAGTGAAAAGTTTTATTAATTCTTAGTCCCAAGAACATAGTCCTATGTATTGAGTTTTTAATAGTAGTGGCTATAGTTACAGACCACTTTTTTTAGTACTTTTGCACATTAATTAAATTAGAATGGCAAATATAAAAAACTTTAAAGTTGGTGACAGAGTCAGTTTTCTTAACGAAAAAGGAGGCGGCATTATTACAAAAATCGTAAATGATCTTGTTGTGAATGTTGCTATTGAGGATGGATTTGAGATTCCTACGGCTGTTAGTGATCTTATAAAAATTAGGAGCGAAGATCCAAATGAACCTGCTTTAATAAGAAGAGAAACATTTATCGATGATTCAGATAACAATGACTCAAAGCCTCTTTATATTTCGCATAACGACAAGGATCAGCTGGAAGAAGGTATTTATGTGTTTATGATTCCTGAAATTGAAGAAACACCTCTTGTTGGAAACATTGACATAATGTTGGTAAACCACACTAAATACAATGCACTCTTTAGTTTATTTTTGAATAACGGCGGACAATTTCAGGGAGAAGATTATGGATTTGTTGAAGCAGAATCATTTATTAATCTTTCAACCATTGGGAGGTCTGACATTAACTCGTGGGCAAATTCAGTTATACAAGCTGTGTTTTTTATGGAGGGAAAAGCCACGCCTGTTAAACCTATAAGTGGATTCATCAATTTCAAACCTATAAAATTGTACAAGGAAGAAAGTTTTAAATTTGAAAAACTATTGAGAAAAAAAGCTTTTGTAGTGAATATTGGGAAGCTGACTGATTTTCAGGCAGCGATGATAGATGACGAGAGGCTTGTTTCTGTAGAACAGACAAAAGCATTGCAAGAGAAGCTAAATGAAGGCACAATGCAAAAAGAAAAAGCACAAAAAGCAGAATCATTTTTAGATAAACACAAAATTGATGATAAAATTGCCGAAATTGACCTTCATATAGGAGAACTGATAGAGAATTTCAATAATTTATCAAATGTTGATATGCTAAATATACAGATGGATTATTTTAGAAAATCAATACATCAGGCAGAAGTTGAGAAAATGCATAAGTTGATATTTATACACGGTGTTGGAAATGGTGTTATGAAAAACGAGATACGCAAATATCTCCGCAATACAGATGGAGTTGAATTTCACGATGCATCTTTTGCCAGATATGGGATGGGTGCTACAGAAGTTGTATTTTACAGAAATAATAAATAAGCAGGCTTTCTGTCGCGTTCCTGAAAGAGGGAATGAGGAAAGTCCGGGCAGCACAGGACAGCATACTTCTTAACAAGAAGCCACTTCTTTTCTGAGAGGTGAGAGAGAGTGCCACAGAAAATTACCGCCATAACTAGTTTATGGTAAGGGTGAAAACGTGAGGTAAGAGCTCACGACATATATAGGCAACTATATATGGGGGTAAACCTTATGCGCTGAAAGGTCAAATACACCGAGGCTTGAGGGTGGTCCGCCCAATCTCGGGGGGTTGATCGTTGGAGGCAAGGTGTGAACTTTGTCCAAGATAAATGACAGAAACACTGTTTAGGCAGTGACAGAATCCGGCTTATAGCCTGCTTTTTTTTATTATTAAAATATTTCTTTTCTGCTTGCGTTTTTCTTCCTGGAAGCCTTATTTTTTATATAGTTTTCTGTGATTTTTTATGATATGTTGAAAAATTGTTGAAAAATCGCACTAATTGTTGATAAACAGTGATTAATGCCTAGGTATTAATAAAGTAATTTCGTGTTTTAAATTAAAAAAGATCAGCATGATAATAAAAAGATTCTTTTTCATAACAGGCATACTTTTGCTTTGTGCCTCATATTCTGTTGCACAGCATACTGCCATTCATAATCAACCTGATTCAGATTACAGACTGGCGCTGGAATTATTCAACAAAGAAAAATTTGGCGCTGCTCAGAAGCTATTTGAATCCACAATTCAAAATATTAAAGACATTAACTCAGAGGTTAGAGTGAATGCTATATATTATGAAGCTATTTGCGCAGTTGAATTGTTTCAACCTGATGCAGAAAGCATGCTGTTAAGCTTTATTCATAATTTCCCTACACACCCTAAACAGGGCATGGCTAGCCTACAAATGGGAAATCTTCATTATAGGAAAAGAAGCTACCAACAAGCAATTGAATGGTATAATAAAGTTGACTTATTTGACCTTTCGCAAAGAGAAAAAGAAGAATTTCTCTTTAAAAGAGGTTATAGCTATTTTATGAGAGACGAGATGAATCAAGCAAAGCAAAATTTCTTTGAAATAAAAAGCCCGGCATCTCTTTACTATGGCCCTGCACAATACTACTATGCACATATCTCCTACACAGAAAAGAATTACGAAACAGCACTTATTTCTTTCAATAGAATTACTGCAGACAAAAATTTCGGTCCTATTGTTCCTTATTACATTGCACATATTTATTTTCTTCAAGGGAAATATGATTTGGTAATTGAATATGCACCACCTCTTCTTGAAGATGCATCTACTAGGCGCTCAGCAGAAATATCAAGGCTCATTGGTGAATCATATTTCTACAAGGGTGATTATACTGAGGCTATACCATTTTTAGAAAGATATCAAAAAGAATCGAGCACTAAACCTTCAAGAGAGGATCACTATCAGATTGGATTTGCATATTATAATGCTAAGGATTTTGAAAATGCGATTTCTAATCTTGAAAAAGTCACAAATCAAGTAGATTCAATGAGTCAAAATGCATACTATCACCTAGCAGATGCCTATTTAAAGACTGATCAAAAGAGATTTGCAAGGAATGCATTTGTTTCAGCTTATCAAATGGATTTTTATCCTGAAATTAAACAAGAAGCATTGTTTAACTATGCAAAATTATCATACGACCTATCATTCAACCCATATAATGAAGCTATATTAGCATTTCAAAAATATATTGAAACATACCCACAGTCGCCCAGAAAATCATTAGCACAAGAGTATCTAATTGATTTATATATGACGACTAAAAACTACAAAAGTGCACTTGCATCAATAGAAGAATTTGGCATTACTACCCAAAAGCACAAAACTGCATATCAAAGAATTTCATACTTCAGAGGAGTTGAATTGTATAATAATGGCGACTTTACAGGAGCAATAGAACATTTTGAAAAATCACAAAAATACCCTCATAAATCTGATATTGTTGCAAGCTGTATTTTTTGGACTGCTGAAGCTTATTATAGAATGGAGCAATACGACAAAGCACTTCAATATCACAAAGAATTTCTAACAACTCCTGGTGCATTTGACCTAAAGATTTATCACAAAGCGTATTACACAACTGGATATGCATGGTTTCAGAAAAAAGATTATGAAAAGGCACTTATTGCTTTCCGTCAATTCATAAGAGGAGAAACTGAAAACAGAAGATTTATTAATGATGCTTACCTAAGAATTGCCGATTCATATTTTATGTCTAAAGATTACAATAATGCAATAGACTATTACAAGAGAGCTATTACATTGGGATTAATAGACACTGATTACGCAATGTATCAAAAAGCACTTGTTGAGGGTGTGAAAGGAGATTTTAATGCAAAGGCTGAAAGCTTAACAGCACTGCTTGAGAGATTTCCTAAAACATCTTACTCAGACGATGCCATTTTTGAGCTTGCCAGCACATATATGCTAATTGACAAAAGCTCTCAGGCTCTAAATCAATACAACAGACTAATAAACAACTTTCCGAATAGCAGACATATTAAGGATGCCAAACTAAAAACCGGATTGATTTATTACAACAATAACCAAGACCAAAAAGCACTAGATATATGCAAAAATGTTGTTGAACAATATCCTGGCACAAAAGAAGCAAGAGAAGCTCTTACCATAATGAAAAACATATATGTTGCAATGGATAGAGTTGATGATTACTTCAAATATGCAGGGAGATTTTCTTTCGCAGATGTGACAAAATCTCAGCAAGACACACTTACTTATGTTGCAGCCGAGCAAAGATATATGCAGGGAGATTGCACAAATGCAGTTAAAAGCTTTGCAAATTATATTGAACAGTTCCCTGATGGCATTTTTTCGGTTAACGCTAGATTTTATAAAGCTGAATGTGATTTCAGAATGAATGAGCTTATGGTTGCATTGAGAGGTTATGAATATGTATTAACAAAACCCAGAACACAATTTTCGGAAAATGCAGCTATCAGGGCATCTGCAATTCAGTTTAGATTAAATAATTATGAAGCAGCATTAAATCATTATATAACACTGGAAAATGTTGCAGAACAAAGAAGCAATACTCTTGATGCTAAAATAGGGCAAATGAGATGCTATTACCAGTTGAGTAGGTTTGACTATGCCATAATGGCGGCAAATGCAGTAATTGCCGACGAAAGAGCCCCAAGAGAAATACTTCAGGAAGCACATCTTCTTTCGGGAAGAGCTCATATGATTTCTAATGAACCAAACAAAGCTTTACAATCATTTACAAAAGCTGCTAATCTTGGAGAAACTGAAATGGCAGCAGAGTCGAAATACAATCTCGCACTGTTAGAATTTAGAAAAGGTGATTATAAAAAATCAGAACAATTGATTTTTAAATACATTAACGAAATTGCAGCTTATGATTATTGGCTAGCTAAGATATTCTTACTGTTAGCCGACAATTATTTGCAAACAGAAAATATTTTCCAGGCTAAGCATACTCTTCAAAGTATAATTGAAAACTACAGCGGGGAAGAACTTAATCAATTAGCAAGACAGAAACTAAGTGATATTGAGAAAAAAGAAGAAGAGGAAAGAATGAAGGGCAAATCAGATTCATTGGAAGTTGAGTTTTAGCCTTATATAACAAAAGACATTAATAAACATTAAACATAATAAAAATGGACAGCTTAAAAAAAACCGGAAACATTATTATAACATTAATACTGTTTTTTGCTGTTTGGCACAACTCATATTCTCAGAAACTTGACTTTGAAGAGATTAAAGTTGTAGCCCCTTATCTTCCAACAATTTCAGAAGCATTTAAAATTCTCGAAAATCCTTCAATGGAAGATACTACAAAGATTAGTACAACTTTCGAGTATAGCATAAAACCAATGAAAATTACAACTTCATTCGAAGTTGAGCCAATTAGTCCGGCCAGAATGAGAGGAGAGCCTTTAACAAAACTATATAAAGGCCATGCTAAAGCCGGATTTGGAACACACTCTACCCCTTATGTTGAAGCCTTCTACAACTCTTTAAGATCGAATGAATATGCTTATGGTGCGCGAATTAAACACCTTTCATCTTCAGGAAATATTGAAAACTATGAGTACAGTCAATTCAGTAACAACCTAATTGATGTGTACGGCAAAAAGTTTTATAAGAATTTGACATTAAATGCAGATATGAACTATCAAAGAGATATGGTTCATTATTATGGATTTCAAAGAAAAGATTTTCTCAATAATCAGAATGCACTTGATTATATTGACAATTTAACAAGTGATGACCTTAAGCAAAGCTTCAACATATTTAACGTTGGTATAAACTACATTACAAACCACCTGGATAGCGCTAAATTTCAACATTCAGCAGCTTTTAAATACAGACTTTTTACCGATCGTTTTGATACAAAAGAAAATCTCTATAAGATAAGCGGTATAATCGGACAACAACTGCCACCCGACCCACTTGGATTTGCAGAAACACAGCACTTTAATCTATTTGCTAACGCAGATTTTTACAGCTATTCTATTTTAGATAAAAAAACCTCAAACGGACTTATTAGTCTTGAACCAAGGTTATCATCACAATACAGGGATTTTAAATTTTATATCGGACTAGATATTGTGACCCAATTTGACAATCTAACCTATATGAAGTTTTACCCAAAAGCACATGCAGAAGCAAATCTTGTTAGCGATGTTTTAATTGCCTATGGAACATTTTCAGGAGGGCTAGATAAGCATGACCTTTATAATACAACCAGGATTAATCCTTATTTGAATACTGCTTTAGACATACCTTACAAATTCCAGAATAGAAAAAAAGACCTTACAGTAGGCTTTAAAGGGTCTATAAGCACATTTGTAGCTTATAATTTCAGTGTATCTGACGCAACAATAGATAATTTTGCATTCTTTGTAAATGATACAACTCAACTACTTGACAATAAGTTTACTTTGGTTTATGACAATATTAGCAGGTTTAATTTCAAGGCTGAGATCTTCACGCAAATAGGTGAAAGATTCAGGCTAAGATTGGCAACTGACTATTATGAATATTCAATGGATAAAGAAAACCAGCCATGGCACATGCCATCTATAGTTGTCAGTGTAAATGGGAAATACAACATACAGGATAAGATTATAATTTCGCTGGATGGTTATGCAAGAAATTCAACATTTGCAAAGACATATGATGTTTCAAACAACGTTGTTGCAAAAGAACTTGAAGGGTTTCACGTTGACGCAAACATTGGTATAGAATATAGATACACCCGAGTATTATCTGTTTTCTTAAACTTCAACAACATACAGAATCAACCTTTACAACAATGGAATAACTACCAAACTCAGAGGTTTAATTTCATTGGAGGAGTTTCATATTCTTTCTAACAAAAAAGAAGATTCTACAGATTGTAAATATTGTAAATATTGCAACCTTATAACTTCCGACTATTGACTATCGACTGTTGACTATCGACTATCGACTGTCGACTTAAAATGTTAATAACTATTTAATATTTCACTCATATTTTTCTTCTCAAAACCCTATAAAAATTGTATCTTTGCTAGTTATTTTTAACTTAGAATTGCACTAAAAAATTAAGATGAAAGAATTAAATAAAGCTGCGGTTGATCACGGGTCATACGACGCAAGTAGTATTCAGGTTTTAGAGGGTTTGGAAGCAGTCAGGAAGCGTCCTGCGATGTATATTGGCGACATTAGCGCAAAAGGTCTTCACCATTTGGTTAGTGAAGTTGTGGACAACTCTATCGATGAAGCAATGGCCGGCTATTGTAGTAACATTGATGTTATTATAAATGAAGATGATTCTGTAACTGTTACTGATGATGGTCGTGGTATTCCGGTGGATATGCATGAAAAAGAAAAACGCAGTGCTCTAGAGGTTGTTATGACAGTGCTGCATGCTGGAGGAAAATTCGACAAAGGCAGTTATAAAGTCTCAGGTGGTTTACATGGTGTTGGTGTTTCTTGTGTTAATGCGCTTTCTGTTAATCTTAAAGTAACAGTTCATAGAGGCGGAAAAATGTATGTTCAGGAATACGAAAAAGGAACTCCAATGTATCCGGTAAAAGAAGTTGGTGAAACTACTAAGCGTGGTACTGTTGTAACTTTTAAGCCTGATGACACAATTTTTCAAGTTACCCAATACAGCTATGACACACTTTCTACAAGATTAAGAGAACTTGCTTTTCTTAACAAAGGAGTTAGGCTATCAATAACTGATCGCAGAAATAAAGATGATAATGGCGAATTTATTCATGAATCGTTTTATTCAGAAGAAGGCTTAAAGGAATTTGTACAATATCTTGATGGAGCAAGAGAAAAACTGGTAGATACTCCTATATATATGATGAGTGACAAAGGTGCAATGCCTGTTGAAGTAGCAATGCAATACAACTCTTCTTTTACAGAGAACTTGTACTCATACGTAAATAACATCAATACAATTGAAGGAGGAACTCACGTAGCAGGATTCCGCAGAGCTCTTACACGCACACTTAAATCGTATGCCGACAAATCAGGAATGCTTTCTAAGCTTAAGTTTGACATAAACGGTGACGACTTCCGAGAAGGTTTAACAGCTGTAATTTCGGTTAAAGTTGCAGAGCCACAATTTGAAGGACAAACAAAAACCAAACTTGGCAACTCTGACGTTGCCGGTGCCGTTGATACTGTTGTTAGTGAAATGCTTAACAACTATCTTGAAGAAAACCCAAAAGATGCAAAAACAATCGTAAACAAGGTTATTCTTGCTGCTACCGCGCGTCACGCTGCCAGAAAAGCACGTGAATTAGTGCAAAGAAAAAGTGTTTTATCAAATACCGGATTGCCGGGCAAATTAGCCGACTGTTCTGAGAAAAATCCTGCGATGTGCGAGATATACCTCGTTGAGGGTGACTCTGCGGGTGGAACTGCCAAGCAAGGCCGCGACAGGAAATTTCAGGCTATTCTTCCTTTAAGAGGTAAAATTCTTAATGTTGAAAAAGCTATGCCTCATAAAATCTTTGAAAATGAGGAGATAAAAACTATGTTTACTGCTCTCGGCGTATCTATTGGTACTGTAGATGACTCCAAAGAATTAAATCTTCAAAGGCTTCGTTATCATAAAGTAATTATCATGACCGATGCCGACGTTGATGGAAGCCATATTGCCACTCTTATCCTTACATTCTTTTTCAGGTATATGAAAGAATTGATTGAAAACGGCTATGTTTATATTGCAACTCCACCATTATATCTTATAAAAAAAGGCAAGGACGAAAAATACGCATGGAGTGAAGATGAAAGACAAGCTATTGTTAAAGAATATACAGTAAATGGCAAGGAATCAAATATTCACATTCAAAGATATAAAGGTCTTGGGGAAATGAACGCTGAACAGCTTTGGACAACAACTATGGACCCTGCCTACAGAGTGCTTAGACAAGTGGATATTACTAATGCATTTGAAGCTAATAGAATATTCTCAATGCTAATGGGCGACGAGGTTCCACCAAGGAGGGAGTTTATTGAGAAAAATGCAAAATACGCAAGAATAGATGCTTAATTAATTAAAGGCGCGTTTTCAACGCGCCTTTATAATATATTCTTAAGCTGCTCTATATCCATAATATTAAACGGATTATTGGAGTTTATAACCATGCCGGCTAGTTCAGATTTTCTCCTTTGTAGCGACATTATCTTTTCTTCAACCGAATTTCTTGTAATAAATTTATAAACAAAAACTTTCTTGTGTTGGCCGATTCTATGAGCCCTGTTTACAGCCTGACTTTCCACAGCAGGATTCCACCAAGGATCTAGCAAAAACACATAATCAGCACCTGTAAGATTTAGCCCTACCCCACCGGCTTTCATCGAAATCAAAAACAACCTCCGCTCTGGATTATTTTGAAATTCTTTAATAATCAACTTTCTTTCCTTTTCCGGTGTATTTCCTGTCAGAAAACTATAAGGAATTTTCATCTCATCAACATACTCTTTTATAATGTTTAGATGCTTAACAAACTGAGAAAAAATAAGCACCTTGTGATTTTCAGCAACCAGCTTGTCAATACTTCTAACAACTTCAACATATTTCCCTGACGACAAACTATAGTTTGGGTCTGTCATTTTGGGATGATTTGCAATAAGCCTCAGATTCATTAAACCACTTAAGATGTGAAATCTGCTTTTATCTATTCCATCGCGAGATATATGTTCTATAATAAAATTTCTTACCTCCGATTTTTTCTCTTCATATATACTTGCCTGCTCGTCGGTCATTTCACAATAGTGAATCATTTCAGTTAACTCAGGCAACTCTTTTTCAACTTCGTCTTTTGTGCGCCTAAGAATAAATGGACTAATCATTTTCTGAAGTTTTTCGCGCTTTAATGAATGCTTTTCCTTTTCAATTGGAATTACATATTCATCCTTAAAGAAATTCAAATTACCCAACATTCCGGGATTTAAGAATGAAAACTGCGACCAAAGATCAGTTAGTGAGTTCTCGACCGGAGTTCCTGTCATAACCAATCTATGCTTAGAATTTAAAGATTTTACAGCATGAAACACTTTAGAAACTGCATTCTTTATCACTTGGCTTTCATCAAGAATTAAATAGTGGAAATCAAAGTTTTTAATAAGTTCGATATCATTCCTGATTGTTCCATAAGTAGTTAATACAACATCATATTTTGAAAAAACGTTGATTTTCGTTGTTCTGGCTGTACCAACATGCTGATAAACATTTAATTCCGGTGCAAATCTATTAATTTCACACATCCAATTATGAACAAGAGACAATGGCATAACTATAAGTGAAGGCGGTGTTTTCTCTTTTAATCTCTCAACAGAAGAAAAGACATCAAGCTGCAAACCTTCCAGATTAGAAGAATTATCATCATCAATAATATCTTCAGTGTTTATGTCATTCTTTTTATCGCAATATATTTTACAAAGCAGTGTAATTGCCTGCAATGTTTTGCCAAGCCCCATATCGTCAGCCAAAACTCCTCCGAAACCGTTTTTATACAAAAAGTACATCCATCTATATCCTTCAACCTGATAATTACGTAATACAGCATTAATTGAAGCAGGAACTTCAATTGACTTTCCGGGTATAATCTCTTGCAGATTATTAGAATATGATTTGCCATTGTCAAGATTTGACAGTAGTGTATAATGATGACGCTTTAAAGTTATACCATCTTTACTATCAACACTGTGTCTCAAAATATCTTTAAACCTTGCAAACCACTCAATGGGTATAAGAGCAATTTCACCATCAGGCAACTCAAATTCTCGGTTGCCCTTGAGGATATTATCCTTTAGCTTAATGAAAGGAATCTGAAATCCACCAAAAGCCACTACAATTTTCAGATCAAACCAATCTTGTTTTTCATCAACATCAATGCTAATAATCGCTTTGCTAGTATTAAAATGCCTTTTGGTAAAGTCTTGCTTCAGCACAAAACCTTTTCTCTCTAAAAAATCTTTATTAGCAATAACCCAATCAATAAAAGGCATGTAGTTATCAAAGTCATTTATATCATCTGCATTATTTATCTTATCGGCAAGTAAAAAATGCAATGATGACTTATGTTTAAGTCCAATGCTTAACAGCAAAGTTGCATATTCTTCTTCAAGTTTTGGATTTCTTTTTACCTTAAAAAACTTATAGCTTTCCCCTTTTGTGGTAAGAAATGTATGGTTATCTGTGCGGTCTTTATATGCATAAGTAACGTAGTTGCCATAGTTGAAATACAATCCTGCAACTATATGTCCATCTATGCTATTCTCTAACTTAATTATTGGCGTAATCTCTTGTTTATAAACTTCTATATTAAACCCAAGAGCCTCAACAGGATAATTTCTAACAGCTTTAAGAACAAATTTTTGGAAATACTGAATTTCAGATGATTTCGGGATTACAATTGTATCCTTTTTAAAGAAAGGCATCAGTTTCTTCCCATCCCACTCCTCATCAAACCTCAATATTTCGCCATCAAGCATCAAAGTACAGGGAGATACCGAAATTAGTGTGGCATCTTTATCCAGAATATCAATTTTTACATCTTCATTATACAAATACAAAGAATATAAAGTATGATCCGATTTTTTTTCAAATTTGAAAAATGGCTTTATAATATTCTTATTTATATGAAAGGCCTTTTCTTGTATTCTTTCATTTGCGTCACCTTTATAATATAGCGGTAAATTGTTTAATGCTAAGATATTTGCGACTTCATAAATTTTACGATCAATAAAAGGTTTAATAAATTGCGCAATAAAATCAGGCTGCAAGCCACAAAGAAAATCTTTTACTTTAATTTTATTACGATTAAATCTTTTTTGAATATTCTCGTCGGAATACTGATCAATTAAATTTAGGCATTCCTTTTCAACATCAGAAATTTCTGCAAAAAAATCGTGGAATGTTCTTTTTGTAACTTTGCGGAATTCGTAGCCAAAAACACCTTTAGCATTAACTTTAACAGCAAAAGCTTCAATAATGAGATCGAAAACTGGATGGCTTACAATAGTAAAGACAAATCTGTTTTCCCCAAACTCTTTTTCTTTGATTTTTTGGAAGTGCATAAAGGTATAAAAATGAAATCCGGCTTAAGCTACAAATATACAATAAAAAGAGGTGGTTTTGGAATTTTTATTAAAATGTTTTATAGAAAGAGTGCCCAGAACAAGACTCGAACTTGCACAGCCTTACGGCCACTACCCCCTCAAAGTAGCGTGTCTACCAATTTCACCATCTGGGCATAAGGAAAAGAACATTTTAGTGGCGCAAAATTAACAAAAAACTCCAATACCAATTTATTTAATAAAAAAATTAAAGCCAAAGCAATAAAATTACTGGTAATGCTGTGTTTTTTAGTCAACTGTTTACATTCTTAATAATTAAATTAACTTTGCAATGAAATTAGCAGTTGAATAAGCCGTTAAATGTCACTCAATAACATCAATATTTAATTAATTGTTGCTTTGTAATACACAAAATTAAACACTTTCAACACTTAAGGCTTATTACATTATGAGCGATAAACTAAACCAATTAAATAATCTTTTAAGAAAGTATTTCCAACTAAGCTTGAGCGTGAGTTTAGGTCTGTTTATGTTTGTAATATTTTTCGAACCGTTTGTTGTTGAAAGCCTAGGATGGAATGATTGGTTATTGTTTGTTGCAGGGATGAGTACAATAATATTTAGCTTGATTTTTATAATTAGAGTAATCTTACCATTAATCATTTACAAAAACCTAAGGAGTTATTACAAACCATCAGTACTCTACTACATTAATGGAATTCTATTGTTTATTGTCAACTCTTTAGCATTAGTTTTCTATCTTCATTATGTAGGTTTACTTGAAATTACATTCTATCTATTATTCAAAGTATTTTTCATTGCAATGGTAGCTCCCATTGTTTTAAGGCTTTACGATTTGTATAAAAGATTAAGTGAAAACAATGCATTACTAACTGAAGAAATTAAGTACAGACAAAAACAAATTGAAAGTTACGAAACTGATTATCAAAACATTTCCATACAACTTTTATCTGAGAGCAATAAGGAATCCTTTGAACTTCAGATTGCAAATATTGTATCTATTCAGTCTGCCGATAATTATGTGGAAATTTTATACAAAGAAGGCGATTCATTTAAAAAGAAATTAATTAGGAATACATTAAAAAACATAGAACAGCAAATCATGTCTTATTCTAATTTTTTAAGATGCCACAGGACCTGCATTGTAAATAAGTACTTCATCTATAAACTCAACAGAGAGCAAAACAAAAACTACATATCTATCAAAGACTTTAATGAAATAATCCCTGTTTCAATTCAATATCTGGCTAAGCTTAAAGAGTCAATCTAACCCATTAGGGGCAAATAACGTTTGCCCCATGTTTTTCTCGTTTACCACTTCAATAAGCATTCTACCACATTCCATTAGGCGTTTATCCCTTTAGTTTGCATGCTCTAATATCATGCTCTAATTTTGTATTCAAATAACGAAAGTATTATGAAAAGTTTAAAAATTGGCGGACTAACTGTAAATGTACCTATAATTCAAGGAGGTATGGGAGTTGGCATTTCTTTATCAGGCATGGCTGCTGCAGTAGCAAACCAAGGAGGCGTTGGGGTTATTTCCAGTGCAGGATTAGGCTTACTAACACCTCATAAAGGTTCAAATTTCATAGAAACAAATATTATAGCTTTAAAAAACGAAATTAGAAAAGCTCGTGAAAAGACTAAAGGACTTATTGGCGTTAATATAATGGTTGCAATGTCAAACTTTGCAGATATGGTTAAGACATCCATTGCTGAGAAAGTTGACATAATATTTAGCGGAGCAGGATTACCATTAGATATGCCTTCATTTTTAAAAAAAGACAGCACAACTAAACTAGTACCCATTGTTTCTTCAAGCAGAGCAGCAAAAATAATTTGCGAAAAATGGAAATCCCTTTATAATTATCTTCCGGATGCTATTGTTGTAGAAGGTCCAAAAGCAGGAGGACATCTTGGTTTCAAAGCTAACCAAATTTCAGATGAAAACTTTTCGTTAGAACATATTATTCCTGAAGTAGTTAGTACTGTTAAAGAATTTGAACAAAAATATAATGTAAAGATTCCTGTAATAGCTGCCGGCGGGATTTATACAGGTCAAAATATTCGCGATATTATGAGGCTCGGAGCTTCCGGTGTGCAAATGGGAACACGCTTTGTAACAACAGACGAATGCGATGCTTCTATAGAGTTCAAACAAACTTATATAAACTCCAAAGAAGAAGATATCGGAATAATTAATAGTCCGGTAGGCATGCCCGGAAGAGCAATAAAAAATAGTTTTATTGACAAAGTTAATCTTGGAGAGAAACATCCAATCACTTGCCCTTACAAATGCATCAGAACATGCGATACTGCAACAAGTCCATATTGCATAGTTAAGGCCCTTTATAGTGCATACAAAGGAAATTTCAATAATGGATATGCTTTTGCAGGAAGCAACGCATATAAAGCCGAAGAAATCATATCGATAGAACAAACATTTAAAAATATATTAAAAGAATATGATGAAAGTCATTAGAAATTAATCATTTCCAATGCTGTTATTTGGCAACTAAAAACATAAAATAACTAACACAATCCTTAAGAGTTAATGACTTTTAAGGATTTTTTATTGCATTTTATCCTTATATTTAAATTTATATGAATTCTAAATAAGCCCACACTTTGCTGATTATCTGCATATTAACCCTCTCATCTTATAAGAAAACACATTTTTATTACATAAACATGTTAAAAACTAAGCATCAAAAATGGATAGATTTTAATAAAATTTTGATTTAGTTTTCTAATTTTGCCACGTCACAAATCATAAATGAAATAAATATTTTCATTCACTCATAAATCCTAATCAAAGTGAACGAAATCACACTTTACTCGGTAATTTCTCTGGGCTCAATCGGCACATTAGCTGCCGTAATATTATATTTTGTAGCTCAGAAATTTAAAGTCATTGAAGATCCAAGAATAGATCTTGTAGAAGAAAAACTCCCCGGTGCAAACTGCGGAGGATGCGGGTTAGCAGGCTGTAGAGCTTTAGCTGAAGCAATAGTTAAAGCAGAAAGTCTTGACGGATTTAGCTGTCCTCCCGGTGGAAATGCAGCAATGCAAGACATCGCAAAAGTATTAGGTTTGGTTGCGCAAGAATCAGATCCTATGATAGCTGTTGTTAGATGCAACGGTTCTCGTGAGAACTCGCCTCCAAAGGTAAAATACGAAGGAGCAATGACATGTCAGTTTGCACATAGCCTATTTTCAGGTGAAGGCGGTTGTCCTTTCGGATGTCTGGGCTATGGCGATTGTGTTGTTGCTTGCGCGTTTGATGCAATGTATATGGATGAGAAGACCGGACTTCCTGTAATTCTTGATGACAAATGCGTTGCTTGTGGTGCCTGCGTAAAAGCTTGTCCGCGCAACATTATTGAAATGCGCAAAAAAGGCAAAAAAGACCGCAGAATTTTCGTGTCATGTATAAATAAGGAAAAAGGCGGCCCTGCTAAGAAAAACTGCGCAGTTGCTTGTATTGGTTGTGGAAAATGTGTTAAAGAATGTAAGTTTGATGCTATTGTTCTTGAAAACAATTTAGCTTACATCGATTTCAACAAATGTACACTTTGCCGCAAATGCGTAATAGTTTGCCCAACAAATGCAATTCACGAATTAAATTTTCCTCCACGAAAAGTTAAAACTGAAGAGGGTACGCCCGCTGAAGCTTAATTTTTCATGGTTTTCATTATAAATCATAAAGGAGAAAAACATTGAAAACATTTACAATTGGTGGGGTTCATCCCCCAGAGAATAAGTTATCGAAAGATGCTGCAATTGTGGCTCTTGAAATTCCAAAATCAGTATCAATTCCTATCTCTCAGCATTTAGGGGTTCCTGCTGTTCCTATAGTTGAAAAAGGAGCTAAAGTTAAAACGGGCCAACTTATTGCTAAAGGCGAAGCTTTCATTTCGGCAAACATTCATTCTTCTGTATCAGGAACAGTTTCAAAAATTGACGAAGTAATTGATACTAGCGGCTACAAAAGAAAAGCTGTTATTATTGATGTTGAAGGAGATGAATGGGAAGCTGAAATTGACAGAACTGCTGACTTGAAAAAAGAATGCAACCTTACACCTGAAGAGATAATAAAAAAGGTTAACGAGAAGGGTATAGTTGGCATGGGAGGTGCAACATTTCCTAGCCATGTCAAGCTTATTGTTCCCAAAGGAAAAAAAGCAGAAGTACTAATTATCAATGGTGTTGAGTGCGAACCATATCTTACTTCCGACCATAGGGTTATGCTTGAAAGAGCAGAAGAAATGCTTGTAGGCATTAGCATTCAGATGAAAGCCCTTGGAGTAGAAAAAGCGATAATTGGGATTGAAAACAACAAGCCGGATGCAATTGAACATGTTAAAAAGATTGCGGCAAATTATAAAGGTATCACTGTAGAAGCACTAAAAGTTAAATATCCTCAAGGTGGAGAAAAACAACTTATAAAAGCTCTTATAAACAGAGAAGTTCCTTCAGGAAAACTGCCAATTGAAGTAGGAGCCGTTGTTCATAATGTTGGTACTGCTTTGGCCGTTTATGAAGCTGTGCAGAAAAACAAGCCCCTAATTGAAAGAGTAGTAACAGTTACAGGAGTAAATGTTGCAAAACCATCCAATTTTATGGTAAGAATTGGAACCCCTGTTTCAGCTTTACTTGAAGCAGCAGGTGGAGTCCCTGAAAATACAGGCAAAGTTGTAAATGGCGGACCTATGATGGGCAAGGCGCTTAATAATTTAGAAGCTCCTGTGACAAAAGGCACCAGCGGTATTCTGCTATTTCCTCAAGTAGCATCATCAAGAAAACCTCTACACAACTGCATTCGTTGCGGAAAATGTATAACAGTTTGCTGTATGGGTCTTGAACCATATTTTTTGGCTGTGTTAGCAGAAAAAAACAAAGTTGAAGACTGTGAATCAAATCGAATAATGGACTGCATTGAATGTGGTTCATGTTTATATATCTGTCCATCAGGAAGACCACTACTCGACAACATGAGAGTTGGAAAGTCGAAAGTAGGTCAATTAATGAGAAGCAGAGCAAGCAATTAAACCCTCGACTAAGCTTAGGGCAAGGGTTGAAATTAAGATTAAGATTAAGGTTTAGATATTAGCTAATATAAAAAACTATGAGTTTATTAACTGTATCGGGTTCACCCCACGTATATTCGAAAGAATCGGTAAGTAAAATTATGTACGGAGTGATTTTGTCACTTGTGCCTGCAATGCTGGTTTCATTCTACTTTTTTGGATTATCGGCAATATTACTTACCCTCACAGCCGTAGTTTCATGTATGGCTTTTGAGTTTATCATACAGAAGTACCTTATTAAAGGGCCTATGACTGTTTTTGACGGTTCGGCAATAATTACAGGTATTCTACTGGCATTCAATGTGCCATCAAGCCTTCCTTTATGGATGATTGTAATTGGCTCGGCTGTTGCTATCGGCATGGGCAAGATGACTTTCGGCGGATTGGGAAAAAATCCATTTAACCCTGCTCTTGTTGGAAGGGTATTTCTATTAATCTCCTTCCCTGTCGACATGACAACATGGCCAAAACCTACAGAATTCAGCACAAATTTAGTTGACGTAGTATCCGGTCCAACACCTTTGGCGGTAATTAAAGAAGGAGTTGCAGCAGGAAGACCTGTATCAGAATTAATGGCTGAAGTTCCTGAATACGTGCAAATGCTTTTCGGTAACATGGGCGGTTCTATTGGAGAGATATCAGCTCTAGCTCTATTGATTGGTGGCATTTATATGCTGATTAGAAAGATTATTACCTGGCATATTCCTGTTGCATATCTTGGCAGCGTAATGATTTTTGGCGGAATTCTATGGTTTGTTAATCCTGAAGTTTATATCGATCCTGTGTTTCATCTTATAACAGGTGGTATGATGCTTGGAGCACTTTATATGGCTACTGATATGGTTACAAGCCCAATGTCTTACAAAGGGATGATAATATTCGGTATTGGCTGCGGAATTCTGACAATGGTTATCAGAGTTTTCGGGGCATATCCTGAAGGTGTTTCATTTGCAATACTTATTATGAATGCATTTGTTCCGTTAATTAACACATATGTAAAACCTAAAAGGTTTGGGGAGGTTGTGAAAAATGGCTAAAAAAGAATCTACATTTTTAAATATGGTTATCACATTGTTAGTGGTAACAGCAGTTGCTTCATTCACATTGGCAAGTGTTTATAATCTAACAAAAGATCCAATTGCCAAAGCAAGAGAAGCAGCAAAGCAGCAAGCAATTAGCGAGGTAGTTCCTGAATTTGACAACATTGTAACAATGAAGTTTAAAAGTATTGACGGCCCCGATTCTCTTGAATTTAGCTTGGCATATAAAAACAACGAGCTAGTAGGCATTGCAGTGGCAACATACACTGACGCCGGATTTAGTGGTAAAATAAAAGCTATGGTTGGGTTTTTACCTGATGGCACTATAAAAGATGTTGTGCACCTGGAACATGCTGAAACACCTGGCTTGGGTGATAAAATCGACAAAACTAAGTCTGATTGGAGCAATAAATTTCAAAACAAAAACCCTGAAAATGGGATAAAAGTTAAAAAGGACGGCGGCGAAATAGATGCCATAACTGCGGCCACTATAACATCTCGCGCGTATTGCGATGCAATTGAAAGAGCTTACGCAACATTTAAAGCAAATCTCACAAGTATTACAGGCGAAGCTGATTCATCAGTTTCGCAAGAAGAAAACAACGAATTGGCAACTCAAAACGGAGGAGAATAATATGGGCAAATTAAATATTTTAACCAGAGGCTTTATTAGAGAAAATCCGGTATTTGTATTACTGCTTGGATTATGCCCTGCTCTGGGTGTTACAACATCAGCAATTAACGGTTTAGGGATGGGACTGGCAACTACATTCGTACTTGTTATGTCAAACCTGGTAGTATCAATTATAAAAGATGTTATTCCTAATAAAGTTAGAATTCCGTCTTTTATTGTGATTATTGCTTCTTTTGTAACTATTGTATCATTAGTGATGGAAGCATTCGTTCCGGCACTTTTTAAAGAATTAGGATTATTTATACCCCTAATTGTTGTAAACTGCGTTGTAATGGGTCGTGCAGAAGCATTTGCAAGTAAAAATAATCCATTTAATGCAATAATTGACGGACTTGGAATGGGGTTAGGATTTGCTTTTGCACTTGCAATTTTAGGAGGTGTCAGAGAGATATTAGGTTCAGGCTCCTTCTTCGGCATTCCTATATTTGAAGGCGACGGAATGTTAGTATTCGTGCTTGCGCCGGGAGCTTTTATCGGACTAGGATACTTGATAGCATTAAACAATATTTTAAGGAAAACAATTGAATAAAATCTGAGATATGGACTACTTAATTATAATAATCGGAGCAGTATTTGTCAACAACATAGTGTTGGCTCAGTTTCTTGGGATTTGCCCTTATATGGGAGTATCTTCCAAAGTTTCCACTTCAATTGGTATGTCGGGAGCCGTTATGTTTGTAATGACTCTGGCAACAATAGTTACATACCTGATATTCAATTACATACTTGTGCCTTTTGAAATAACCTACTTACAAACAATATCATACATATTGGTAATTGCATCGTTAGTGCAAATGGTAGAATTAGTATTGAAGAAAGTAAGTCCACCATTATATCAAGCTCTGGGCATATTTTTACCACTAATAACAACAAACTGCGCAATTTTAGGTGTAACGATACTAGCAGTTAGACCTGACTTTGGGTTTAACCTGATGGAAGCTGTTGTGTTTGCGATAGCCAATTCAATTGGTTTTGCATTAGCAATAGTATTGTTTGCAGGAATACGCGAGCAACTTGAACTTTCCGACCTGCCAAAAGGGATGAGAGGAGCACCAGCTGCACTAGTAGTAGCAGGCATAATGGCCTTAGCGTTTATGGGCTTCACAGGCATAGTATAATTACGGTGCCTTTATCATGAATTCAATTTTCTTTCTGGATTGGTATGATTACGGGGCGAGGTTTTATGATCCGGAGATTGGGCGTTTTCATACAGGAGATAAATTGGCTGCCTTATTTTCTTATCAATCACAATATGTTTATGCTGCAAACAATCCAATTTGCTATATAGATTATTTAGGATTGGGGCCAAGTAGTTTTATTAAGAATGTATTTAATTCCATTAGAGGATGGTTTAGAGACAATGTTCTTAATCAAACTCCTACACACGGATTAAAAAGAGTAGAACCAAAAAAAGAAGAAAGAAAAGTTGTTTATACTGAAAGAATTACTGTGATTCCAAGTGTTAAGTTCTTTTTACCTGATAATGAAGTTTCTTTGCCATGGGGTGATACAATTATCCATCACAGTGGATTTGACTACTCTAAATTTAGGCATGTAAAAAGTTATGGCTTGAAGTTTAATGTAAGTGAATCGGGTTTAACTATTTATCAGGTGGATATTCCGGTGATACTGACCCCCATTCCGGCAAACTGACCCCCCAATAAGTTTTATTTCAAAGAACAGATAAAAGCTGACATTTTTACAGTTATTTTTTCTTTTTTCTTAATGTATCTCCTTTTAGCTCTAACCTATGTGACGAGTGGACTAATCTGTCAAGTATTGCATCAGCAATCGTAGCTTCACCAATCACATCAT
>JAGXRQ010000101.1 GCA_018335675.1 Bacteroidota bacterium | reverse complement strand
TCTTAATTTTACTCATAGTTTATAAATTTAGGGGTTTATCATTGCCCTATGCCTGGTGGTTTAGATTGTAAACTCTCTTATACGGCATCCAACTGCCAATTGGGACTCTTTAAACCACCTAGTGTCAGACTTATTAGTGATGTTTTACATCATGGTTCTTACGACATAAAATGCATGGGCAATGCCTAAATTTAATAATTTTTCTCCAGTTATTCGTTTAGGGGCAATATTGGGTATACTGAGGGACTTATTACCTTATTATTTGCGATATTTGCAGTAAATAATGCAACGAAAATGAAAATTGGGTATAATAATCTGTATACACATTATGTATTTACAACCATGCACCGATTGCCATTTATTCCTGCAAAATATCGAATAAGAATAGAAAATATATTACAGCAATTGTTAATAATAATTCATCAAAACTATATGCTATTTATGCGAGCTCTGATCATTTAAACATTCTTATTTTTCGAGCACCCAATGTATTTGATGAAAAGCTTCTTTAATAAGCTAATAAGGTTGCTGGTTATGGGTTTGTATTTTTACTACTAAGGTTTTAAAAGAAGAATAAGGTTTGCTTTGAATCACATTACTACAGGTAAATGAATAAAAAGAACCAAATCTAAAAAGTATATTTTAATACGGTATATTGTTTATTACGACTTTGCGCGAAATTAACAACAAAAATCACATAGCGCATCAAATAAGGAAATACCCATTTTTTTGTTTGTTAATATAACATAATTAGTTTTGTAATGTTTGTTATTTGTGGTAAATTTAATGCTTTATATAATCTTTAAGCAGATGAAAATTTTATTTAATATTGCAATAATCGCATTAGCTGTTATTAATCCTATAGTATCTTTTGGTATCAACAATTCCTCCAATTCGGATACGATTTCAGTTTATCCTCAGAAAGTTGTTTTAATAACTGACAAAGACGAATACTTCACAAATGAAACAATTTGGTTTAATGCATACGTACTCAATAGTAACAGTAATAAACCAGATACTCTCAGCCGAAACCTATATGTGGATATTGTAGATTATAATGGGAAAATAGTTGTTTCTAGAATACTTAGACTAAATAATGGTTTGGCATATGGTGATTTTTTCATAAACGACTCCATTCATGATGGGAATTATATGATAACTGCTTATACTGAATGGGTAAGGGCAATGTCTGATCCTTTTGTATTTACAAAAAATATTTACATCCACAATATTGAGCAAAGTAATTATATTTCAAGACGAAGCATTCAAAATAACAAGGCATTTAATGCCATGATTTCTAATAAAAGAAATTCTCATAATATTGATTTCTTTCCGGAAGGCGGCTCTCTAATTTCGGGGTCAGAAAACCAAGTTATCATAAGAGTTCTAAATCAATTAAATGAAACTCTTAGTTTTCAAGCAAGGGTTTATGATAATAACGATAAGTTTGTAACAGATGTAGATGTTTTTGCAAATGGATACGGCGTTTTTAGTTTAAAACCTCTTGATGGCATTTCATATTATGCAAATGTTATAATTGAAAGCAAGGATGAGTATAAGGCTAACTTGCCATTGTCCACAAACTCCGGTGTTTCATTGAATATTCACAAAAATGATGACGGAGATATAATTGTAAAAGCTGTTACTTCTGAATCTCTCATTAATGAAAAATTCGCATTGCTCCTTAAATTCGGACAAGAGGATAATTTCATAAACGAGCTTATCCCAAATAAGGATTATGTTTTTTCAACTGATTTTTTCCCTTCCGGCATTACCAGGTTTATTGCCTATGACAAGAAAGGCAAGGTTTATTCTCAGAGGTTATTTTTTGTCAATGATAATAATTTTTTTAATGTAGAACTAGCTAGAAATAGCTTTATGCCGGGAATAGAGTTGTCGGTCCCGTTAAAATTTATTAGCAATAAGGATAAGTTTGTTTCAGGTAATTTTTCTTTCGCATTATATAATTTAAATGAATGCAAGGATAATAATTACTCAATATCCGAAAATTTGAAAAACCAACTTTTAGTAAACTCTTCACAAGCCGGGTTAACAATTGAAAATGATTTTGATTTGAATAGCGCTGAAGATATTAAAAGGCTAAATTTAATGCTAATAGCCTCTAATGCAATGCCTGATATTGATTACTCAAATTTTAATCTAGCCAAAGAAGACTTTGAAAAACATTTTCCATCTTCACTCAAATTGTCAGGTGCAATCTCTAGTAATGAAGACCATAGGGTTGCTACAGAGAGTTTTACTGTTATTCTTTCAGATTTAAAGGGGTCTATTAGAAAAGCGGAAGTAACTAAAGGTCAGTTTTATATCCCAAATCTTTATTATGAAGGCTCTTTCAAAATTAATTTACAAATCACTGATAGAAGAAATGCAGGCAGAGCTATAAATATCAATGTGACTCTTAATGAATTTGAGTCTTTAAAATATAAAATTGATAGTAATACAAAATATCAAAGTATAACGGAGAAGGGTCCAAATTGGAAAAATCGAAATCCTTGGTATAAAAGACTATTCTCATCTTCTGATAAGTCTTCGGTTAGCAGATCCGACACTTATTTCAACCCTGACCAAATAATTTATATGGACGAAATTGCAAATAAGAATTATACGAATATGTATCAGGTTATTACTAATCATGTGCATGGATTGTATCATGACCAAAGTGGAAGACTTATGTTTCGTGGTCCAAGCAGCATCAGGTTATCTAGTGAACCAATATTCCTGATAGATGGAACTATTGTTGATAGATCTCATTTTTTTACTATGAATGTTAATGCAGTTGAACGCATTGATGCATTCAGAGGCGCTTCAGCAAGTATCTTCGGGGCAAGAGGCGCAAATGGGGCAATTGTTGCCTATACTAGGCGATCTCATTTTTTTGATCCTACTACAATAGAATTTGAGCTAATGGGGTATCTCGTGCCTTCCGAATTTGAAATTCCTCAAGGAACAGTTAATGTGGGTAATGAGCATTGTAAAACAATTTTTTATAATCCTTCTGTAGTTGTTAGCAATAGGAAAGAAGTTAATTTAAACATTCCGGTAAAATTACCTGAAGGAGATTATGTGATTGTTTTTCAAGGAATTGATAATGATGGAGTTCCGGTGTTTAGTAAATTAAAATTCAACGTCTTAAAGTAAAACCCTAAAATATTTCCAATTGCAAACTGCGTATAGGCAACTAACAACTCAGCACTAAATCCATAGTGTCGATCCTATCCGCATAATCCCATAGCTCCGGCATCTGAGTTTTGCCGAGTGGTACTATAGATACATTATCTATCCCAATTTCAATGTTACTGCTAATGCATTGAATACTATTTGCTTCCGAGTTTATTAATGCTTTAACGTCTTCAATGGTTTTGTATTTATGAAAGTTTAATACACTTACAGGGGAGTGTAACTTTTGGTCGGGTTTGAATATTGCAAATCCATTATCTAGATGATCTACCTGGTTTACCAAAAATATAGATTTGTTATAATCGTAGTTGTTGGCCCATTTATGATGATTGCCAATAAACGACCAGGTTTCAAAAGAAGGCAATAAATCTTCTATTCTATAAGACTCAGGAATTAATATCTGACTCACATTTCTGCAACCCAATCCGAAATATCGGAATATATCTTCTCCAAGCCCTTCAATTTCTGTATCGTTTTCTTTTCCCGATAGCACAGCTATGCTATTTCTGTTTTTTCTAATAATATTTGGATATTTGCCGAAATAATATTCAAAATACCTTGCTGTGTTATTACTTCCTGTTGCTATAACGGCATCAAAACCCCTAATAATATTATCCTCAAATTTGATGTAAGTTTTCCATTCATTATTAATATCTTCTAAAACTTCTGAAATTGCTTTAATGAGTACGTCATCTTGTGATGAAAGTTTTGCCAGTATTTTGTTTCCTGATATTAGTACGCATAGAAAGTCGTGAAAACCAACGGCAGGGATATTTCCGGCCATAACAACCGCAATGGTCTTGGGATTTGAGTTCTTTTCATTAATATTATAGGAATTTAGCCAATATTCAATTTTTTGTTTTTCCAGAATAATCGCCAATCCCGACATCGCGTGCCTGCAATTTTCTTCTGTATACCACGGATTATGAAGTGATGCTTTTTTTATTGCATCAAACAAGGCTGTTTCAGAAATTGATAAATCTGAAGTGTTTGATGATTTTAATACTTTTTGAATTCTGTCACCTAATTCAGCAAAAGATTTTATTCTATCTGTAAGTTTAATGCTCATTAATTTGTTGCTGAGAAATTTATTTATGATAGTTGCGTTTTATTTCCAAAGTTCAAAATTACAAATTGTAGTCAATTAATTTGTTTAATATCTTTGTATTAAATAGAAATCAGAAAATGAAATCAAAGGCTTTATTATTCTCAGTACTCTTTTTATTAAGTATTTCAATTTTTAAAACTGCAGCTCAAGTAAATAATGAATTTGTTTTGCTTGAAGATTCCCTTAGAAAAGTTGCAAATAGAATAGTAGAGCCAAAGCATGATTTTGAAAGGCTCTCTATTAACGAAGATTTTAAAAATCTTTTACAAAAAGTACTTGAAAAGGAAGGTTCTTTTGATTATCCATTCGACTCTCTTACAACAGTGTCTTTTCTTACAGCACCGGATAAATCTTTTAGAATAATAACGTGGTATGTCCCATTGCCTGAAGGCAAGTTTGAATACTTCGGTTTTTTTCAGGTAAAAGATGATAGGAGAGGGGATATAGTTATTTATCCTCTGATGAATATGGAAAGAGTTCCGGATGATCTTATTTATTTGCAGCTATCTCCTGAAAATTGGTATGGCGCTTTTTATTACCAACTCATTCATAACAGGTATAGTAAGGAAGATCAATACACATTACTTGGATGGAGAGGTGGAAATCAACTTACTCGTATCAGAGTGATAGAGCCCCTTCGAACTGCAGCCAGAGGAAAACCTGTATTCGGAATACCGCAGTTTACATATAAAAACAATAGATACAGAAGAGTTGTTTTTGAATACTCTGCAAAAGTTAGTATGACATTAAAGTATGAAAAGCACTTCATCCAGGGGAGTAGACGACCAAAAAATATGATTGTGTTTGACAGACTAATGCCAACGCACCCAAATTTGGAAGGTCATTTTCAGTTTTATTTCCCCGAAACAAATATTTTTGATGCCTTTTTGTTTGAAAATGGACGCTGGGTTTATTACCCCGAAATAGACGCCAGAAACCCAAGAAAAATAGATTAAAAATATTATATTTTTTTACCCTCTTTTAGTTTAGTTTATCAGTCTTTTTTATTATGTTTGCCCTGTTTTCTTTTAATTATCAGATAATAATGTTATAAATATAAACTTTTTAAAATCGGCAATATGAAAAAGCATAATTTTAGTGCAGGTCCCTCAGTTTTAAATAGGGAAGTTATTGAAAATACAGCCAAAGCTGTATTAGATATTAATGGAAGCGGCCTTTCATTAATGGAAATCTCACATAGAGGTAAAGATTTTCAAGCAATTATGGACGAAGCAGTTGCATTGTTTAAAGAACTTCTTGGAATTCCGGAAGGATACCAAGTGTTGTTTCTTGGAGGTGGTGCAAGTTTGCAGTTCTGCATGGTGCCATACAACATTCTTAACAAAAAAGCAGCTTATCTGGAAACAGGCGTATGGGCTAAAAAAGCTTTAAAAGAAGCTAAATTGTTTGGAGAAGTTAATGTTGTTGCTTCTTCTGCAGACAAAAACTTTAATTACATCCCTAAAGGATTTACTATCCCTACTGATGTTGATTATTTCCACATTACTACAAACAATACCATTTATGGTACAGAAATTCATGAGGATTATAATTCTCCTGTTCCATTAGTAGCCGACATGTCGTCTGATATTTTCTCAAGACCTGTTGATGTTAGCAAATATGCTTTGATTTATGGTGGAGCTCAGAAAAATTTAGGACCTGCTGGTGTTACTTTCGTTGTTGTACGCGAAGATATTCTTGGAAAAGTTGAAAGAACAATTCCTACAATGATGAATTATAAAACGCATATTGATGAAGGGTCTATGTTTAATACTCCTCCTTGTCTGCCAATTTATACTTGTTTGGAAACTCTTCGCTGGTTGAAAAGATTAGGTGGCGTTAAGAAAATGTATGAAATGAATAAAGCTAAAGCAGCTATTCTTTATAATGAAATTGATAGAAATTCATTGTTTGTTGGTACTGCTGAAAAAGACAGCCGCTCACTAATGAATATTTGCTTCGTTATGAAAGATGAATATAAAGAGCTTGAAGAAGAATTCCAAAAATATGCTTCTTCTAAAGGAATGGTAGGCTTAAAAGGACATCGTTCTGTTGGTGGTTTCAGGGCTTCAACATACAATGCATTACCGGCCGAAAGTGTTCAGGCGTTGGTAGATTGTATGAAAGAATTTGAAAACATGCACAAAAAATAAAGAGTTTATCTTAATTGATTTTTGATAGCCATAAATGTTAAATTGCCTGAAATGGTATGTTGAAGTTTATGGCTATTGTATCAGATAAAAAACAATAATTTAAAAACATAAAATCATGAAAAAAGTTCTTATTGCTACTGATAAACCGTTTGCTCCGGTTGCAGTAGAAGGTATAAAAAAAGTATTTGATAATGCCGGATACCAAACAGTCCTTCTCGAAAAATATACTGAAGTATCTCAGTTTCTTGAAGCTGTTGCAGATGTTGATGGCCTAATTATCAGAAGCGACATAGCTTCTGCGGAAGTATTAAATGCTGCTAAAAATCTTAAAATTGTTGTTAGGGCAGGTGCCGGATATGATAATATCGACCTTGATGCTTGCACTAAAAAAGGCGTTGTTGCTATGAATACGCCCGGTCAAAATTCAAATGCCGTTGCTGAGCTTGCTTTTGGTATGATGATATACGCTATAAGAAACGCTTTTGATGGTTCTTCCGGCTCTGAACTTAGAGGTAAAAAAATCGGTATTCATGCGTATGGAAATGTTGGCAGATATGTTGCTATGATTGCCAAAGGTTTCGGAATGGATATTTATGCATTCGACCCTTTTGTGAAAAAAGAAGATATCGAAAAAGATGGCGTGAAAGTTTTAGGTTCGGTTGAAGAACTTTATAAAACTTGCAAATTCGTTTCTCTGCATATTCCTGCTAACGATAAAACTAAGAAATCTATCAATTTTAACCTTCTTTCTTTAATGCCAAAAGGTGCAGTTTTAGTTAATACTGCTCGTAAAGAAGTTATTGATGAAGATGGCCTTATTAAACTTATGGAAGAACGTCAGGATTTTAAATATCTTTCTGATATTGTTCCTGATAAAGCTGCTGATATGACTTCAAAATTTGCAGGCAGAGTAGTTTTTACTGCTAAAAAAATGGGAGCTCAAACTTCTGAAGCTAACATCAACGCCGGAATAGCAGCAGCTGAACAAATTGTTGCTTTCTTGGAAAAAGGTGATGCGAAGTTTAAAGTTAACTAGGTTAAGGTATAGGGTATAGGGTATTGGGTATAGGGTATAGGGTATTGGGTATTGGGTATAAGGGTATAAGGGTATAGGGAATGGCTAATCGGAAATCCTAAATTCCAAATTGTACATTAAAAATTAAATTTTCATTTATAAAAAGAATAAAACATGGCAATATTAAAACCTTTTAGGGGATTTCGCCCCCCCGCAGAAATTTGTAAAAGTCTAGCCTCAAGACCATATGATGTTCTTGATTCTAAGGAAGCAAGAGTGGAGGCAGGTGATAATAAGTATAGTTTTTTAAGGGTAATTAAACCCGAAATTGAACTTCCTGAAAATGTTGATCTTTACTCTCAACAAGTTTATGATAAAGCAAAAGAAAATTTTCAGAAATTTATTGCTAATGGATGGTTGAAACAAGATAATAAAAAACATTTTTATATCTATGCTCAATCATGGGGCTCTAAAATTCAATACGGTGTTGTTGGATGCGCCGGTGTTGAAGATTATATGAATAATATAATCAAGAAGCACGAACTTACTCGCCCTGATAAAGAAGAAGATAGAATGAAACATGTTAGAATCCTTAATGCTAACGGAGAACCTGTGTTCTTTTCATATCCTGCTAAAAAGGAAATTGATGATATCGTTTCAGAGATTGTCAAAAATCCTCCTATTTATGATTTTATGGCTGACGATGGTTTTGGTCATAAATTCTGGATTATTGAAAATGATAAGACAATAGAAAATCTTGAGCAATTATTCGCAAATATCAAATATTTTTATGTTGCCGATGGTCACCATCGTACTGCTGCTGCCGCTCTAGTTGGAAATGAAAAAAAGAAAAACAATCCTAATCATACCGGAAAAGAAGAATATAATTTCTTTATGGCTGTTGTTTTTCCTGATAATCAGCTTACAATAATTGATTATAACAGAGTTGTGAAAGATCTGAATGGCCTTTCTAAAGAGGAATTTTTGAAAAAGCTGGAAAAAGATTTTGTTGTTAAAGCAGCTGGAAATCAAGAATATAAGCCAGGCAAGCTTCATAATTTCTGTATGTATCTTGATGGAACTTGGTATTCCCTTGATGCTAAAAATCATACTTACAACGATAATGACCCAATTGGCGTTCTTGATGTTACCGTTTTATCAAAATATGTTCTAGACGACATACTTGGTATCAAAAATCTTAGAACAGACAAACGAATCGATTTTGTTGGAGGTATTCGCGGACTTGGAGAACTTAAAAGAAGAGTTGACAGCGGTGAAATGAAAGTGGCTTTTGCCCTTTATCCTGTTACTATGAAGCAGCTAATTGATATTGCAGATACTGACAATATTATGCCTCCAAAAACAACATGGTTCGAGCCAAAATTGAGAAGCGGGCTTGTTGTTCATACGTTGGATTAATAAATATTTTGATAAATTGAAAGTTTCGGGCAGATAAGATACTTTACACTTATCGGCCCGATTTTTTCAAAAATCTAAATATTTTTTCATAAGGCTTTGATTTATTGTAAAAAAAATACTATTTTTGCCCTCCCAAATTCGGACAATAAGTAAACAGAATAATAAAATCTCAAATTACAAGAAATGAAAAAAGATATCCATCCAAAAGACTATCGTTTTGTAGTTTTTAAAGATATGTCGAATGAGTATGCTTTTCTTACTCGCAGTACTGCTGGAACAAAAGAAACTATTAAGTGGGAAGACGGAAAAGAATATCCATTAATTAAAGTGGAAATTTCACATACATCGCATCCATTTTATACTGGAAAACAACAACTTGTTGATACGGCTGGTCGTATTGATAAATTCAAATCGAAATACAAAAAACACCTTGATACTAAAGAGAAATAAAAATATTTCCAATTTCTTTAAAAAAAGCCCTTTAAAAAAGGGCTTTTTTTTTAAAAAAAATTCTAACTTTAGCCACTGAATAGAATTTATAATCTTTAATCGTAACAAAATGAATTATATACTTTTTGGAGACCAGACTCGCACGCACCTGCTCCCTTTTACATTTACACGCCCTGTGGCTGATTTAAGAATTGGTATTCTTACTATAAGAGAAAAATGGGAAAAATTTCTTAATACCAAAACTTCATCCCTTACTGAAAAATATCTTAGTGAGAAGTTTCCTTTGGTAAAAGAAGCTGATAATATTCTTATTAATGGAACATTTCTTCCGGATAATACTATTATTGAGGAAATAGCTAAGTTAAAGCCTAATCAAACATTAGTTTATGGCGATGTTATTATTGCTCTGAGATTAATGTCTGAGCATATCGAAAATATCGATTTAGATTTGCTGGAAGGAATTACTCCTCTCGAAACAAAAAGTGAAGCTTTTAAAGTTAGCCATCTTTGGGACTTAGTTAGTATGAATGAAAAAGCTTTGCGTGCCGACTTCGAATTGATTACTAAAGGTCGTAAATCTGCTGATGCAGGTGCTTATGCAAAAATCGTCTGCAAAGAAAATGTTTTTATTGAAGAAGGCGCAATTTTGGAAAATGTTATAATTAATGCTTCCGAAGGTCCTGTTTATATAGCAAAAAATGCTCATATTATGGACGGTGCAGTTATCCGCGGACCTGTTGCCATTGGCGAGGGCTCTGTTATTAGAATTAACGCTAAGATTTATGGTGGAACCACTATCGGTCCTCATTGTAAAGTTGGTGGAGAAGTTAGCAGCTCAATTATTTTTGGATATTCTAATAAAGCTCATGATGGATTCCTTGGTCATAGCGTTATTGGTGAATGGTGCAACCTTGGTGCGGATACAAATACTTCAAACCTTAAAAATAGCTACGAAAAAGTTAAGCTTTGGGATTATGCAGTAAATAGCTTTGTTGATACCGGAATGCAGTTTTGCGGTACCTTTATGGGAGATTATTCCAAGAGTGGCATAAATACCATGTTTAATACCGGCTCAGTGATTGGTATAAATGCACAGGTTTATGGTACAGGTTTTATTAGAAATTTTATACCTTCATTTACTTGGGGAAGTCCTTCTAATTATTCAACGTTCGATGTTGAAAAAGCAATTGACGTCGCGAAAAGAGTCTGTAGCCGCAGAAATATCGAATTTACTAAGATTGACGAAAATATTTTTAGAAAGGTTTTTGAGCATACATACAGCTACAGAAGATTCTAAATATTTTTTGCACAGCTTTTGACTTTATGTCTTTTTTTAATAATTTCTTTTTAAGCTTTATCAAAGCCATAGCATCTCTTTTAATATCATCTTTAGCACTGATATCGCCTGTGCAATCGCAAACGGGTAAGAATATTCCCGAATGGACTGAGAATGCTATTTGGTATCAGATATTTCCTGAACGCTTTAGGAATGCCGATGATGCTAATAACCCCACTCCTGATAGAATTGGGAAATCAGGTTCATGGAATATTGGCGCACCTGAAGGATGGAAGCCTACTTCGTGGACTTCAGACTGGTATCAAAGAAGTGATTGGGAAATGAATTTTAGCCCAAACTTCTACAACTCTGTTAGCTCACGCAGATATGGTGGCGATCTGCAAGGAGTTATTGATAAACTAGATTACCTGCATAAGCTCGGTGTTAATGTTATTTATTTTAATCCGGTTTTTGATGCGGTGTCTCTTCATAAATATGATGCATCTCACTATCATCATATTGATAGATTCTTTGGCCCTGACCCAAAAGGGGATTGGGAAATAATGCAAAATGAAAACCCTGCAGACCCTTTGACTTGGCAGTGGACATCTGCTGACCTTTTATTCCTTCAACTTGTGGAAAAGGCTCATGCAATAGGCATTAGAGTGGTTCTTGATGGAGTTTGGAATCATGTTGGTCGCGATTTTTGGGCATTTAAAGATGTTATTGAAAATGGAGAAAAATCCCATTTTAAAAATTGGTTTAAAATTGATGAATTTGGTGAAAAGTTTGACGATGGATTCGATTATAAAGGTTGGTGGGGATACAAGGGTTTGCCCGAGTTTACAGAAACAAATGAAGATATTCACCCTGAAGTTAAAGCTCATATTTTTGCTGTTACTAAAAGATGGATGGCCCCAAATGGAGACATTTCTAAAGGAATAGACGGATGGAGACTTGATGTTGCTGAAGAACTTGGAATGGATTTTTGGAAAGATTGGATAAGGTATGTTAGAACTATCAACCCGGATGCAATTACTGTAGCTGAAATTTGGAATGATGCTGCTAGACATTATATTGGTGATGAATTGTTTGATGTGGTTATGAATTATAGATGGGCCTATGCAACTCATGCTTTTTTTATAAATGAAACTCTCAAAGTGTCTGAATTTATAGAAAGACTAGATTCTTTAAGAGATGATTTTCCTCACAAAGTTAATGTTGCTATGTTGAATATGATGGATAGCCATGATACAGAGAGACTTGTAACAATGATTGTAAATAATGATAAACCATATAAAGCATTTTCAAAGCTTAGAGAAGTTGAAGACCCTAGCTCATACTCTATTGAAAAGCCCAATAATGAAGATATTAATTTGCAAAAATTGATTGCTCTTTTTCAGTACACTTATGTTGGAGCTCCAATGATTTATTATGGTACAGAAGCCGGTATGTGGGGAGCCGACGATCCAGACGACCGTAAACCAATGATTTGGGATGATCTGGTTTATGACGATGAAAAAGAACATCCATTCGGTCTTGATCGAAAGATTAACGAAGTAAAGTTCAACAAAGAATTATATCATTATTATGCTTCTCTTGCTGCTTTAAGGCATAGCTTTTCCAGTATTATAGGCGGTGGAAAAATAAAAATTCTGCATCTTAATGATGAGCAAAAAGCTTTTGCATACATTCGTTATAACAAATTAGGTGATTTTGTAATTGTCTTAATTAATAGAGGCAAATCAGAATATGTTTTTAATATTGAATCTAGTCTCTTTGCAAATACCTTGTTGGTTAAAGATTTTTTTAATAACAACTCTTTAAGAATAGAAAGCAATAGCATTGTTGTTGAAGTTCCTGCCTTTTCTGCAGGCGTTTATACAAAGTAATTTTGCTTACTGCCAATAAGTCCGAATTTCCCTAATGGCATAAGTATTGTTAACTTTGTGCCTCGATAGTTGTTTATACTTATAAAATACTAATATATTATGACGATGTTATTTGGAAATGGCGATATGTTTTCCGGTATTATTGATGCTGAAACTGAATTTATCCCCTTACTTTCAACAGAAGAAGAAGAACAGATGACAGCGGAAGAACTGCCGGAATCATTGTCTATTCTGCCTTTGAAAAATACTGTTTTATTTCCTGGTGTTGTTATTCCAATCACTGTAAGCCGCGACAAATCCATTAAGCTTGTACGCGATATTTATAAGAAGGATAGACTTATCGGTGTTGTGAGTCAGAAAGACCCCAATGTTGAAGAACCGGAGTTTGATGACCTGAATAAAATTGGAACGGCTGCTTATATAATTAAAATCCTGCAAATGCCCGATGGTAATACAACTGTTATTATTCAGGGTAAGAAAAGGATAAAAATGGAAGCTCTTATTTCTACTGAACCCTATATTAAGGCTACTGTTTCTGCATTCGATATTAAAACAAAACCTAGCAATGATAAGAATTTCAAAGCTCTAATTAGCACCATTAAGGATCTTGCTATTAGAATTGTTAAACAATCTCCTCATATTCCAAGTGAATCTGCTTTTGCAATTAAGAACATTGAAAGCCCGGCATTTCTGGTGAATTTTATATCATCTAATCTTAATATAAGTGTTGAGGAGAAACAAAAACTTCTTGAAACACAAGATTTGCTTGCAAGAGCTAATATTGTACTTGTTCATCTTACTCACGAACTGCAGGTTGTTGAACTAAAAAACCAGATTCATTCAAAAGTTAAAGTTGATATTGATAAGCAACAAAGAGATTATATTCTAAATCAGCAGCTAAAAACTATTCAGGATGAGCTTGGTGGTAACCCGCATGAACACCAAATTAATGAATTTAAAGAGAAGGCAAAGAATAAAAAATGGAATAAACAAGTTCAGGATGTGTTTGAAAAAGAGCTTAATAAGCTACAAAGAATGCACCCCGGAGCTATGGAATATTCTATACAGCTAAACTATCTTGATACTCTGCTTGAATTACCTTGGGGCGAATTTACTCCTGATAACTTTGATCTTTCAAAAGCAAAAGATATTCTTGAGAGAGATCATTTTGGTTTGGAAAAAATTAAAGATAGGATTTTAGAATACCTTGCCGTTTTGAAAATGAAAGGTGATATGAAATCGCCAATCCTTTGCTTTGTAGGCCCTCCCGGAGTAGGTAAAACTTCTCTAGGGAAATCTATCGCATCTGCTGTTGGAAGAAATTATATTAGGATGTCGCTCGGAGGTTTAAGAGATGAAGCAGAGATTCGGGGACACAGAAAAACGTATGTTGGTGCATTGCCGGGTAGAATTGTTCAAAATCTGAAAAAAGCTAAGTCTTCTAATCCGGTTTTCGTGCTTGACGAAATTGATAAAGTAGGACAAAATACTTTTCATGGAGATCCTGCATCTGCTTTATTAGAAGTGCTAGATCCTGAACAAAACACTAATTTTTACGACAACTATCTTGAATTAGAATATGATTTGTCGAATATAATGTTCATAGCAACTGCTAATACCGTTTCTACTATTCACCCTGCGCTTAGAGATAGAATGGAAATTATTGATCTTAGTGGATATATAGTCGAGGAAAAAGTTGAAATTGCAAAGAGGCATTTAATTCCTCGGCAACTTGAAAATCATGGATTGAAAAAGAAACAGCTGAGTTTTGCAGATCAGGTGTTAGAGCAAATTATTCAACAATACACCCGAGAATCTGGAGTTAGAACGCTTGAAAAAACATTAGCAACAGTTATTCGCAGAAAAGTAAAGAAAATGGTGAGTGGTGAGAAAGTTGGGAAATCTGTGAAAATAACAGAACTTGAAGATATTTTGGGTTCTCCAATATTTGTAAGAGATGTTTCTCAAATTAAGGATAAAGCGGGTATAATGACCGGACTTGCATGGACATGGGCCGGTGGTGAGGTGCTCTTTGTTGAAGCAAGCATTAGCAGGGGTAAGGGGGTGTTAACTCTTACAGGAAACCTTGGTGATGTTATGAAGGAATCCGCTTCCTTGGCTTATGAATATATTAAAGCTCACGCAAAACAATTAAATCTTAAAGATGATATTTTTGACAGGTGGAATGTTCATATTCATGTGCCTGAAGGTGCTACCCCTAAAGATGGTCCATCTGCCGGAATAACAATGTTCATGGCACTTACTTCAGCGTTTACTCAAAGAAAGGTTAAGCCGGGAATTGCTATGACAGGCGAAATTACTCTCAGAGGGAAAGTTCTTCCCGTTGGCGGTATTAAAGAAAAAATACTTGCCGCTAAAAGAGCATCTATAAATCATATAATATTGTCTGAAGAAAATAAAAAAGATGTCAAGGAAATTAATCAGTTATATCTTGAAGGATTGACATTTCATTATGTGAGTGAAATGATAGAAGCCGTTGATATTGCTCTCCTTAAAGAAAAAGTTAAAAACCCTATGACTTTTGAATAGATAGGTCAAAATGGCAGTGATTTATTTTGAAATGCGCCATATTGGCGCATTTTTTGGTTTAAATCTGTAATAATGTTAGTGAAAATCTGATGGCACAGGTATTGTATTTTAATGTAATGATTCAAAATGAATCTTAAAACACAAATAATCAATATGTTTAACCAAAAAATTAAGGAGGATTAAGCTATGTTACCAGTAATCAGAAGAGGCATTGCAATGCCAAATATTTTAGACGACTTTTTTGGTAGAGACCTATTAAACAGTGTTTTTGATGATCACACCGGCATCAGTGTTCCTGCAGTAAATGTAATTGAGAACAATGATGAGTTTAAAATTGAGGTAGCAGCACCGGGTTTAGACAAAAATGATTTTAAAATTGACTTAGAAAACAATGTGCTGACAATCTCATCAGAAAGAGAACTGAAGAATGAAGAAAGCGACAAAAATGGAAAATTTATGAGAAGGGAATTCAGTTACTCATCATTTAAAAGATCTTTTACTATGCCACAGAGCATTGAGGCCGATAAGATTTCAGCAAAACATAAGGATGGTGTTCTCTACATATCTATCCCTAAAAAGGAAGAAGCAAAACAAAAACCACCAAGGCAAATAAGTATAATGTAATTGGTGATGAAGAAAAAGAGGCTCAGATTTCTGAGCCTCTTTTTTTTACTTATCTAATATTTGGAATTCGGTTCGCCTGTTCATTTGTCTGCCTTGTGCTGTCTCATTAGAAGCAATAGGCTTAGAAAATCCATATCCTTTATATGTTAGTCTATCTCTATTAACGCCTCTTTCTATCAGATAGGCAACAACCGCTCTTGCTCTTTCTTCTGACAATCTGAGGTTAGCTGCAGCTGACCCAACATTGTCAGTATGACCTGAAATTTCTATCTTTAATGATGGGTTGTTTAACAATAAAGCATATAATACTCCGAGTTCTGCATATGATTCCGGTCTCAATGTTGCAGCTCCTGTATCGAAAAATATGTTGTTCAAAACAATGCTTTGTCCAACTTCAACTTTCTTAAGTTTAATATTATTAATAATCTCTCTAGATACATCGCTTTGGGCAACATTAATATTCTCGGAATGGAACAAATAATCATCAGATTTAACTGCAATCATATAATTTTTCCCTCCGGGAAGTGATATAAGGTAAGCTCCTGTTTGTTTATTTGAAGTGAAAGATGCAAGCAGGGCTTCTGTTTCATTATCGTAAAGTTCTAGTGTTGCAAACAATGGGTCATCCGTTTTTTCATCGGTTATCTTACCTTTTATTACAGTCATAGGTGTAGTTACAATCTCAACAGCATCTCCAATAAGTCTTTCTTTAACCGGTCGAATTATGCTTGCGATATAATGATTCTCAGTTTTATGGATAACAGGCTTTTCAGGTCCAAGAAAAGTAACCATGTAAATATCGGCTCCGCCAAATCCATCAGGTCTTACAGACGAGAAGAATCCTATTTCGCCGGTTGCATCCATTGTGAAAAACAGGTCATCGTTTGGAGAGTTAATTGGAAATCCTAAGTTGACAGGATCCGTCCATCTGCCATGTTCGAAAGTAGTTTTAAAAATATCAAACCCACCCATAGAATTGTGACCTCTTGAACTGAAATACATTGTTTTTCCGTCGGGTGCAAGAAAAATACTTTCTTCGTCGTGTTCGGTGTTGATAGTTGCCCCCATATTTACAGGAAATGCCCATCTTCCTTTTTCATCAAGAGTAGTCATCCAAATATCTTTACCACCAATACTTCCTGTTCTGTTGCTTACAAAATACATTGTTTTTCCATCTCTTGTAAGGGCTACGCTAGTTTGATGGAAATCTGTATTAATTGTTTTAGGAAGTTTTTTTGGTTTAGACCATTTATTGTTTTTTAGAAAAGATTCATAAATATGACCTCCTTTGTCTCCTTTATATACAAAGAGAGTTTGCCCGTCAAACGAAATCCCTGCTGTTGCGTCGTGTGAGTTTTTTGTGTTTATGCTTCCTTCAAGCTCTGTGGCAGGCATCCATCTATTGCCAAGTTTTTGCGAAACAAATATGTTTTCAAAAAACTTATGATCATTCTTATCTCTTTTAGCTTTATTATCAATAGGTCTGCGTGTTGTGAAATAAAGCATATTGCCTTGATAACTTAAAATCGGACTATAATCATCATATACTGAATTTATTGTATTTCCCATATTGTCTATAAACACTCTTACCGGCTTTTTTACTAGCTCAGTAGCATTTCTACATTCAGAAAGTCTTTTGTCGATGCGTTCACGGTTGTTTATCAATTCGGGTGGGGTTAATGAACGTCTGTAATAGTTGTAGTTTTCAACCGCTTTTTCAAAATCTAAATTGAATTGATAAGCCAAACCTAAATAATAATAAACATCTATTTGTGGTACATTTAATCTTACTGCTTTTTCAAAATATTCAATCGACTTTGGATGATTTACAGAATTTAAATAGCAAATACCAATTTTGTAGTTGAGCATTGCATTATTTGGATTGAATGTATTAGCTCTACTATAGAAAACTAAAGCATCTGTATACATTGCTGGTCCCATTAAAAAAAGTTTATCACCGTCTTTAAGATCCTGAAGAGCTTCTTTCAAGCCTGCTCTATCGGAAGGGAAATAATCTCTGTGAAATTCAACGCTCTGACTGTATACGTTTATTGATAAGATAGTTAGAACAACTATCATTAATGATTTTATTTGGATATTTATCTTGGTTTTCATCTTTTTAGTTTATTTTTTGGTTTGAAAACTTATTTTTTCAGAAATTCTTCAGCTTCTTTTACTCCGAGAGAAACGGCTTTTCTCCAGTCTTCTTCTGCTCCTTTAGTGTTTCTCATCATTTCCTTGCTTATTCCCCTGTTAAGATATGCTGATCCATTTTCGGGTTCTTTTGTAATTACTAAATTATAATCTTCAATAGCACCTTTAAAATCATTAAGTTTATATTTGGCATTTCCTCTATTGTTGTATGCTGAAATCATATCAGGATTTAATTCAATTGCCTTATTAAAATCTTTTATTGCATCCTCAAATTTTTCAGAAAATATCCTAACTACGCCTCGGTTATTGTATGCTTCTGCATAGTCATTTCTAATTCTTATGGCTGTACTAAAATATTCAGCAGCTTCCTCATATTTTCCTTGTTCTTTTCTTACAGTTCCCAAATTATTATAACTGAAAAACATTGTTGGGTCCATTACTACAGCCTGCAGATAATCAGAAGCAGCAGCGTCCAAATCACCAAGTTTTAACTTACAGCTTCCCCTGTCGTTATATGCATATGCATGGTCAGGTTTTAGATTTATTGTTTCAGAAAAATCAAGAATGGCATCGTCATATTTGCCCGTCATAAAATTAACCACACCTCGATAATAATATGCCAGATGCATTTTTTTGTCAACTTCCAATGCTCTTGAAAAATCACCTTTGGCAGATTCAAGGTTGTTTAAAGCAAGCCATGCTTTTCCTCTAGCCAGAAGCGTTTGAGGGTCTCTAGGTTTTAAAATTAACGCTCGGTTGTAATCTTCAATCGCACCATTGTAATCTTTCATAATATCTTTAACAATGCCTCTGTTATAGAATGCTTGATAAAAATCGCTTCTGTTATAAATAGCCTCACTGAATTTTTGCATTGCCGCAGGATACTCTTCTTTGCTAAAAAGCGAAATGCCTTCATTGTAAAGCTTTTCTGCAGTCATTGGGTCATGTTTGCCGATACGAACTGTGTCTGTTTGGCCGTAAACAACAGATGTCAGCATAAGCATTAGAATTATAATGCATCGTTTTGCACTAATGTTTCTTTTGCTAAACAATAGTTTTTTTGTAGAATTCATAAGGTAATAGTTTTGGTATGAAGTAAGTTTAATTGTTTTCAATGGGCTAAATTAATAATAAATAATTATCATTTCAAGTATAATTCCAATTGCCAAAATAATACTGGCTATTCCGTTTGTTATAAAGAAAGCGGCGTTGATTCTGTTTCGGCTTATAATCACAATAATATGTTGGATTATAAGAAGAGAAAGAAAAACAAGTACTCCAACGGTTGCAATTAATTCAAACATCTCAAAATAAGCAATTATTAAGAGTAAGCAGCCGGATATCAAATGAAAAAATGCTGAAATAATTCTGGCTTTTTTTTCACCAAAATATGATGGGATTGAAAATAAATTATTTTGTCTGTCAAACTTTTCATCATTGAGAGCATATATTATATCAAATCCTGCAACCCAAAACAATACAATTAAGGAGTAAATTATTGCCACATAATGAAATTGTGCAGATACTGCTAAATATGCACCTATAGGAGCTAGTGAAAGACCAAGCCCTAGCACCAAATGACACAACCATGTATATCTCTTGGTGAAGCTATAACCTAATATTACCGCCAAAGCTATAGGCGATAAAACTAAGCATAGCATATTAATAAATGCAGTTGTAGTAATAAATAATATTGAGTTTATGATTACAAATAATATTGCGTTTTTTGGCGTTATAATTTTGTTTGGGATTTCTCTTTTTGATGTTCTTGGATTTAATTTGTCAATGTCGCGATCTAAATAGCGGTTGAATCCCATTGCAGCATTTCTAGCAAACACCATGCAGAGAACTATCAAAAGAAGAATTAGGGGGTTGAACCCATAACCATGAGCATATACGGCCGTAAAATAGCCTGTAAGGGCAAATGGCATTGCAAAAACAGTATGACTGAATTTCACGAGTGATAGATAATTTCCTATTTTTTTCCTCGTTATTTTCATTTTTAAAATTTGTTTTTCAAAGGTATTACTTTTTTATTGAGGAATAGTTATTGATATTAATGTGTAGAATTTTTAGTCTCTGATTTTGAAATTATGATTAAACTTGTAAAAATTATTGCTATGGTTAAAAGAGTTTCTTTTCTGCTTGTATTACTATTATTTTTTCAAAAAACTAATGCCCAGGATGTATGGGATTATAAGTTTTATGATTCAATAAATCATACAGATTTCAGAGAGTATTCAATTTTTTATCAGAAAGTAAATTTTTCTAAGCCTGATTACGCTCTTATTAACTCTGCTTTGTTTTATCTTACAAATGAAATTAGAATTGAAAATGACAGAAAGCCACTCGATTATCATAAAGCTCTTGAAATTTCTTCATATCATCATAGCAAGGAAATGGTAGAGAAAAAATTCTTTTCTCACATAAATTCAAAAACAAAAAAAAGAAGAAATACAGGAGATAGGGCTCGACTTGCAGGTATTAACAACCCTTTTATTGCTGAAAATATTGCATACAATTATATTTCTAATGGAGAAACTTATCTGGATCTTGCTGAGAAAATAATGAATCAGTGGATGAACTCTCCCGGACATAGAGCAAATATTTTATCAGAAAATGCATTGCAACTTGGATGCGGAGCATTTTTTAAAGACCAATATATATATGCAACTCAAAACTTTCAGTGGTATTGCAATATTTTCGAGAAAGATGCAGAAGATAAACTTCCCGATATTCTTAAAGGAAATCAAACATTAAAAAAAGTCACTTCCGAATAATTATGCATATTATTAATCCCTAAATTCAAGTAATTAATGCAACTTTTTACGAGGATATAAAGTAAATAATATTTTTCAAGACAAAGGAGAAAGAAATTATCTTTCCCCTTGTCCTGATGGATAAAGTTTAATTGGCTTTCCTCGTCAAAAAAAAGTTGCAAAATGAAACATTTAACCAGAGAACAAAGGTACACAATTTC